>JACQZL010000072.1:0-3493 GCA_016213865.1 Candidatus Rifleibacteriota bacterium
GTCGTCTGCGAGCCGTCGTGGCTGGTGCTGCTGACCGAGCTCGCGCAGAAGAAGGGCTTCTGGCCCCTCAAGTTCTTCCTGGTCGGCGGCGAGAACATGACCGAGCAGGCCAGGCGCCTCGTCGAGAAGGCCTGGAACTGTGACGTCTTCCTGGCCTACGGGATGACCGAGACCTTCGGCTCCCTGGGCCTCGAATGCCCCGTCAAGCGAGGCTACCACGTCGACGAGTTCCACAACTGGTACGAGATCTACAAGCCCGACCAGGACGGCTACGGCGAGCTGGTCATCACCAACCTGCAGCGCAACGTGATGCCGCTCATCCGCTACCGCAGCGCGGACGTCACCCGGCTCATCGACCAGCCGTGCACCTGCCCGATGCCCAACATCCGGCGCATCGGCAAGATCCTCGGCCGCGCCGACGAGCTCATCAACTGCGTCATGGGCAACATCAGCCCGCCCATCTTCGAGTATGCCTTCGAAGGCATCCCCTCCATCACCAACGACTGGCAGGTCGGCATCCTCCGCGAGGAGCCGCTGGACCTGATCGAGTTCCGGCTCGAGCTGCAAGAGGGCGCCGAACCGGCCGCGACCGAGCAGGCTGTCGTGACCCAGTTCCGCGACCGCTACCCCGATTTCGCGCGCAACATCGACATGGGCCTCTACAAGCTGGGCGTCAAGCTGCACCCCAAAGGCACGCTGCGCACGCGCCAGAAACTCAAGAAGGTCGTCGACGAGCGCAAGGCGCTGTGGGAAGGGAAGATGTGAGGGGGAGGAACCACCGGTCCCGGCGGGTGGTCTTGAAGGACGCGAGCTTCTTCATCGCTCCTGCCTCGGTCGCGGAAGAAGCCGCCGGCCATGCACGACCGCGAGGACCCAGGGGTCGCATCGATCCTGGACCCCCGCTTGCGCGGGGGTGACGGAATCGGGTTGCCGAAGTCCTTTTCGACGACTTTGCCGGGATCCTGCCCGGAACTGAAGGACAGAAGACAGAGGAGTTCGAAATGTGGCAGGGGCTGGCAATCCCCGAGGAACGGGCCGCTGATTCCTGAGCATCAGACTTCCTGACGTGGCGGCTGCCCGGACGCGGGCACCCCGGAGCTCACGCCGCCTTGTAGGCCAAGAGCTCGGCCATCACGACCCGCGGAGCCTCTTGCGGCTCTCGGACGAGCTGCCGCACTCGTTCGGACACGGCCGCGGAGATCGTCTCGTCACCGCAGTTGCAGCAGACGTCAGCCGGGATGCCCTCAACCAGGACAATGCGGCCTCCAACCCGGAAGGTCTCGCTGACGACCCCTTGCCGAAAACTTCCGCAACCGCAGAGGTCACATCTCATGGCCGAGACCTCCTGACGCGGAAGTCGTCCCAGTCTTCGAGCGACGGGTAGTACAAGGTGATGATCCTCACCATGGGATTGGGGCTCCGGGATACCTGCAAGTGCAGAGGCTGTCCTGTACGGGTAAAGCCGAGCAGCAGACAACTTGGCGAGAACTTGTCGTCAGGATAGTCCTCGATGAGCTCAGCGTTGGCGCCAGCTTCCCGAATCGATGCAGCCGGGATGTTCCGCTCTACCAGCCGCCTCAGCGCGTGACGTGACAAACTGTACTGCCCTTGCCCGAGCTCGAGCTGCAACTCGGAGATGGACTTCCCAGTCGAAGTCATGAAGACACGTTACCACGCCTGGCTTGCCTTCGCGTCTTGGTGATGGCCGAGCCGCGGGCAGTCAGTTGCCCCCGATCAGCACGGCCCCAACGACGATGCAGGCGACGCCCAGCCAACGGCGTCGCTGCACCCGCTCGCCCAGGATCGTCGCCGACCCGAGCGTCACCATCACGTAGTCCAGGCTCATCAGCGGGTAGGCCTTGCCCAGATCGACGCGGTTCAGCACCAGCATCCACGTCGCCAGGTGGACCGCGAAAAAGACCACACCCAGCAGGATCAGCGGGCGCATCGCCGTCGCCAGCAGGCCGTCGTCCTCGCCGGCCGACTCCCCGGAGCTCGAGGGCGACCGGGCTCCGGCACGAAAACAGATCTGGCCCAGCGTGACGCAAGTGAGGCAGATCAGTATCAGCGGCAGGACTCGCGTCATGGGGCTCCGTCTCCCACGATCAGCAGGCTGCCGAACAGGATGGCGCCGATCCCCGCGACCTGGGAGACGGTCGCTCCTTCTCGCAGGACGAAGACGCTGGCCAGGAGGATCGTGATCTGCGAGAGGCTCCCCAGAGGAAAGGCGATCGAGAGCTCCATCCGCTTGAGGACCCCGAGCCAGACCGGAAACTGCAGGGCAATGCAGGCATAGCCGGCAAGCGACCAGAGACTGCCTGCCGCCTGGCTGATCGTCTCCAGCTCCGAAAGGCCGGGCTGCACCGCCCGGGCCCCCAGCTTCAGGCAGGTCTGCCCCCCGGTCTCGAGGAGGATGCTGACCGCCATCAACGTCCACGCGGTCCAGGGCACCCGCCGGGGGGGCGCCCCGGAGCCGGGTTCTGTCTGGGCTGTCTTCGTCGGCTCGCTGTTCAAGACCGTCGGTCCGTCCTTCCTGGATGAGGCATCTGGGCGCCCGTGTCGCACCTTGGGCGAACGGGAGGTAGGATGGTAGCATACTGCGTCTTGCGGCTGCACCGTCATGGACCCGACCAAAGAAATAGCGCTCGCAACTCCGACCGGCAGTCTGCCGCGTCTCGAGCAGGCGATCCAGGTGGCTGCCGTCGCCCACGCCGGCCAGTTCCGAAAGGGCACGGAGATCCCCTACCTCGTCCACCCGGTGGCGGTCGCGATGATGCTCCAGCGGGCAGGCTGCGACGAGGATGTCGTCATCGCCGGCCTGCTGCACGACACGCTCGAAGATACCTCGCTCGACGCCGGCGTCATCCGCGAGCGATTCGGCGAGAGGGTGCTGGCGCTGGTGCAGTCGTGTTCGGAGCCTCAGAAGTCGGCGCCCTGGGAAGACCGCAAGCGTCACACGCTCGCGCTGCTCGAATCCGCCGCCCCGGATGTACGACTCGTGGCGTGCGCGGACAAGCTGCACAACATCCGTAGCATCGCCTGCGATTCCATGAACGAAGGTGAGGGCTTCTGGCAGCGGTTCCGGCGCGGCAAGGAATCCCAGGGCTGGTACTACCGCTCGTTGGTCGCCCTCCTCTGTCGCGAACCTCTGCCCGAGTAGGGACGAGAGCTGTTCGTGGCCCTGCGCGAAGAGGTCGAACAGGTGTTCGGCTAGGGGAGCATTCCCCGGGTATCATGCCAACTGCTGAACCACGAAGAAGCAAAGACCCGAAGGGTGGCACAAAGGGGGGCGTCCTCCATTCTTCGGGCGCTCTTGCCCTCTTCGCGGTCTCGCGGTGAGACGGCAGGCATGAAGGACGGGCGCCGGACGCTCGCTGCCCCCTCCCAACCCTCCCCCTCCGGGGGAGGACAGGGGTGGTGGAGGCGCTGGCTGACCAGGCTGGCGCCGGGTCAGGGCCGGCAGGGACGCCGGCCCTACCGCCCTCGCGTTGCG
>JACQZL010000072.1:3537-20873 GCA_016213865.1 Candidatus Rifleibacteriota bacterium
CGGCAGGGACGCCGGCCCTACCGCCCTCGCGTTGCGCTCTGGCTCGTCCTCCTAGTGCTGGTCGCGGCCCTGGCCAACTCCTGGATGTACCTCGCGGCCTGCTCCAACGCGCTCGATTCGGGAATCCTGGCGGGAGACGCGTTCGAGGGACGCCGGTTGCTCGAACGCGACGGACTGCTGGCCTGGTTCGCCTCGCACCGCTACTACCCGCCGCTCTACTTCGGCTGGCTCGCACTACTCTGCCCCGCCGGAGAGAGGCCCTCCGTCGAGCTCCTCGTGATGTGGAGCGACCTTCTCGTCGTGGCGGGACTGCTGGGACTCGCTTGCGCCCTCCTCCGGATGGGCGGCAAAGCCGAGGCGGCGGCCACCGCGGCGCTGCTGGCGGTCGGCAGCCCCATCATCAACCAACAACTGAAGGTCCTGCAGTTCGAGTGCGGCCTGCTGGGTGTCGTCGGCCTGGCGCTGTGGCTGCTGTCAGGGCCGCGGGGCCTTCCCGGCCTTTTCGGGGCAGCGCTGCTGGGTCTGCTCGGCGGGCTCGGTCTGCTCTTCAAATGGACGGCGGGGCTCTACCTGCTCGGACCCGTGGCCGTGGCCACCGTGACCTGGTTCCGAAGCGGAGGGGCCGTGGGCGCGGGCGCCGCAAGACTTGCGCTCGCCGCGGTCGTGGCAGCGCTGATCGCCGGGCCGTGGTTCGCCTTCGTGCTCGACTGGGACCTCCTGGCCACGACCACGCTCAACGACCAGACCCCCGGTCTCCCGCAGGGGTTTGCCGCCTTCCGGGTCCAACTCGCCAACTACGCCGGGGACCTGCCCAGCGGTTTGGGCCTCCACCTGTCGGGCCTCGTGGCCGCGGGTGTGGCGGTGGGCCTTCTGCGACGAGCCAGGGGCACTTTCCTGTTCCTTTCGTCCGCCGTCGTCGCCATCGTCTGCCTCGCCTGCTTCCGGCACTGGGAGTCGCGCTACCTGGCTCCGCTGATCCCGGCCCTGGCGGCCGCCGCGGGCGCCGGGTTCTCGACGTTGACGCGGCCCGTGGCCGTCGCCGTCGCCGTGGTCGCGGCGCTCCTCTCGGCCGCCCAGGTCGACGATTCGACGTGGACCAACTTGCGGCGAGGCAGTCCGCCGGTCACGATCGGCCTGCACGGTTCGATGGACGGCGAGAAGCGCATGGTCTGGACCTCGTCCGCGGTCAACCGCCTCCACGATCGCTACAAGATGTTCCTCGGCGCGCTGGCAAGGCCGGGAGAACCCCTCGACTGGGCCGTCCACCCGGTGGAGTCGCACTCCGCCCTTGCGGTCCACCTGTGCGAGTTCCTGGCGCGGACCGATCCGGCACCCGTCGTCTCGTGGCACCTCCGCGGGTACGACGCGCCGGGTTTCGCCAGCTTTGCCGAGCAACTGGAGAGCGCACCCGTCGCGGTCCTGTTCCTCTCCGAGAACCTCCTGCGCATCGACCGCGCGGAGGCCCTGCAGCTCGTGCGTCACGGCGCGACGGTTGTCGATCAGGCGACGGGCAGTCGCTCCGGACGCGTGCCGTCCGAGGACCCGCTTCTGCTGGCCAAGCTGCGCTACGCCTACTGGTGGGTCGAGACGGTCCCCGATCCGGAAGGGGCCCTGTGGGTGCTGTTGCGAAAGGATTTGGTGGAGCGCTGCACCAACCTGCCGCGGCTTGGGCTCTGCATCCGGCCCGTGCCGCTGGAGTGAGCGACCGTCACTCGAACATCGGGAACTTCCACGCCCCCCCGACGTGGAGCAGGAACTTGCCCAGGGTCCGGAGGATGCCGAGTCCGTAGAGGCAGCTCCGGTAGAAGCCGATCTGCGAGGCCTCCGGGAAGTAACGGGTCGTTATCGGGATCTCCTCGATCCGCATGTCCTTGATGACGCCCTGGGCGATGATCTCGGTGTCGAAGACGAAGCCGTCGGAATCGCGTTCGAACCGGATGGACTCGAGGTACTTGCGCGAGTAGGCCCGGAAGCCGCTGTGGTATTCGGTCAGGTACATGTTGAAGACCACGTTGGCAACGGCCGTCAAGAGTACGTTGGCGATGAACTTCCATCGCGGCATGCCGCCTTCGACGAAGCGCTTGCCCAGCATGCGCGAACCGAAGACGGCGTCGGCACGCCCCTCCAGGAGCGGCAGGATCAGCCGTGGGAGGGCCGTCGGATCGTACTGGTGGTCCGGATGGACCATCACCACGATATCGGCGCCGCGGGCCAGCGCCTCCGCGTAACAGGTCTTCTGGTTGCCGCCGTAGCCCCGGTTGTGCGGGTGGACGAGCGTGTGCAGGCCCAGCCGGCGCGAGACTTCCACCGTGTTGTCGCGGCTGGCATCGTCGGTGACGATGATGTCGTCGACCCACTCCTTGGGAATGGCGTTGAAGGTGGCTTCGATGGTCCGCTCGGCGTGATACGCCGGCATGATCACCGTGACCTTCTGCGTGCGCGGGCGGAGCTCCGGATTAGCCCATGGGGACGAGGATTCGTTGGCCACGAGACCGCAATCTAGCGGTCTGCCCGGGACGAGTCAAGCACCGGGGCAACTCCCGACCCCAGCCTCAGGCCTTCACGCCGTCCCGCTTGAGGGCTTCGCCGCTGAAGCGGTGGAGGTTCGAGTTGGGCTCGCTGGCCGCACAGGCCCGCCGGTAGCAATTGACGGCGTCGTCGCGGCGGCCGGTCTCCTCGTAGGCCAGGCCCAGGTTGTAGCAGGCCCAGGCGTCGCCGGGCTTGACGCGAAGCACCCTCTCGAAGTGACGGATGGCCCGCGAGAAGTCTCCCAGGTCGTAGCAGACCAGGCCCGAGTAGTAGTTGGCCAGGCTGTCGTCGGGGTCGATCGCCAGCGAGGCCGAGAGGCTCTCCAGGGCCCGCGTCAACTGACCCATCTCGTAGAACACGACGCCCAGGTTGGTCCGCGCGTAAACGTCCTGCGGTTCCAGCGCGACCGCCTTCTGGAAGTAGCTGAGGGCCTTGTCCCGGTCGCCCTCGTGCTTTTCGAGCATGCCCAGCGAGTACGCCGCGAACGCGTCGAACGGGTTGAGCGACAGCGCCTGGGCGAAACTCTTGTGGGCCTCGGCCAGGTTGCCTTCGGCGCGATGGACCACGCCCAGGTAGTAGTGGAGCAACGAGTCGTCCCGGGCAACGGCGACGCCTTTCTCGAGCGCTTCGCGGGCCTTGGCCGTCTGGCCGCGCTCCTTGAACAAGAGGCCGATGTTCAGGTAGGCCTCGCCCAGATTGGGGTTGAGGGCCAGCGCCTTCTCGTAGTACTCGGTCGCCGCGTCCAGCTCGCCTTCGTTGCGGGCCACCCGCCCCAGGAAGAGGTAGCCCGCGACGTTGTCCGGGTAGATGTGGACGGCCTTCTTGAGGACCGCCTCGGCCTGCCGCAGCTCGCCCTGGTCGAGGTAGATCTTGCCCAGCGAAAGGAGTGAATTGATGTCTTCGGGGTCCAGCTCGAGGTTGCGGCTCCAGTGTTCGACGGCCTTGCCGGTGGCCCCGCGGTGGCGGTACGCCTCGCCCAGCAGGAAGTGCACCGTCTGGTGGTCGGGCTGAATGGCCGCCGTCGTTTCCCACTCGCCGATCGCCTCGTCGATCTTGCCGTAGGCGTAGAGCGACTTGCCGTACTGGAAGTGGACCGTGGGGTTCTCGGGCTCGCGGGCGATCTGTTTCTTGAGGGTCTCCAGCTCTTCGTTGGTCAGGCCCAGCTTCCGGGAGATCTCCTCGACGTTGTAGATGCTGAAGGTGTCGTAAGGGTTGAGCGCCAGGCTGCGCTTGAACTCCTCGAGCGCCTCGTCGAAGTGGCCCCGGTGCTTCAGGGCGCAGGCCAGCCGGTAGTGGGCCTCCGGGTCGTCGGGGTTGCGGCGCAGCTCGCGGCGGCACTGCTCGATGGCCAGCTCCAGATCGCCCCGGTGGCCCAGGAGAGGGCGGATCGTCACCTCGGAGGTGTCGACCGCGCCCGGCCTCTCGCCCAGCCGTTTGGCCTCTTCCCAGTGGCGGATCGCCTCGGCCGGCTCGCCTTTGAGGTCGTAGGCATCGCCCAGCTTCTTGTGGTAGCGCTCCTCTTCAGGCGCAAGGAAGAGCGCCTGGCGCAGCTCGGTGATGCCCTGGTCCAGGTGGCCGCCGTCGAGCATCGCGACCGCCAGGCCGTAGTGGCAGCGGTGGTCGTTGGGAGTCGCCTCCAGCGCCTTGCGGAAGCACTCGACGGCCCGGTCGAGGTGGCCCTCCTTGTGGTAGGCCAGCGCCATGTGATAGGCCAGGCCCGGAAAGTCGGCCTGATGCTCGCGGGCGATGGCGAACTCGCGCAAGGCTTCCGCGAGGCGGCCCTCCTGGTAAGAGACCAGGCCCAGCCCGAAGTGGCTGGCCCCGTGCTCCGGCAGGATGTCGAGGGCCCGACGGAACTGGCCTCGCGCCTTCTCGTACTCGCGCCGCTCCAGGTAGAGCAGGCCCAGTTGCGCGTGGGCGTACACGAAGTTCGGGTCCAGCTCCAGCACGTGCAGGTAGCAGGCGAAAGCCTCGTCCAGCTCGCCGCGCTCGAAGAGGGTGTTGCCCAGGTAGTGGTGCGAGTAGAGGTCGTCGGGGTTGATGAAGAGCGCCTTGCGGAACTGGTTGATGGCGCTTCCCGGGTCTCCCATCGCAAGGTAGACCTTGGCCAGGGAGTAGTGGAGGAAGGCGTAGGACGGCGTCAGGGCCAGGGCCTTCTGGAACTGGGTCTTCGCCTCTTCGTGCAGGCCTTTTTGATGGAGGATGAGCCCGAGGTTGGCCAGAGCGGCGGGGTTCTCGGGGTCGAGCGACAGGGCCTTCTTGAACCGGACGATCGCCTCGTCATAGAGGCCCTTGACCCGGTAGAGCGTGCCCAGGTTGGCGTGGGCGTAGGCGTAGTTGGGGTCGATGACGAGGGCCCGCTTGAACTCGAGCATCGCCTCTTCGTGGCGGCCCAGGTTCTTGCAGGCCAGTCCGAGGAAGTTGTGCGAGTAAGCATCCTCGGGGTTGATGGCGATCGCCTTCTGGAAGGCGCCGACCGACTCTTCGAAGAAGCCGAGGAACTCGTAGGCCTTGCCCAGGTTGTAGTACGAGAAGAAGTCCTGGGGGTTGAGGCGGACGGCCTTGAGGTTCTCCTCGATGATCTGGTCGTAGCGATGGGCTGCGGGCGTGGAGGGCATGAGGGTGCTCCGCGCTCAGACGCTTCGAGCCTCGACGAAGAACTTGATGCCGGTCCGCTCGCTCAGCTCGCCGCTCGAGACCTCGATCTCGATGGAGCTGAAGGCGATGACCGTGGCCAGATCGATGCCGCGCGGCGCGACGTAGCCCCGCGCGATGGCGATGGCCTTGACCGCCTGATTGACGGCGCCGGCACCGATGGCGTGCAGGACGACCTTGCGGTCCCGCTCGACGACGGTGGCCAGAGCACCGGCCACGGCCTTGGGCCGGGACTTGGAGGAGACCTTCAGGATCTCGACGCCGTCCTTGCGGAACGGTATCTGGGGCGGTTCTACCAGGGAGGGGGGCGGGCCCTGCTTGTTGTCCATGACGACCCCCGCGGGCTTCGGCGGTTTTTCGGCGGCGCCCCCGGCCGGCCAGGCGGGTCGGGTCGAGGGTGCTAGCGAGACGGAGTTGTGCTGAGGCGCTTGAGTGCGACCGCGGCCGCTTGCTTCTCGGCCGCCTTCTTGGACTTGCCTGAACCCCGGAACTCGTGCTGGTTCTGGAGAACGACCTTGACGTGGAACTTCCGAGCGTGGTCGGAGCCGGTCTCCCTCACCGTGACGTACCGGGGCAACGAATTGTAGCGTGCCAGTGACAGCTCCTGCAACAGAGACTTGGGGCACTTGGCATGGGTCCGCTCCAGGGCCGTCCGCAGGCGCCTGGTGAAGATGCGGCGAATCACCTTGTAGGCAGCCTCGAAGCCGCTGTCCAGGTAGATCGCGCCCAGGACCGCCTCGAGGGCATTGGCGTTGAGCGAGGCCTTCATCGAGCCTCCCTCGCGGGCCTCACCCCGGCCCAGCCGCAGGTGCCTCGGAATCCCCAGCCGCCGCGAGATGCGCGCCAGCACTTCCTGATTGACCAGCAGCGAGCGCACCTGGGTCAGCCGCCCCTCGTCCTGGCGCTCCGTCTTCCGAAAGAGCAGGTCGCTCACCACCAGCTCGAGGACGGCGTCGCCGAGGAACTCGAGCCGCTCGTTGTCCGGGCCGCCCCGGGCAACGCTGGGGCTGGAGCGGTGGGTCAGCGCTTCCTCGAGGAACTCGAGATCCTGGAACCGCACGCCAAGCTTCTCCTCCAGCTCCCCCAAATCGACCGGGTGGCGCGGTTCCTGGGACCTCTGAGCTGCCACTTTCTGGAGTTGGCGCGCCGAGCGCGCAGTTCTGGGACGAGCAGGAGTTGGGACTTCGGGCCTGAGACCTGAGACCTGAGACCTGAGACTTCAGGCCCGAGGCCCGGGTCTGCAGCCTGCTCAGGGAACGAACTTGCGGAAAATCAACGTGGCGTTGTGTCCACCGAAACCCATCGAGTTGGTCAGGGCGACCGGGACCTCGGCCGGCCGGGCGACGTTCGGGACGTAGTCGAGGTCGCACTCCGGATCGGGGAACTCGTAATTGAGCGTCGGGGGGATGACGGACGACCCGATGGCCTGGACGCAGAACATGGCTTCGAGCGAGCCCGCGCCGCCCATCAGGTGCCCCGTCGCCGACTTGGTCGAGCTGATCGGGACACGATAGGCGTGCTCGCCGAAGGCCCGCTTGTAGGCGGCCGTCTCGGTCCGATCGTTGTAGGGGGTGGAGGTGCCGTGCGCGTTGATGTACGCCAGGTCGGAGGCGGTGACGCCGGCCTCTTCCATGGCCAGTTGCATGGCCCGGATGATGCCGTTGCCGTCCTCCGGAGGAGCGGTGATGTGGTACGCGTCGCTGGTCGCCCCGTAGCCGACCAGCTCGGCGAGGATGCGCGCCCCGCGACCGGTGGCGTGAGCCAGCGTCTCGAGGACGAGGACAGCGCCGCCCTCGGCCATCACGAAGCCGTCGCGCTCGCGGTCGAAGGGGCGGGAGGCCGCCGGACCGCGGTCGTTGGCCGTGGAGAGGGCCTTGCAGTTGGCAAAACCCGTGACCGTCAGCTTGGTGATGGCGCCCTCCACGCCGCCGGCCAGCACCACGTCGGCGTAACCCCACATCAGGGTGCGGAGAGCCTCGCCGATCGCGTGGCTGCCCGTCGCGCAGGCCGAGATGTGGCAGATCGACGGCCCCTTGAACCCGTGCCGGATCGAGATGTGGCCGCTGACCATGTTGCCGATCAGCATAGGGATCGTGAAGGGACTGACCCGCCGATAGCCCCGACTCTCCATCACCCTCAGGTTGGTCTCGAGAGCGTGGATGCCGCCGATGCCCGTCCCCACCATGACGCCCGCGCGCTCGGGCACAAAGCTGCCGGGCCAGGCCGGTCCGAGTTTGGCGTCGTTCAGTGCCTGCTCGGCCGCGACCAGTCCGAACTGGGCCGAGCGGTCCAGATGGCGGGCTTCCTTGTCGCCAAAGCGGGCCACGGGATCGAAACCCTTGACCTCGCCGGCGACCCTGACGGGGAAGTCGGTCGTGTCGAAGCAGGTGATGGGGCCGATGCCGCTCCGGCCCGCGATCAGGGACTGCCAGGTTTCGCTGGCCGTCAGACCGAGGGGCGTCACGGCCCCCAGGCCCGTCACGACGACGCGGCGTGGCTGACGTGGAGTGACCGGCATGAAAGCGTCAGTTGCCGCCCTTGGCCTTGACGATGTAGTCGACCACGTCCTGGACGGTCTTGATCTTCTCGGCTTCCTCGTCCGAGATCTCGATCTCGAATTTCTCTTCCAGGCTCATGATCAGCTCGACCGTGTCCAGGCTGTCCGCCCCCAGGTCCTCGATGAACGAGGCCTCCGCGGTGACCTGCTTCTCACTCACCGATAGCTGCTTGCTGACGATTTCTTTGACCTTATCGAGGATCTCTGACTGGTTCATCCCAGGGGACCTCCTTGACGTCTCACGTCACCATTCCGCCGTCGACCTGAAGGACCTGGCCCGTGATGTAGGCAGCCTCGTCGCTGACCAGGAACGCGACCGCGCGTGCCACGTCTTCGACGGTCCCCAGACGATTCAGAGGTATCTGGCGGAGGAGTTCGGCTTTGCGGGCTTCCGACAGCCCGTCGGTCATGTCGGTGTCGATGAAACCGGGAGCCACCACGTTGGCCCGGATGGACTTGGACGCGAATTCCTTCGCGATGGACTTGGTGAAGCCGATGATACCCGCTTTCGAGGCGGCGTAGTTGGCTTGACCCGCGCTTCCGACCAGACCAATCACGCTTGAGAGGTTCACGATGGCGCCCGCGTGCTGCTTGAGCATGTGGCGGCAGACCTTCCGCGTGAAGAGGAAGGCGCCCTTGAGGTTGACCGCCAGCACACGATCCCAGTCGTCCGAAGACATCCGCAGCAAGAGGCCGTCGCGCACGATCCCGGCGTTGTTGACCAGGATGTCGATCCGCTCGAACCGGCGGACCGTCTCGTCCACGACATCGTCGACCTGCTCCTGGATCGACACGTCGCAGCCGAAACCGGCCGTCGCGACCCCGTGACGCGAGGCGAGCTCCTGGGCCTCCTGGGCCGCGCGAGTCGAGTCGGTCCCGACCACGACCACCCGGGCTCCGTGCGACGCGAGGAGGGCGGCGACGCTCTTTCCGATGCCGCGCGTCGCGCCCGTCACGAGGGCGACACGGTCTTTGAGGTGCATGGTCGAGTTGGGTGCAGTCGGGTGTTCGGACACGCCGACAACCGGCGATCCCCGGCTACGAAGGTCCGCTCGGTCGGCGGAGCGCTAGATGAATATCAGATGGCCGCTGCTTTCGCAAGCCCTTCTGCCCTGAAGAAGCCGAGTGTCTTGTCGAGCGAACCCCGATCCGCGACGTTCAACATCTGCGCGTCGCGCCGGATCCGGCGCATCAAACCCGACAGGACCCTTCCCGCGCCGAATTCGACGAAGACGTTGACGCCCTGTCCCAGCATCAGTTCGATGCTCTTCTGCCACAGGACCGGCCGCGTCAGTTGCGCGACGAGGTTCTCTCTCAGCCGGACAGGCTCGACGTGGCCCTGCGCATCGGCGTTGCAGACGACCGGGACCCGCGGTCGCCCCAACGGGGCCTTGCCAAGCTCGCGGGCCAGGCCTTCGGCCGCCGGCGCCATCAGCGAACTGTGGAACGGTCCACTGACCCGCAGCATCGTCGCCTGACTGGCCCCGCGCGACTTCGCCACCGCCAGCGCTTCCGATAGCGCCTGGACATGGCCCGCCAGCACGACCTGGCCCGGACAGTTGAGGCCTGCCACCTCCGCGACCCCGGCGCCGGCGACCTCGCGGCAGATCCCACGGACGGTCTCCTCGTCGAGACCCATGACGGCAGCCATGCTCCCGGTGCCTCCCGGGCACGAGGATTCCATCAACTGGCCGCGTAGCCGGGTCAGGCCGACCGCCGCATCCAGGGACAGCGCCCCGCCCGCCACCAGCGCCGCGTACTCGCCGACCGAATGGCCCGCGACGAGCTCGGCGTGGACTCCGCACCGTTCGAAGACCCGCAGGCAGGCCACGCTGGCCGTGACGATCGCCGGCTGCGTGTTGGCCGTTTGCTGCAACTCCGCCTCGGGGCCTTTCCAGCAGAGGGCCGAAAACGAGCCTCCGAGGACCGCATCCGCCGTCTCGAAGACCTGGCGGGCCTCGGCGTACTGCTGGGCCAACTCGAGGCCCATTCCGACGACCTGCGAACCCTGGCCGGGGAAGACGAAACCGACCTTCAGTGTCCCCATCGCAGGACGATGCCTCCCCAGGTCAGGCCGGCGCCGAAGCCGACCAGCAGGACCCGGCTCCCGTCGACGAGACGGCCCGCGGCGAGCGCCTCGTTCATGGCGAGGCCAATCGACGCGGCAACCGTATTCCCGTACCGATCGATGTTGATCGCGACCTGCTCCATCGGGATGCCCAGCCGCTGGACCGCCGCCTGGATGATGCGGATGTTGGCCTGGTGCGGAATCACCAGGTCGATCTCCTTGGGGGTCATCCCTGCCATCCGGGTGGCCTCGTGGGCCGCCTCGCACATCGCCTTGGCAGCGGTCTTGAACGTCTCGCGGCCGTCCATCTTGATGTAGTGCTGTCGCGAGGCCACGGTATCGTGTGAGGGGGGCAGCTTGGCCCCGCCCGCCGGCTGGAACAGGTACTTCACGCCGCTGCCGTCGCTACGCAGGTAGCACGACAGGACGCCCCGGTCGTTCCGGGACGGCTCCAGCACCACCGCCGAAGCCGCGTCACCGAAGATGACGCAGACATTGCGGTCCTGCCAGTCGACCAGCCGAGTTATCGTGTCGGCACCGATGACCAGGACCTTGCGGTACTGGCCGGTTCGAACGAACTGGGACCCCGTGCTCAGCGCGGCGATGAACCCGCTGCAGGAGCTGCAAATGTCGAACGCGGCCGAGTGGGTTGCCCCCAACCTGTCCTGGACGACGCACGCGGTCGACGGAAAGACGTAGTCCCCCGTCACCGTGGCAACGATGATCAGCTCCAGGTCCTGGGGCTGGCAGTCGGCCATCTGGAGCGCCTTGTGGGCGGCCGCGACGGCCATGTCCGAGGTGCTGAGGCTCTCGTCGAGCACGTGTCGCTCGCCGATCCCAGTCCGAGTGCGGATCCACTCGTCCGAGGTGTCGACCATCTTCTCGAGGTCGGCGTTGGTCAGCACCTTCTCCGGGACGTACGTCCCGATGCCAGTGATGGCAGCCTTGGGCATGCCGGTCTTCATCACGCTGCACTCCATGGGCGGCACGCGGGCCCGACCTGCCGCAGGGTGGCGGCAACGGCGGTGCGAATGCCAGACCCAAACGAAGAACGCCCCTCCCCCGACGATCCTACGCCGGCAGGCATCTCGATTCGAGCGTAGCCACCCGACAGCCGGTCGCTATCGTGTGAAATGCGCCTCCGAACGGCTCAACCCTCGACATGCAGGACATCGAAGTCCTTGTAGTACCCGCAGGACGGGCAGGCGCGGTGCGGCAGCTTCTCCTCATGGCAGCGAGGGCAGCGGCAGACGCCCGGGAGGGCGAGCTTGTCCTGAGACCGGCGGTTGTCACGGCGCGAACGAGCGGTTTTTCTCTTGGGAACAGGCATGACGGCTGAACTCCTTGAAAGGAAAAGGCTCCAAAAAAAGAGCAGGCAGTATACCGCCAGTGGCCAGGCGAGTCAACCCGCGGTTCGGTCGCGGGTGCATGCTCTACGCGTGGGTAGTCTTCCGAGCGCGGCCGGAACAAGTAGCCGGTGGCCGGTATCCGGTAGCGAGGGCTCGTTGCAGGGCTCCAGATGGGCTGCTGGTTGGTTCGCAGGGGACACCGAACGAGCTCGCAGATGGGACCACGCGGGCGCGAGACTGCCGCTGGATGAGGATCCCCTTGCCAACCGTCCGCAGCCTGCCGGCGATCCGGCATCACCGGCTACCGGCTACTGGCAACCGGTTGCCGGTCACCGGCCACCGGTTCCGGCTCTGGATGAGCCATCAGACTACCCATGCGCAGAGTATGCACCCTTCGGCCTCGCCTGTCCGTTCCTTCGCGCGAGGCCCCAGTCCTGGCAACCTGGGACCCGCGGTGCCCCGGGACCGGCCCACGCAGACTGCGTCCCCTATCGCGTCAGGTAGCGGATCTGCGGCTCGAACGCCGGATAGCGGGCCAGGAGAGGTTCGCGCTGGCCATGCTCGTAGTCCGAGAAGTGAAAGCCCGGGGCCATCGTCGTGCCCAGCAGCGCGACCAGCCCACCTGCTGCCAGCCGGGCACCCTGCCAGCAGCCGGCCGGGACGACGAACTGAGGGGTCTGGCCCGCCAGCAGATCCTGCCCGAGACACACCTCACGGCCGGTCCCGTCCGGCGCCAGCACCAGGAGGTCGACCGGATCGCCCAGGTAGAAGTGGTAGATCTCGTCGCCGCGCAGCCGGTGCAGGGCCGAAAACGCCTGGGGCGCCAAGAGGTAGTAGATCGCGGTTCCAGCCGCGCGAGAGCCGCTGCATCCGTCCGGCAACGCGGAAGAGGGAAGCTCGTGCGAAGAGCGCCAGGTCTCGCGATAGAAGCCCCCTTCCAGCGGCAGGGGCTTCAGCTCGAGGATGCGGATGAGCTCCTCGGGCGCCCAGTTTGTCGTGTCGAAGTGTCTCACTGATAGCCCAGGACGGCCACGCCGTCCTCGGTGCCGGCGAAGATGGTCCGGCTCGCCGGGTCCATGGCCAGGGCCGTCACGCTGTCGTCGGGGAGGCCGCGCTCGGCATTGAAGACCTCGAGCTGGGTCCCCGAGAGCCGCGCCAGGCCGCCCTTCGTCGCGACCAGCACGGTCGCTCCGTCGAGCAGGACGGCATGGACCACGGCCGAGGGGAGCGCGAGGTTGCCCTTGACCGGGATCCGCGTCAGGTTGTCGTCCTTGACGATGTACTTGGTGTGCTCGCCCGTGTAGCTGAGCCACTTGCCGTCGAAGACCGAGAACCCGATGTCCGTCGCCACCAGCACCTTGTTCGTGAGCGCGTCGAAGAGGACGCGGTTGACGAAGTTGCCGGCTATCTCGCAGTTGCCGAGCTCGTCCGTCACGACCTTCTCGCTCTTGATGTCCTGGTATGAGCCGAAGAAGTGCTCCCACTTGCCGGCCGGCGGCGTGAAGTGCAGGAGGCCGAACTTGGTGCCCGCCCACAGCTCGCCCTCCTTGCCGGCGGCCAGCGACAGGATGTGCTGCGCGGACGTCTGGTTGCGCGTGAGGGGCGGATCGGGAGTCAACTTCTCGAACCCCTTGCCCGGCTCGATCCGTTCGATGCCCGTGGTCCGGCCCACATACAGCCATCCCTGGCAACTGACGATGGCGTTCACCCGGCCGCTCTCGTCGCTCGACCAGCCGCCGGCCGGGTCCCGTACGCCGTAGCCGAAGGTCGTTCCGAGCAGGATGCGGCCGCCATCCGTCTGCAGGTCGGTGACCTCCTGATTGGCGAAGCGGCCGGAGGTCTCGTCGTCCTTGATGGCGGTCAGGGTGCGGGTGGCCGGATCGAAGGCGGCCGACACCAGACCCGAGCGGGTCCCGACCCAGAGGGTCTTGTCGGCCAGGCACAGGGCGGTAACCCAGGCCGCCTTGCCCTGGCCGGTCTCGAACGTTGAGAAGACCTTCAGCGAACGGGCCACCTGGCCCTTCGCATCGGCACCGTTGGCCGCGGATGACGCAGGCTTGCCGCCACCTCCCGTGCACCCGGTGGCCAGTGCGGCGAGCGCGACAGCGGCCGCGACGAGAACGGGCAAGCCGACAAGACGAAACGCGGGAGAGGCTGGAGCACGCATACCCTCAGTCTAGCAAAGCCGCCCGATTTGTACGTGGGACACGCACGCGGGTGCATCCTCTGCGCATGGGTAGTCTGATGGCTCATCCAGAGCCGGAACCGGTGACAGGCAACCGGTTGCCGGTAGCCAGTAGCCAGTGATGCCGGATCGCCGGCAGGCTGCGGACGGTTGGCAAGGGGATCCTCATCCAGCGGCAGTCTCGCGCTCGCGTGGTCCCATCTGCGGGCTCGTTCGGCGTCCCCTGCGAACCAACCAGCAGCCGCCCCCCGCGATGATCACCCACAGGCGGCGCAGCTTTGTATCCAAGCCGACATTCCAGCTCAAGTTGACCATCATCTTCATGCTGATGGTCACCATCGTGGCCAACCTGGTGGGCGGGATCTGCTACCTGCTCATCTCCGAGAAGGTCCAGGACCTCCTCGAGAAGGGCGGCGATCGCGTCGCCCCAGAGCTGACCATGCGCGACATCGCCAACTTCCTCATCCCACGCATCCTCGTCGCCGAGGGATTCAGTCTCTGTTTTGTCTTCCTCCTATCCATCCTGGTGACTCACACCATTGCCGGACCCGTCTACCGCATGGAGAAGATCGCCAAGGAGGTCGGCACGGGCAACCTGGCCATCGTGACGACCTTGCGCCCGCGGGATGAGCTCAAGGAGCTGGCCGACGCCTTCAACGTGATGACCCGAGGCCTCGCCGAGAAGATCAGCGCCGTACAGATCGAGGTCGTGGCGCTCGAGAAGGCCTGCGAGGGCAAGGGCGACTTCACTCGGGTCAAGGAACTGCTCCAGCAGTTCCGCCTCCCGGAACATCTGGAAGTCGCCATGGACGACGAGGAAGAGCTCGGCGAAGAGGGCGGCGATGCCGGCACCTCGGCCCCGCAGGAGCAACCGGCGGCCTGAGGCCGCGTGACCCGTGGCGTCGCCGCTCGTCTCCCGACTCTGCGGTAAGGGCCGCGGCGCCTTCAGCGGCGCCACGTCTGGCCGGCCGCTCGGCTTGCTGACGGCCCTCCTTGGCGCGCAGGTCTTGCTGATCGCGTTCGGCCTGGGCACCGGCTGCGGGCCCGACGATCTGCCCCCCGGCGTCCTCCCAGGCACCATCATCAGCTACGAGCCCACGCGCGTCTCCACCGGAACGTCTGGCGGCACGACAGGGGCGTCGCTCTCCATCACCAACATCACCCCCACGTCCCCGACCGCCGGGACGACCGTGACCATCACGGGCCGGGGGTTCGGGACCGACGCCAAGCTGCTCGCCTTTCAGTACCCCGCCGCCGCCGTATCCGCGTCTCGCATCGACAGCGCGCGCCCCGAGCTCACGCCCGTGGTGTACGCGAGCAGCGTGACGACGGCGACCGACACCAGCCTGATCGTCCGGCTGCCCGCCGACATCATCTCGGGCTCCGTGCTGATCGGGGTCCGCGCGTCGGCGGCTTCCACCAGCGGCCCTTCGCAGTTCGTCACGCTCGTTCGGGTCAGCAACAGCGTGACTCTCAACATCACGCCGAGGATCTTGAGCCTCCAGGGGCTCACAGCCCCCGGCAGCACGTTCAGTCTCGAGGTCACCGGCGCCAGCCCCAAGCTCTCGAGCAACACCGTCCGGTTCCTTTCCGCGTCGGCCGTCGAAATCGGCAGCGCGCTGGCCTCCGAGGTCGTCTTCAATCCGGGTCTGACCAGCGGCTTGTCGGCCTCCGTGCCATCGACCCTGACCACTCCCGTCGCCCGCTTGATCTTCGACGTCTCGGGTCGCAAGAGCGCGCCATTTCCGTGAGTCTGAAGTAGATTCTTCTTGACCACTCGACGACGCCGTGGTAACCTAGGTTTCACCTGTGAAGGTGTCCCCGGATATCCTTCGCCGGGGTGGCGAAACTGGTAGACGCGGGGGACTTAAAATCCCCTGGACCTAGGTCCGTGTCGGTTCGATTCCGACCCTCGGCATCGAAAGCAGGTATTCCAAATCCGCAAGCGTGCGGGGTGGAGCAGCTGGTAGCTCGTCGGGCTCATAACCCGGAGGTCGCAGGTTCAAATCCTGCCCCCGC
Organism: Candidatus Rifleibacteriota bacterium; assembly: GCA_016213865.1. Next base: position 18,900 of record JACQZL010000072.1, read on the forward strand.
AACCAATATTCAGGCCGGTCCGCTCGTGACGCGGCCAGCGTGAGCCGGGCTCTCGGGTCCGGCTTCACCATTAGCGAAGCTTCGTCTCTCGGGAAACGGAGCTTTGCGTCCTCTTCGGACTTCTCTGTCCCACTACGTGCGCGCGTCCTTGCAGGCTGCGCAAATTCGGCAATGGACACCATGTCGGCCCTGGGTCTCATCGAGACGACGAGCCTGCCGGCTATGATCGAAGCGTGCGATGCGGCCACGAAGGCCGCTTCCGTGCGGATCGTGGCAATCGAGCGCATCGGGTGCGCACTACAGACCTGCTTCATCCGCGGCGACGTCGCTGCCGTGCTGGCTGCCGTGGAGGCAGGCTCGGCCGCCGCTGCGAGAATCGGTCACCTGGTCGGCCAGCACGTGATTCCTCGCCCCCACGCCGCGCTCTCGTCGGTCTTCCCCGTGGACGGCCCGCTTCCCGAGCAGGGCCGAGGGACCGAGAACGTCTGCTGCAGTTGCTGAAAACGCCCCTCTCCGGCGGGCCCCCGCGGCCCCGTCACCATGCAGGCAGGCGTGGCCCGAACGACTTCGGGGCCGAAACACGGGCGGCGCCCGACAAAGGGCGCCGCCCGCAATTCGACCGAGGATCTGGACTGCTCGAGGTCCCGGCTACCTCGCCGAGTCAGTGACCGGGTTGACCGGCGGCAACGATTCCGTGGTGGTCGGGGTCGGCTCCGCCGGCGTGGTCACCGGAGTCGGCTCTGTCGGGCTGACCACGGTCGAAGTCGGCGGGACGATCGGCTCTTCGCTGGTGGTCGGCACCGAGGGAGTGGTACCGGTCACGATGGGGCCGGGTTCTGCCGAGGTGGTGCCGGTCGTCTCGGCCGTCGACGTGGTCGAGGTCGTGAGGTCGGTCGAAGTCGTCGAGGTCGTGCCCGTGGTGGAGCCGGTCGAGGCGACCGAGCCGTTGATCGAACCGACAGCCACAGCCGTGACGTTGTTGATGATGGCTACGCCGCCCGGCCCGGCCGTGGCGCTCTGTCCCGAGCCGTCTCCCGAGCTTCCACTCCCGCTGGCACCACTGCCGCCGCCACCCTTGCTGCCGCCCTTGCCACCGCAGCAGCCTGCCACGAAGCTCAAATTGCCCAGCAGGATGAAGGTCACCAGCAGCGCCAGCCACTTCGTCACGTTGCTCTGTCGGGTCATCTCGCTCGTCCTCCTCTTTCCTTTTCTGAAAGTCGGCCCGTAAGGTGTGGTCGTGGAATCTCAAGGGTTTCGGCTCGGACCCTTTCGCCTCTCCACCGGTCCGCCGTTCGTACCCATACAGACGCACGCCGGCTCCCGGGGGATAGACGAATTGGCACCGCGCCGCCCGGGCCTGCGAAAGCGCCCCACCGGCCCCGCGCCGGAGCGGGCTCGGGCTCGGTCGCCGGAGCGGGCTCGGTTGCCGGGGTCGTGGCTGTCGTGGAAGCGGCAGCCGCCTCGCCCGTCGTCTCGGCCACGGGCGGGCTTCCCAACGTGGTGCCCGGTTTCTCGGCCGGCGCACCGCTGACCGCGCCCGCCGGCGGGGCCGCTTCCTCCGTGGCCGCCTTCTCCTGGGACCCGGTACCCCAGCAGCCCGTGGCCCAGAGGCCGAACGCGAGCGCCGCCAACAACACCCCAACCCTCTTTCCAAGTTCCTTCAGTTCGCTTCTTCTTTCCACAGGGAACACCTCCTCGATGAGCCGGAATCTCTCCGGGCGGACGTGGGAGCTGCCGTCCCCTGGCGAGACCGAAGGCTGCGGTCTTGCGCGTCGGCACGTGGACCCGAGATGGACCCAAGTCACTTCCCGGGGAATCCGGAGACGCTGCAGTCGTGGCAAGCGTCCTTGGCTTGTTTCGTTGACGCAGGCGGCCCCAAGTTGCGGGTAAGGCACCGCGAGGCTACCGGACGCCTGCGCTGGACGGGTGCGCTCGCGGTTCGTGGGTTAACAGCCACAACTGGTCTCCAGAGTC
>JACQZL010000073.1 GCA_016213865.1 Candidatus Rifleibacteriota bacterium
CGGGGCGAACTTCGCCCCGGGTGAGGGTTCGGGAGCAACGCTCCCGAGAGGCAAACTGGGGTACACCACTGGTGTCCCCCGCCCGCCCGGGCCGGGACAAGCCCGGCCCCTACGTGATCCTGGGAGACGACTCGCCGACTTTGCCGGGATCCTGGGGATAGCCAGGAGGCCCATGTAGATCATCACGGGCGGCATTCCTGGCTCCCCGGGAAAGGCCTCGATCGGTCACATATCTCCAACGTTGTCAGCCACCGAGGCCGCGGCCGTCGAGGCGCCGGCGGGCGCGACGTCACCCGCCTCCGCGCACTCGGCGCAGAGCACCCGCCCGAATCCCAGGTACTTCACGTCCCGGGAGCATCTGGCGACGCGGCACTGGTGGCAGCGATAGAGAGCGCGGCGGCCGCACTCGCACCGCGTGCCGAAACCCAGCACGGCCAGGTCGCTGAACATCGTATCCATGCCTGCACTTACGCTCTCGAGCGGCGTACGCACGCCCTTGCGAGCGATGACCAACGTGAAGATGAGCGTGGTGGCGAAGACGAGCTGGCTCTGCCAACCGTTGAAGGCCCACGCGCTGGGGTTGAGGATGACGGTATCGGAAAAGGGAACGAACAGCGGTAGCGGCCAGCCCGGTCCGGAGCCATAGTAGTCGCCCAGGAAGTGCACCAGGACGCAGGCGAACACCCTCGGAACCTGCCACGAACACCAGCCGAGCCAGCGCGACGACAGGGCCGCCAGCAGCACGGCGAACAGCAGGTTGTGCGTCAACTGATGGTGGTACTTGAGGAACATGTCTTTCCCGAGAAGGATCACGAGGCCGTCGACGTCCGGCGCGAGCGAGGCGATCAGACACCACGTGCGGCTGGCCCGCGTGGACGGGCCGATGTTGCCGATGACCCAGCCGACGAGAAGATGGTTGAGTGGGTTGAAGGCGCACCTCCTGAAGGTCGAACGGGCGGCTGGCCCGTAGCGTGCGTGGATTGACGATCTCGAGCAGGCTGACCGCTGTTCGGCTCCCCCGGAGCGACGACCGGATCTCGTACGACATCGAGCCTCCCGCACCTGGAGTCGAGTGTAACAGTGACGTTCCGGATGTGCACCGGGTCACAGTTGCGCTCGCTCGGCGGCCGAGCGGCGGCCCGGCGGCCCGATCCGGGTCCGGCGCTCGAGGACTGCATCGGGCGGGCGGACGGGCCCACATCCACCGCCTGGAGCCGAAAATGCGCTCGACGGACGATGCCCCCTCGGGGTACAATACGCCCCCTCCCCGATGGGAATCGTACGAACCTCGCCCACGCGGCGACGAACCCGTCGAGGTCCTCGCCCCCCGGACGCTCCGGGATGAGGCGGTGCTATTCGTGACGGGCTCCCAGGCCCGAGTGCGTGGGCATGACTTCAAGGAGAGTGGTCGTGAGCAAGAAAGCTTTCAATCCGTTCGAGATGGCTCAGCAGCAGTTCGATGCAGTGGCCGAGAAGTTGGAGCTGGATGCTGCGACGCGCGATCTTCTCCGGAACCCGTTGCGGGAATACCACTTCAGCATCCCCGTACGGATGGACGACGGCAAGTACAAGGTCTTCAAGGGATTCCGCGTCCAGCACAACGATTCCCGGGGCCCGTGCAAGGGCGGCATCCGCTTTCACCCGCAGGAGACCGTCGACACGGTCCGCGCGCTCGCCACGTGGATGACCTGGAAATGCTCCGTGGTCGATATTCCCCTGGGCGGCGGCAAGGGCGGAGTCATCTGCGATCCGCACAATCTGTTCGACCGCGAGCAGGAAGGCATCTGCCGCGGCTGGGTTTGCCAGGTCGCCCCGAACGTCGGCCCCCTGCAGGACGAACTCAAGAACGCCACGATGTCGATCCAGGGCGCCGGCAACGTTTCCCAGTACACGATCGACCTCTTCACCCAGTACGGCGGCAAGGTCGTCGCGGTCTCCTGCTGGGACCAGGGCGCCAAGAAGAGCTTCACCTACCGCTGCAAGAGCGGCATCGAGTTCGGCAAGCTCATGGCCTCGCTCGACAAGTTCGGCACGGTCAGCCAGTCCAAGGCCAAGGAGTACGGCTGGGAGCAACTGCCGGGCGACGCCTGGATCGAGCAGCCGGTGACGGTGCTCGTGCCGGCCGCGCTCGACAACATGGTCAACGCCGACAACGTGGAGCGCATCCAGCCGTCGGTGAAGATCCTCGCCGAGGGCGCCAACGGACCGACCACGCCGGAGGCCGACGAGTGGCTCCAGAAGAAGGGCATCTTCACGATCCCTGACTTCCTGTGCAACGCCGGAGGCGTGACTTGCTCCTATTTCGAGCAGGTCCAGTGCAACATGAACTACTTCTGGGACAAGGATGAGGTCCTCACCAAGCTCGACACCAAGATGACGAACGCGTTCAAGGCGGTGTCGGCGCTGGCCCGGAAGAAGAACATCTACATGCGCGATGCAGCCTACATGATCGCCATCTCGAGAGTCGCCGAGGCCTGCCACCTCCGCGGCTGGGTCTGATCGAAGGTGGCGATGACCCCGGGGCTCGACGACTCGAATCCGAGGCTCAGAACGGTTGACGCGCTGACCGAGCGTGTCAAGGAACTCAGGTGCCTCTACGACATCGCAGAGGTGCTCCAGACCAACAAGCTCTCGCTGCGGCAGACGTTTCAGCGGGTGGTCGACCGGATTCCGACGGGCTGGACCTATCCCGACCTCTGCCAGGCAAGGCTCAGCTGCCTCGGAGTCGTCTGCGAAACGCCGAAGGTGCGCGCAACGTCCCTGGTCCAGCGGGTCCCCATCGTGCTCGAGGGCGAGCAGGTCGGTTCGCTCGAGGTCTCCTACCCGGAGAGCGGCTTCCCGGCAGGAGAGGATCCGTTCCTGATCGAGGAGAAGAAACTCCTCGAGGTCATCGCCCAGAAGGTCGGCGAGTACGCCGGCGCCAGACAAGCAAGGGGCGAGGGTGGGGCTGCCGACGGGGCAGCCTCACCCGAACCCGTCTCGAAGCAAGGACCCGAGTGGCGCTCGATCCTGTTGCTCGTCCGGCAGACCGACACGGGCCTCCATGGCCGCCTCCTCCGGCGGCTCATGAACTACCTGGTCCTCCAGTCCCTGCCGCTGATCCAGTCGCTCGCGGTCCAGTTCAACGCGGCGATCTACGCCCAGAGAAAGAGCGAGGCGGCGGGCGAGAACGAGCCGCTGCCCAAGGGCGACATGGCGCTGCTCGACAAGCTGGTCGACGAGGTCATCCGCCTGGCCAGCGTCACCGTCCACGACGAACTGCTCACGGTGCTCCTCAAGCAGTGGATCCGCCAGGATCGGCTGGGCCTCTTCGCGCTCGATCTCGAGCGCCGGAGCATCTCGCTCGCCGAGGTGTCGGGGATCGTCAGCCGGTTCTGCCGGGAGACGCGCGAGGGCGATCCTGTCCTGTCGCGCTCCGACGAACTGGGGGCTCGGGTCGCCTTGACCCGGCGCCTTCTCACCGACAGCCTCCCGCTCATCCGGGTCGCCCGCGAGCACCTCGGGCTCCACGACTTCGGGACGTTGCTCCAGCGCGTGGCGGGGCCCGCGCAGGGCGTCGGCCGGGTCGGAGGCAAGGCCGCCGGCCTCATCCTGGCCTGGCACATCCTCAAGCGGAAGGCGGCCGACCACCCGCTGCTCGCCTCCATCAAGATCCCGCACACCTGGTATCTCACCACCGACTCGCAGGACGACTTCCTCCACAACAACGCGCTGGAAGACCTGCAGACCCTCAAGTTCGCGAGCCTCGACGAGGTCCGAAACACCTACCCCTACCTCGAGCAGGTGTTCAAGCACTCGCACTTCACCCCCGAGATCGTCCACTTGATGCGAGTGGCCCTGGAAGACCTCGGCGAGGGTCCGCTCATCGTCCGCTCGTCGAGTCTGCTGGAGGACAACGAGGGCACGGCCTTCTCCGGGAAGTACCGCAGCCTCTTCCTCACGAACCAGGGGCCTCTCGAGTCCCGGCTGGAGGCCCTGCTGGACGCCATCGCGGAGGTCTACGCCTCGACCTTCGGCCCCGACCCTATCCAGTATCGGGCCGAGCGCGGCCTCCTCGATTTCAACGAGGAGATGGGCATCATCATCCAGCGCGTGATCGGGCAGAAAGTCGGGAAGTACTTCTTCCCGGCCTTCGCCGGCGTGATGCTGTCCAACAACGAGTTCCGCTGGTCGCCCAGGATCAAGCGAGAAGACGGGATCATCCGGATGGTCGTCGGGCTCGGCACCCGCGCGGTCGACCGCATCGGCTCCGACTTCCCGACGCTCGTCTGCCCCGGCAGGCCCGACATCCGCGTCAACGTCACGCCCGATCAGATCGTGCGTTATTCGCAGAAGTCGCTCGACCTCCTCAATCTCGAGACCGGCGGGTTCGAGTCGGTCCCCATCGAGCAGGTGCTGCGAGAGTGCGGCGACGAACTGCCGATGCTCGAGCGGCTCGTCTCGATCCAGGAGAGGAACATCCTCCGCAAGCCGATGAAGGGGATGCTCGATCTGAACGCCCACGACGTCGTCGTGACGTTCGCGGGCCTGCTCGAGAACACCGACTTCGTCAAGCAGATGCGTGAGGTCAGCGTGGTGCTCCAGCAGGCCCTGGGCGTGCCGGTCGACGTCGAGTTCGCCCACGACGGGAGAGATCTCTATCTGCTGCAGTGCCGGCCACAGTGCCGGATGGGCGACGTCGAGAAGGTGTCGATCCCTCACGGGATCCCGAGCAAGCACAAGGTGTTCTCGGCCAACAAATACGTTACGAACGGCCGCGTTACCGGCATCCGCTACATCGTCTACGTCGACCCGGCGGGCTACTCCGACATCACCTCGCGAGACGAACTGGTGGCGGTGGCCGACGCCGTCAGCAAGCTCAACGGCATCTTGCCCCGGCGAAAGTTCATCCTGATGGGGCCAGGACGGTGGGGCAGCCGCGGCGACATCACGCTCGGCGTCGGCGTCACCTACGCGGGCATCTGCAACACGCAGATGCTGATCGAGATCGCCCGGCGCAAGGGCGGCTACGTGCCCGATCTCTCTTTCGGCACGCACTTCTTCCAGGATCTCGTCGAGGCGAACATCCGCTACCTCGCGCTCTACCCCGACGAGGAGGGAGACCTGTTCGACGAGCGGTTCTTCCTCGAATCGCCAAACGCCTTCCTGGAGTTGCTCCCCGAACACGTCAGACTCGAGCGCGTCATCCGCGTCATCGACGTGCAACGCGTGCTGCCCGGCGGCGAACTCAACGTCTACATGGACGGCGAGAACGACCAGGCGCTGGCCTTCCTCACCGAAGGGCGCGTGGCCGCGGCGTAGGCAGGACTCACGATCGGCACAGGTATCACAGAGGCACAGAGACACAGAGACACGGAGGGGGAGTTGATTCCATCAAGGCCGCCTACTTCTCTGTGTCTCCGTGTCTCTGTGCCTCTGTGATTGGTCGACCTCGTGCACGGTCGAATCCGCGCGCCATGCGACGATTCTCGCGAGTAGTAGACCAGTCTCCCCGTGAACCGCGACTGCACCCATGTGGCCCGCCGAGCTTGACGGCGTTGGCAATCGCGGATATGTTCGTCTCGTGGGAATTCGCCCGAGCCGTCCCGCGTTTTCGTTGCCCGCCCTGAGCTGGGTGGGCCTGCTCCTGGCCGGCTCGCTCTTGACGGCCGGCGGAGCGGCGGCGCCCGTCGCCGAGGGGGCCACGGCGAAGCCCACGAGCGCCACGGCCCCCGGGAAGGGAGAAACGATGACTGCCCCGCCGATGGCGGAAGAGCCCGTGTCGATGAAGCTCATCTGGGAGGAACTGGCCCGGGCCAGGGTGCTCGTCCGCATCCAGGCGCTCGGACCGGATCGGCTGAGGGGCAAGTCCCGGAAGATGGCCTGGATCGAGACCCTGCGGCGGCTGCACGAGGTGCTGGCAGCCGACCCCTCCTGCGCCGGCCGCGTCCACGAGGTCGCCATCCGCGAGATGCCGGCGCCGGGCGCCTCCATTGCCGCCACCGGCCTCGAGGGGCCGGTCGTGCTGCTGCTCGACTTCGCCCGCCCCGTCAAGCCGAAGGCCGCTCTTGCGGCCGCCGGTCCGACCGGCGCCACGTTCGACCTCATCCTGCCGGAGGCGGCCGGCATCGCCGCGGCGCTCCACACCCGCGGCCCTCGTCCCCGCCTCGACCTCTACGAGTTCGACGACCGCTTCCCGCGCTTCCTGGCGCGGCTGGGGCTGGGGCTCGCCGTTCGCAAGCCGGACCTTCGCGACGCTTCGGGCCGCCCTGCGTTTCACCAGGTGCTCTCCCAGTACGGAGAGCGCGTGAAACAACTTCTCGAGGTGCCCGTCGCGGGCTTCGACAAGGCGCGAGACCTTGGCCACTGGCGCCGGGCGGTGACGACCGCGGTCGATCGTCGCTTCAATCCGCAGCTCGCGCTCTCGGCCGGGTCCCGTCCCGACGCCGGCTTCGAGCCGAATCGAGCTGCCAGCTTCCCGCCATCCGCGCCGTCCAAGGTGGTAGGCTTCCTGACGTTCTCGTTAACTGACGGCCGCGTGAACACGCTGCCGCTCGACGAGGTCGACCAGTGTGCGGCACGATGGCTGGAGGAGTGGAAACTTCCGACGGGTCATGCCTTCGGCCTGTTCGGCGCCTGCAGCGGGCAGCCGCGATGACCGGCGAGCCATCATGCAGGAGATGAGCA
>JACQZL010000074.1 GCA_016213865.1 Candidatus Rifleibacteriota bacterium
GCAACTCGCCCACGGCCCACGTCTCGAGAAACGCGCCGGACATCGCGCCCGCCTCGAGCACCTCGGGGCTGGACCACTGCGTCAGATAGGCACCCAGCCCGGTGTCGAGCACGTACAGCTTTGGGGCCTTCACGAGCCGCGTGTTCACGTTCGTGTGGTAGGGCTCGAGCAAGTAGGCGATGCCGGACGCCTGCAAGAGGGACAGCCAGGTCTTGGCCGTGTTCGGGGAGACCTCGGCGTCCCTGGCCATCGCGGCGAGGTTGAGGATTTGGGACGTGCGGGCTGCCGTGACCCGCAAGAAGCGCATGAAGGCCTGTTCATTGCCGACGTTCGCGAGGCTGCGCACGTCCCGCTCCAGGTAGGTCTTCACATAAGAACCGTGGAAGAGATCCCAGGCAAGCCGGTCGTTCAGCGCGACTGCAGGAAGGGCCCCGCGCCAGATGAGACGATAGAGCTCCTTCATGGACAGGGGCGTGCTCGTGGCGGCGCGCGCGGCCAGTCCCTCGGGCGTCGGGACGAAAGGGCGGTTCTCCAGCCCTCGTCCGAGGAGCTCGCGACGGGACAATCCGTGGAGCTGGACGACGGCGACCCGCCCGGCGAGCGACTCCGAGGCCTCCTTCATCACCTGGAACTGCTGGGAGCCGGTCAGCCAGAACGACCCAGGTTCGCCACGTCGGTCCACGTCAATCTTGACGTACGGCAGCAGCCCGGGAGCGTACTGCACCTCGTCGATCAGCACCGGCGGCGGAAATCTCTGGAAGAACAGGGCCGGGTCTTCCCTGGCCAGCCCGAGGACCAGCGGATCGTCGAGCGACACGTACGCTCGCTGGGGAGCTCGAAGGTGCTGCAACAGCGTCGTCTTGCCGACCTGCCTGGCGCCCGTGACCAGCACCACGGGGAAGTCGCGCGTGGCCAGTTCGACGAACGACTGGAGTGTGCGGGGTGTGTAGGCCCGGGTGTCAGATATTCGGCTAGAATGCACCATGACTGCACTATAGCCGGAGCCGACGCAGATCGTCTTGTCCGCTCACTCGTTGGCCAGCTTGGCCAGTGCCCTGGCGAGGGCGGCGGTGAGGCGGGCCAGCCGCGCGAAGTCGAGGGTCTCGGGCCGATCGCCGGGCGTATTAACGTGCGGGTTACGGTTGGCCGCGGTGGCCGCGACCCTCACGTGGCCCGCGGGGCCGTGAGCTCGCCCGACGGCGGGTCAGGCTGCTCCCGCGGGAATCGTTCGCTCTCCTCGGGCAGGGCCGTGTTGACGGACATCCCTCTGCCCATCTCGAATCCTCTGGCAGTGCGGCAGACGCTTCCCGCGAGACCCAGGACCAGGCCGGCGGCGAGCCAGGGCAGCGTGCCCGGGCCCACGTGCCACTCGACCGCACAGCCGAGGAGCCCCAGTCCGCAGACGACGAGGAACAGCGGCACCGGTCGAGCCTGCTTGACGGCCACGTTCAACGCGAGGAGGCCCGACAGAAAGGCCAGCAGCCCCAGTCCCAGGTCGAGCCACACCCGCGTCGCGGAGTCGTAGACCAGCAGGGTCACGGCCCGTGGCGTTCCGTCCGCGGGATAGAGCGAACCCTGAAGTTCCAGGAGCTGCGCGTTCCGGATCGAGTTGCGCACGCCGACCGGCAGGACGCCGCGTTCGCCCAGAGAGCGTTGCAGGTCCCGGTAGGCGTCGGAGTCCACGAACTGGTCGATGCTCTGCCGGAGCTTCGCCTTCTCGTCGGGCGTCATCCGCGTCAGCTTGTCGACGTAGCTCTTGGCGAGGTCCTCGAGGGCGCCGTCGTCTGCCGGGGTGTTCTTATCGAAGCCATCTTCGACCACGCCTTCAGGTACGACGACGTAGGAGTCGCGCTGGCCTCCCGCTTCTACCTTGCGGACCTTCAGCTTGTTGGCCTTCGCGAGAAGCTCGACGGCCTGGAGCGGGTCCACGTTGTCGAGCTCGACCGGGGTCGTTCCCCGGATGCTCTTATCGAGGATGAGGTTGACCTTCGCCAGCTTGCCCGCCTGCCGGAAGACCTCCTGGAGGTCGGCAGTCGCCGTCCGCAGGGTCATCGTGTGCTGGCTGCCCACCGCGTCTTGCGGAGCTCGACTGCCACCCACGGTATCGAGAGTACTGGCCACTCGCTGGAGCATCGTGTCGACGTTCGAACCGGTGGAGTTGAGCATCGCGAAGCCGATGGTGCCGATCGCGGCCAGTGCCATCGACCACCGAGCCAGGGGAGACTCGCGCAACAGCCGGAGCAGGCCCCAGAGGACCACGAGCCCCAACAGCAGCGCCCCCACCGGCTGCAGCCCGGCCGCAAGCGCATCCACGGCCCGGACGACGCGCCTGGTGGGC
>JACQZL010000012.1 GCA_016213865.1 Candidatus Rifleibacteriota bacterium
ATCCACCCGGCCCGTTCCGGGTGGACCGATCTCAGAGATCGATTAGAAAGGAGAAAAGGCCTCATGTCGATGAAGTCTGCCGCAATCGTGATGGCGGCACTGCTGTTCGCCTTCGGGGCGGTGAGTGCGGAGCCGTTGTTGCCCCAGTACAAGTTCGAAAAGGGACAGCCTCTCCACTACCGGCTCGAGATGACGAGCAACATGACCTTCACGATGCCGGACGGCCAGAAGGAAGAGAAGTCCATGACCAGCTCGATGGATCTGGCCCAGGAGCTGATCGAGGCGAAGGCCGACGGCAGCTACCGCGTGTCGGTCACCATCGAGAATGCCAAGCAGGTCGAGAACGGCCAGGAGAAGCCGTTCCCCGCGATGCCTGGCCCCCAGCTGATGACGATGCTGCCGAGCGGCAAGGTCATCGACGCCCAGGGCCCCGAGCCCGGGCCTGCCGGCCAGACCCAGATGGTGTTCCCTTCCAAGCCCATCAACGAGGGCGAGAGCTGGGAACAGGTCGGCCGCATCCAGCAGCCGATTCCGATGGAGACCACCACCAAGTACACCCTCGACAAGGCCTCCACTGCCTTCCCGGGCGGCGGCAAGTCTTCCCTGATCCGGAGCGACATGGCCATCAACTCCAAGAAGGGTGAGGGCGGCGAGCAGGTCAGCAGCAGCACCAAGGGCGAGCTGTGGTTCGACTCCGAGAAGGGCCGCATGCTTCGCAGCAAGGCGGTCTCGAACTTCAAGTTCGATCTGCCCATCCAGGTGCCGGGCATGCCCACCGCTCAGGTGGTCCGAGCCAACCTCGACCTGGATCTCAACATCGAGTTCGTCAAGGGCAAGTGAGGCCAGGGGTCGGCGTCCGCCGGCCAGGAGGTCCAGTTACAACCATGAAGCCGACGATTTTTCGGCTCGTTCGACATACCCTGCCGGTGCTCTTCCTGTGCAGCACGGTGATGGCGGCGCAGCCCGTCCTTCTCCAGTACAAGTTCGGGAAGGACTCTCCCCTGAAGTACAAGCTGGTGATGAAGAGCCGGGCCAGCTTCTCGATGCCGGATGGGGCCGTCGAGAACCAGAACATGACGAGCGCGATGGAACTCGAGCAAGAACTGATCGAGAAGAACGCCGATGGCAACTACCGCCTCAGCGTCTCCATCCTCAATGCCAGCCAGACCGTCAACGGCCAGGCCCGGCAGATTCCGGTTGCCGCCGGCCACACCCAGGTCATCACGATGAAGCCGAGCGGCGAGGTCATCGACGACCCCAAGTCCGCCCCCGCTGCGACCACGCAGCTCCAGATGGTCTTCCCCACGAAGGCTGTCGCCGAAGGCGAATCCTGGGAACAGAAGAGCCACATCTCGGAGCCCATCCCTCTCGAGACCGCGACCCGCTATACCCTCGACAAGCTCGAGGCGACCTACCCGGGCTACGGCAAGACGACCCTCATCCGTTCCTCCATGGGTATCGAAAACGAGAAGATCCCAACGGGCGAACGGGTCAACTCCACCACCAAGGGCAACCTGTGGTTCGACAACGCCAAGGGCTGCATCGTGCGCAGCAAGGCCGCGTCGAGCTTCAAGTTCGACCTGCCCGTCAATATCCCCGGCGTGATCAACTCGACCGTCAAGGTCAACCTCGACCTCGACATCGAGATCCAGCTCGCTACCCTGGGTGCTCCCCAGGAGCCCGAGCCCGCCCAGGACAAGGGCAAGCCCGAACAGAAGTAAGCTTCTCCGGATATCTCCTTTCACGGGCAGGTCAGCTCCTCGCGGGCGACCTGCCCGTGTTGTCGTCTGCGCCAGGAGGCTCCAGCTTCCCGGTGTTTCTGGTGTAATCTGATGGCAGCGATGGCCCGTTTCAGTGCCAGAACCTCGCGGCGCCGGGGGGCGCGGTTCCCCAGCGGCGGGTTCAGCATTGTCGAGATCTTAATGGCGGTGACCATCTTCTCGTTCGCCATCCTGCCCCTCGCGCTCTTCATGCGCACCGGTTCGAAGACGGTCGAGGGCACCCGCGACCTGGCGGGCGCCGTCTTCCTCGCTCAGAAGACGGTCGAGCAGTGCCGCAGCTATCCCTACGAGCTGCTCCACCGCGAGCCGAGCGAGCCGGCCGGCGAGGAGACCGCCGAGCAGGCCATCCAGCGCGAGAACACCTTCAAGCTGGGCCGCATCACCTACACGCGCCAGATCGCCATCCGGCCGGTGGCCGCGGGAGTCGGCTTCGAGGGCCGCCTCCTCCACCTCAAGATCACCTGGCAGCCCAGACCCGACGACAAACCCCTGGAGTACGAGACTTGGACCGTCCTCGCCCCCGCAAAGTAGGCCCGGTTTCCCGGGCGCGCTCGCTCGACGGTTTCACCGTGATCGAGATCTCGGTCGCGGGCTTCATCCTCGCGCTCATCTTCCTGATGGGGTTCACCTTCTTCGGCGGCGAGCAGCGGCAGCTGGCCAACCTCACCGAAGCGCTCGACATCAACGCGACGATCGAGTCGGCGTTCACCCAGCTCTCCCGCGATGTCCGGGCCTCTTCCGAGGTCGTCCAGCCCGGCCTCATCGAGGTCAAGGACGCGCCTCCGCCCTTCGAGTACGAGAAGAACAGCGGCTGCCTGCTCGTCCAGGCGGTGATGGACTACAAGACCCAGCCCGCCACCAAGCTCACCTCCCACGTTCGCTATTACCTCGACGATCCGGTCGAGGTGGCCGATCTCGACGGCGGCGAAAAGGCGGTCACCTACAGTCTCTACCGCCAGGTCAACGGCCAGCCACCCGAGGCCGAGAACAAGCCCTTGCTCTCCGGCATCCAGGAACTGACGTTCTACCGCACCAAGCAGGTGCCGGGAGCGCCGCCGCCCAACGGCACCGGCTACTACGTGCTCCACCTGCGGATGAAGGTCTGCGCGATCCGGCGCAGCGGCAGCCGCACCGCCTTCCGCGGCTACGCGGCCGAGATGGACACGATGGTCAAGTTGAGGGGCAGTCTTTGACGGAGGCTCGGCGGACACCCGGCCGCACTCGAGACCGGAACTCCCGGCGGGGGATCGCCTTGCCGATCATCGTGGCGATCGTCTTCCTCCTGGCGACCCTCATCATGGCGTTCAGCCAGTACTCGGCGTCCCGCATGCGCGCGACGGGCGCCGTCCTCAACGGCTTCAGCGCCCTGGCCGCGGCGGAGGCCGGCCTCAACTGCGTGCTGATGGAGATGCGCAACAGTCAAGGTTGGCTCACTCACGAGATGGAACTCAGCTCGGCCGGCGAGCTGGAGTGGAAGGATGAACTGACTCGCCCCGTGAGGCTCTCCGGCGACAGCGACATCTCGGTCGAGAACACCCCCAGGGGCACCTATCGCGGTAGTCTCGGCAGCGGTGTCTTCGCCACCGAGTTCCGCGTCAGAGTCGGTCGCGTGCCCCTGCAGGACGACCCCGGCACCCCCTCGGTCGACGAGGCCAGCCGCTATGTCCGCATCGAGAGCATCGGCAAGAAGAAGGACCCGACCGGCAAGCTCGATCGCTACACCAAGATCGCCGTCATCGCCGAGGTGTCCAACTTCACCGAGTACGTGACGTGGGACGGCGAGAAGGTCGTGCTCGGGATGGGCTCCCACAACGACGCCCACCACTCCAACGTCTTCGCCGACGGCCGCCTCTACGGTCACCAGGCCGTGAACCTGGGGAACATCGAGAGGAACGGCACTCTCCAGAAGTTCGTCAATCTCGACTGCATCCGCACGGCCGGCACCCTGGAGTTCAAGGACGCCTATCAGGTGACCTTCCAGAAACCCAAGGCGACGGCCGGCACGCCGGTCGGCATCGATTCTTCGAACGACTCCGACGGGCCGTCGGCCCTGGTCACCGCCTCGGGCAACGTCCTCGACGGCGCGCACGGGGGGGGGCTCTCGATTCCCCGGCTCGACCAGAAGTTCTATCGAAAGCAGGCCGACGTCGCCGGCATCGACGTCAGCGCGTTGCCCGTCGCCAAGGAGACCCTCCCGCTCTACCCGGGCGAGCTGCCCGCCGACGTCATCCAGCTCGACTTCGGCCGGGGTGGCTACGACGGCAGCGACGTGCCTCCCGACGACGACCGGGCCCTCGGCAAGGCCTATCCGGCCGACTTCAACGGCCTCGTCTACTCGTCGAAGCCGCTCTCGATCTGGGGCAATCCCGACCGGGACGTCACGATCTTCTGCGAGGGCGACATCTTCATCAGCGGCGACTTCAACATCGCCGCGGGCCATCGCCAGAATTACAAGCCCAAGTTCGAGACGCCCGACGGCACCCCGATCGACGGCACCCCGTTCTACCAGTACCAGCAGGCCGATGCCGAGAAGTGGCTCGATACGACCACCGGCGAGGTGGTCGACGCCAAGGAGCGGGAGCGCGCCGCCGTGGGGCTCATCTCGCAGGGGCGCATCTGGTTCGATTACCGGCATCCAGCCCGGTTCCTGGCCAACGAGTTCAAGGGCCTCATCAAGTTCGAGATGCTCTCGCGCATCCTGGGCGACGAGACCAAGGCGTACGACTGGGTCCGCTACACCGACGCCTCGACGCCCCCGGTCTGCACGCCGCTCGCGGCCTCGGACGTGGTCGCGCCCGGCGCCTCCGGCCAGGACGACCTGGTGACCGGTCTACAGCTCTACTTCGGCAAGGGAGGCGTGGGCAGCGCGGCGAGCAACCTGCTGGTGACCACCGAGTCCTACGACCTCATCCGCAAAGCCCTGGTCGACGCCGCCACCGACGGACAGGTCACCCGGGCCGAGCTGGACGGCACCCCCGTCGCGACCGGTGTGCTCGACGTCATCACCGCCCGCCTGGCCGCCGACGAATCGAAGTGGGCCAACTTCTTCCCGACGTCACCCGATCCCGACTTGAAGGATCTGACTCCGCCCGAGTTGGGCGCTTTCACCGCCCCTCAGCGCCTCTACAACCTGGTCTACGACGAGCGCACCGCCTCTCTGGCCTCGCACCCGCCCACCGGCAAGTACTCGGACCAGGAGGGGCAGAAGCGCGAGATGATGGAGGACGAGCTGTACATGCCCCAGATGAGCATGTACGCGATGCTCTTCATCGCCGCCAAGCGCAACGACGACCCCGCCGAGGGGTCGACCGACGACCCCCAGAGCATGAACCACCGCTTCGACGACCTGGGCAACGCCCGAGGCCGGAAGGTGCACTACCTGGCCAGCATCGCCGGTCTGGAGGAGATGAAACGCGGGAGCATCACCAACATCATCACGCCGCTCGTGCAGCGGTTCGTGGGCAGCGAGATCCGGATGGGGCTCGTCGCCAACCACCCGCCGGCCCTGAAGACCGGCAACTACTGGCCGCCCCTGCGCCGGCGCATCTACGACCGCACGCCCGCCGCCCACCCGCCTCCGATGATCCCGCAGGCGGTGGAGATCCGCACCTGGGAGCAGACAGGCGCCACGAAACAGGACTTCGAGAGCTTCTGAGCCGAAGATGAGGGGCCTCTCCGGGGACGCTGTCCCCGGACCCCTGCTGGAGCTTCGCTCCAGACCTCACCAGGGTGGGAGCCCCACCCTGGACCCGGCAAGGATTGCACGCAGTCGGGAG
>JACQZL010000013.1 GCA_016213865.1 Candidatus Rifleibacteriota bacterium
GGACGAAACTGCCTGACCCTAGGCCGAGGAGACCCACGATGCCCGTCGCCTGGCAAACCGCCGGAACCTACGAAGACATCATCTACCAGAAAGCAGAGGGCATCGCCCGCATCAGCATCAACCGCCCCGAAGTGCACAACGCGTTCCGGCCGAAGACCGTCATTGAGCTGCTGGCCGCTTTCAATGATGCGCGCGACGACACGGATATCGGCGTGATCCTCTTCACTGGCGAAGGTGGGCGCGCCTTTTGTTCCGGTGGCGACCAGCGCGTGCGCGGTCATGGCGGCTACGTCGGCGAGGACAGACTGCCCCGGCTGCATGTCACCGACCTTCACATGCTCATCCGGGCCATGCCCAAGCCGGTCATTGCGCTCGTCGGCGGGTGGGCCATCGGCGGGGGCCATGTCCTCCACGTCATCTGCGACCTCACCATTGCCGCCGACAATGCCCGGTTTGGCCAGACAGGGCCTCGGGTCGGAAGCTTCGACGGCGGCTTCGGTTCGGCTCAGCTCGCCCGCCTTGTGGGACAGAAGAAGGCCCGCGAGATCTGGTTCCTCTGCCGTCAGTACGACGCTCGCGAAGCGCTGGAAATGGGCCTCGTCAACACCGTCGTCCCGCTCGACCGTCTCGAAGAGGAAGGCGTGAAATGGGCAAAGGAGATCCTGCGGCATAGTCCCCTCGCAATCCGTCTGCTCAAGGCCTCGTTCAACGCCGAGCTCGACTCTTCCCCGAGATGTGGAATATCTGCTACACGCGCTGCACCCCCGATCCTGCCGGTCGCGAAAACTGGATGGCGCAGGCCATCGCCGCCGACGGTCCTTTTGTCTCCCATCATCGCGAACTATCCCGCGAACTGGGCATGGCCATCGCCGTCACCTATCTCGAACGCCATGACGGGCTTCCCCGCAACGTCGTCTCTGTCATCGACCGCCACGGCGTCGTGGTCCTCACGCAGGCGAAGGTCCACACCTGCGAATGGAGTTGGGAATCTGCCCTGGCCCCGGGCGATGAGTTTACTGTGGCCACCCTCGACACTGCCGCCGGCCCCGTCCAAATCGGCGCGATGATCTGCTACGACCGCGAGTTCCCGGAGAGTGCCCGCGTGCTCATGCTCAAGGGCGCGGAAGTCATTCTCACTCCGAATTCCTGCACCCTCGACGAGAACCGCATCGGTCAGTTCCGCGCGCGTGCCTTCGAAAACATGGTGGGCGTGGCCATGGCCAATTACCCAGCGCCGAAGTGCAACGGACGCTCGATCGCCTTCGACGGCATGGCCTACGACCGCAACGAGGGCTCGCGCGACATGCTCCTGGTCGAGGCCGGCCCGGACGAGGGGATCGTGCTTGCCACGTTCGACCTCGCCGCGCTGCGCGCCTACCGCGAGCACGAAACCTGGGGGAACGCCTACCGTCGCCCGAGGGCCTACGCCCCTCTCCTCTCGGAAGAGGTGCATCCTCCTTTCCAGCGCTCCGACGCCAGGCGATGAGGCCCAAAGACGGAGCCCCCGGACCCTTCTGAGGTCCGGGGGCTCCGCTGGTTGCCGAGTGCGGACTGCTCCCCGCCTACGCCCGGTGGGACTCCAGCCTGAACCTGGCCGTTGCCTCGTTCAGGGCGAGGGCCAGGTCCTTCATCTGCCCGGCGGTAGTTGCAAGCTCTTCGGACTGCGCCGCCAGCTCCTCCGTCGAGGCCGAGACCTCCTCCGCCGAAGCCGACGTCTGCTCACTCGTGGCCGATACCTGCAGGATCGCCTCCGTCACCTTCGTCGTGCCCATGGCCATGTCCCCGGCGCCCCGTGCCGACTCCTCCGCCAGGTTCGCGATCGTCTCCGCGGAGGCGACGATCCGCGTGGCCCCCGAAGCGAGACCCTGGACGTCCCCGGCGATGCGCTGCATCTGGAGGGCGGACTGCTGCACGGAGCCGATGATCGACTCCAGGGCGGTGCCTGCCTGGCCGGTGATCTCGCGTCCCGCCTGGACGTCCTTGACCCCGGCCGCCATGGCCTGGACGGCTTCCTGCGTGCCCTGTTGAACCTTGGCGATGAGGTCGGCGATCTCCTTGGTGGAGGAGGAGGAGCGCTCCGCGAGGTTGCGCACGTTCTCGGCGACGACGGCGAAGCCGCGCCCCTGTTCGCCCGCGCGGGCGGCC
>JACQZL010000083.1 GCA_016213865.1 Candidatus Rifleibacteriota bacterium
CTCGCTCTCGTCCTGCTCCTTGCGGCGGCGCCGCTTCCCGCGAGGGGTGCCGGTCGCCCCGACTGCAAGAGCCCGAAGACGTGCACCGTCTATCATCTGTATCAGCCCCCCATTCGCTGGAGGGCCGCGGCGAACGGGGTCGTGCGTATCCCATACGACATCTTCCCCGTGCAGCCCAGGATGCCGCAGGACCGCGCGATCGCAGCCATCCGGGCGGCTGTGGCGACCTGGGAGGCCTACAACCCGAAGGTGCGCTTCGTCTATCTCGGAGTGAGATCCCTGCCCCCCCGGCTGGGCGACGGTAAGAACTCCATCGGGTTCGCCGATCCCGTCTCGACGGGCGTGCTGCTGCCCACGATCGCCGGGAGCGCGGGGTGGCTCGTGGATTCCGAGTACTACATCAGGGAGTCCGATGTCTTGCTGAACATCTCCACGAACTGGACCTGGGATCCCTGCCCACCGCGCGACGGTGGATGCGTCGACGAGCCTCTTTGGCCCGTCGCGGATCCTCTTGTGGGGCGGGTGGTCTACGCCTGGGCCACTCCTCTCGCGCAAACGGATCTCCAAGGCGTGGCCGCGCATGAGTTGGGGCATCTGCTCGGCCTGGATCACCCTTCGGCGGAGTATTGCTCGCTCACCATGGCTCCCCCTGGCGCGGGGTACGAGCTCCTTCATCGCCGGTTACATCGAGGTGGCTCTCGCAGCGGAGGGCTTGGCCAAGGACACGTTCGGCCGGCTCGATGCCGCAGGCGCCCAGGTCGCGAAGCCGGTGAGCCGTAGCGTCTTGGGCTGCATGAACGACTTCGCCTGGTCACTCGAAAGCGATCTGATGAGCTTCGACGGTTTGCGCGTCGCCGACATCCGCTCCGTGAATCACCGGCTGCGACGAGCCATCAACAGCCCGAACGGCCGCCAGCGACCGGTCGATCTTGCGCGGGCCCGCGTCGGCGTGCGCCCTAAGGTCGTTCCACTTCGGCCTACGCCACAACGCTAGCTCCATTGGCCGGCGTTCGGATCCCATCTTCCCGACTCGAGGCCGCTGAGCACTGCGTCCAGGAACGCGGCTACTTCTTGGTGACCCGCCGAAAGATCCCCGCCGATCACGAGCGCTTGCGCGAGCTTCCTGTACGGCACCGCCCAATCTCCCGGCGGCTTCGGTAAGTCGTCAGGAAGAGTCTGTTGTCCGCGACCCTCGAAGACGCCCGCGAGCGATCGACGAGATCCTTCACGCGGCTGCTCTGCCGGCCATCCCCATAGCTCCGCGTGTACGCGTGCACCTTCTCCGCGATGTGCTGCTCGATCGGAAGCGTCGGCACTTCGATCGGTTCGATGCCCGCGAAGGAGAGAAGGTCGGGAGCCTGAAGACGCTCGGGCTGCCACCCAAGGGAATCTGAGAACCCGATGTCGATCGTGACTTGCTCGAAGAGTCGAGCGGCGAGTTCCGCGCGCACCCGATACCGAACCGCGCCGCCGTCCTGCTCCTCGGTGATCCGCCCAACCTTCTCGATCGCAAAGAAGAAGAAGTCGTCGACCTGGACCGATTGGCACGCGATGAGATCAGCGGTCGCGGACTCTTCGTCGTCGTGCCTGACGAGGTCCATGTCCTTCGTCGTGCGCGTCCGGTCCCCCATCCGGAAATCGAGAGCGAGCGCGCCCTTGAGAATCCATCGCTCGGGAGCCACAACGGTGAGACGCGCGAGGAGCCGATCGAACACGACCGCCTTCCGAAGACGAACGAGCGACATCCCCGTTTTTCGCGAACGGTTGTTGAGGTGCCGCTCGAGCGCCTGGCGAAACGCGGCTGCGGTCTCGTACTTCACCGGAGACGCCGTCCATCTTCGATCGCCTCGGTTACGAGACGCTGAACCCGCCCTCCTCGCCCACGGGCAGCGTCGAGAAGTTGGGATTCTGTCGCCATCCCTCGCTCGATCGCTTGCGTGACGGCGGCTACGATTTGCTCGGGAGCTGTTCCCGTCTTTGCTGCTTCGACGATCGCGCGCGCCGGTGCGCTCACCTTGATGCCATCGCGCACCACAACGTCAGCCGCACCGAACGGTCGCGTCGTCGTGTGGACAACGACACCTGCCGACTTCGACTGGTATCGTCTCGATCGCGGAACCGTGAGATGCGCCACGTCAGGAACGACATCCGAGAGGCCGAGTATGTCGAGAGCACTTTCGTGGGAGACTACGGCAACATCTAACCCGGCGGCGAGCCAAGCCGCAATCACATCCTCCCGCGGAGAGGAGGGATACTCCCGATAGCGATAGAGGCCTTGGCGTATTCGGGTGAAGCGCCCGGTTCCCGCGTGATGCGTGAGGAGGGCGCAACTGAAGCCGCAGGCCCGAGCCTGAGTGGCCGTGAAGTATCCGCCCTGCTCAGACGCGGTCTGGAAGAGCCTTTCGTGGCTGGGATGCGCCCTTGTGTCATGCATATCTCAAAGTATACTTGAGTTTGCCATGACATCAAGACCTCGCTCTTGTCTTGTCCGCCGGTCGCGTCCCGGGTGTGGTGCAAGAGCAGGAAAGTGGTCAAAGTACCAGCGGTGTGACTACACAGCAGTAGTGGGCGAGCTTCCTCGTCTGCAGCCACCCGCCGGGAGCGCTCCGACCGATGTTGGGCGAGGCCGATACTGCGATGAGAGCCGGCTTCGCCCGAGCGCGGACGCGACGAGCTAGCCGGGCAGTGCCCGCTTGTGCATGGGTAGCAAGCGGCCGGCTACAGGCCGAGCAAGGTGAGCGCGAGCGCCGGTTGACGCGAGAGCTGGCGCAGGCCCTTGGCGATGTTGGTCACCCCGGCAAGGCGCAGCACGCCGAGGTTGCGCAGCGTGGCGAGCGCCCGCGGAGCCGAGCCCGAGCGCACCTTGGAGGCGTCTTCTCGCATCGTCGCGTCGCGTACCCAGTGCAGGCCGTTCTCGATCTGCCACTGGCCCCTGCTCGCGTGCAGCAGGATCGGCCCGCTCGCCCGGCTGCTCGTGACGGCGTAGACGGTCTCGGTCCGAAGCGCCGTCCTCGTCCTCGCGTCGTCGACCTCGCGCATTATCCGCACGAGCTGGGCGACGTGGGGGAAGCTGATCTTCTCGGTGATCGTGCTCGAGGTCCAGATCGTGCGGGTCTCGACCCGGCCGTGCCCCTTCCCGGTCTCGGTGTAGGGCTCCGACCAGTCCTGCTCGGGAAGGCCGCTGACCGCCTCGTGGAGCTTGGGCTGGTTGAGATCGGCGTAGAACAGGTAGTCGGCCCGCTTCTCCTCGACGAGGAAGTGGGCGTGCTTGCGCTGAGTATGCAGCGAGTCGGCGGTGACGAGGCAGCCTTCGATGTCGAGATCGGCGAGCAACGGCCGAAAGAAGTTGATCTCGTTCGTCTTGTGGTCGACCTCCTGCTGGCCGACCACGACGCGCTCGTCGTGGGTCAGCACCGACAGCAGGTGCAGCAGGCGACCATCGTCTTGGATCGCGCCGCGCAGGCTCTTGCCGTCGACGGCGAGGCAGCGTGGTGCTCGGCGATCGTCCTCGACGCGGGCGTCTGTTTGGGCGTCGGATCTCTCTGCCTGCTCCTCGCCGTCGCACTCTGCTCCTCGCGGGCCCTCCTCTGTCGCCGGGTCGGACGTGCCGTTCGCGCTTGCACGCTTGGTCACCTGCTCGTGCATCGTCTCGTTGACGATCCGGTCGAAGGCCTCCATGTCGGTCCGTTTGAGCGTGCGCTGGATCGTCGAGTAGCTCGGCACGACCAGGCGCTTCGTCTTCGGCCTCCTGCGGCAGTGCAAGCGAGCTCGCGCCTCGTCGTCCAAGTCGGCGGCCCACTCGGCGATCTCGGTCGGTCCCCTGGCTCCGCAGAGCACCGCGGCGGCACAGACGACCAAGATCGCGGCGAGCTTGTGGCGTACGCCCTTTGGCTTTCTGTGGTCGGGCAGCTCGGCAAGCCGGGCGTACAGCCCGCCCTCGCCGTCGATGACGACGGAGTTCAAGTCGACCATGTTCGCCTTCCTCTTTGTGGACGAGCTGAGCATCGGGTGCTCGAAGGGCGAGGCGAGGATCACTCCTGCGTCGCGCCTGAGCGGGTAGAGCCAGCAGAGCTTCTTGTTGCCGTGATGGACCCAGGAGCCGCCCCGCCGCCCGTATCCCGAGGTCTCGCCCGCGAGGAGGAAGTTCGCTGCCTTGTAGCAGGTGCCTCGGTGACGAGCCGGGTCGGTGAAGGTCTCGACGAGCAGCACCGGGTACCCATAGGCCGCCTCGGCATCGGCACTGAGGCGCTGAAGCGTGCGCGCGAGCACCACGGAGGCGAGGTTCGGGCGCCTGCGAGCGGGAAGCAGGCAGAACCGCTGGTTGCTCAGGACAAAGCGCAGCCGTCGCAGCTTTGCCTGCTCGCTCCAGCCGATGAAGCGCTCGCGGGGGGCGAGGCTGAGCGCAGCGGAGCCGAAACCGAGCAGCGCCACCCACTCATCGGCCTCGCAGGCGACGTAGCGCAGGATCCGCCCGACGAGGTTGTGACCGAGGAAGTGGTGCTCGTCAAGAGCCGCATTGAAGCGGGGCACCTCGTGCGGCGCGACGAGGCGCACGAGGAGGTCGTCGAAGTGCTGAGGGTCCCCGCGGCCGGTGTTCACCTCCGAGCTTGTAGCAGCTGGAGTGGGTGGGGCGCCAGTACCCTCGAAGAGGCCCTGGTCAGCGGACTCGTTCAGCTACTTTGAATCCGCCCTGGGAGGGACCGGCTGTCCGATGAACCCCATTTCATCAATCTGACTCTTGACCGGTCCGCCGATCAGTGCTACGAAGTCTGGGCAAAGGGCAGCGGGAGCCTGTCATGCGGAAGAACGGGGCGGACGTTGCACACACACACACGACTCTTGACCGGTCCGCCGATCAGTGCTACGAAGTCTGGGCAAAGGGCAGCGGGAGCCTGTCATGCGGAAGAACGGGGCGGACGTTGCACACACACACACACTAGCCGCTTGTGCCCGACCTGCCGCGGGCCTCCCGCTTGCACCCCGTCCCACCCACGCGCCGCGCGCACCTGTCGCGGCGCGGTAGCCACCGGGAGCCCAGCCCTATGAGGGCTGTCCGAACGAGTGAGGGAAGGGGTCGGCAATGAAGAGATCGACCGGTCATCGCGGTCTTGCCTCGTGGGGAGCAAGATGGCTCGTCCTTGCGATCGTGATGGCTGCAGCCCTGGGGTTCGCCGCGCAGCCCGCGGCCGCGCAGCCGGGCACCTGGTGCTTCAACGAGTCTCCCCCGGGCGACGTCGGTGCGGGGTTCAGTGGGCCCAACGGCTGGTACTACGTCGGGGTCGACACCGGGATCGACGGCAGCGGCCCGGGGGTGTGCGTTGTCACTCCCGGGGAATCGCCCGGGACCATCGTCGCGGTCCAGCACTACCGCCCCACGAAGGTCACCTACGGAAAGATCCCCGTCTGCGTGGCCGGGGTCTGCAAGGACGTTCCCTGGGTCCCGGTGATGGTGGACACCGGCTACAGCGTCTACGTCATCGGCGTGGGATG
>JACQZL010000060.1 GCA_016213865.1 Candidatus Rifleibacteriota bacterium
CTCGTGGCCGAACAGCTCGTTCTCGAGGAGGCTCTCCTGCAGCGCCCCGCAGTTGACCGCCACCAGCGGGTTGTCGCGCCTGCCGCTGGCCGCGTGGATCTCCTGGGCGACCAGTTCCTTGCCGGTCCCCGTCTCGCCCTCGATGAGGACGGGGGAATCGGTCCGGGCGACCTGGTGGATGGACCTGAGGATGGCATCCATGGACGTGCTGGTCCCGATGAGGTTGGCCCGGACCCCACGCCGGGCCAGTTCCTCGCGCAGCAGGATCGTCTGCTTGCGCAGCATCTTCTTCTCGTACGACTTGCGGGCGAGGATCTCCAGTTCCGCCAGCTCCACCGGCTTCGTGAGGTAGTCGTAGGCCCCGAGCTTCATCGCCTCCAGCGCCGTGTCGACCGAGGCGTGCCCCGTTATGAAGAGGACCTCCATCGCCGGCTGCATCTCCCGCAGGTGTTTCCACAGCTCGAGCCCGTCCATCCCCGGCAACTTGATGTCGAGGATGGAGACGTCGAAGTACCGTTGCTGCGCCAGCCCCAGGGCCTCCGTTGCATCCGCGGCCGTGGCCGGGCGGTCGCCGCGCTCCTCGAACCGCTCGTGGATCACGTGGCGGATGTCTTCCTCGTCGTCGACGATGAGTATGTCCATGGGTTTTCGCATTGTCAGACTGCTTCGCGTGGCCGGAGCGGCGGCCGGGCCAGGCCCAACCAGACTGTGAACGTGGTGCCCGCCCCCTCCTCTGTGACGAACGTGATCCGCCCCTTCATCTTCTTGATGATCCGGGCGCAGATCGCCAACCCAAGCCCGGTCCCCTTGCCCGGCGGCTTCGTCGTGAAGAACGGCGAGAAGATGTGGTCCCGGTCCGAGGCGGCGATCCCGGTCCCGCGGTCCTCGACGTCGACCGCCAGCTCGCGGTCGGCCACCCGCGCCCGCACCGTCACCGCCGAACCCGGCGGACTGGCGTCCAGGGCGTTCGTCAGGAGGTTGAGGAAGAGCTGCTGCAGTTCGCTGCGCTGGCCCAGCACGGGAGGCAGGCAGTCTGGCA
Source organism: Candidatus Rifleibacteriota bacterium (assembly GCA_016213865.1). Next base: position 1,040 of record JACQZL010000060.1, read on the forward strand.
TCTGCCGTTCGATCTTCTTGCCGCCCAGGCGGGCCTCGTGCTCGACCAGCGACAGCGTGTCCTCGAGCGCCAGCGGCACGTCGACGACCTCGACCGGCTCTTCTTTGCGCCGGGCGAAGTTGAGCAGGGCGTAGGTGATCTCCTTGCAGCGCTTGACGTTCTTTCGGATGGTCGCCAGATGTCCCGGGAACTTCTTGAACTCCTGGAGGCTCAGCAGTCCCGGTTGCTGCGCTGCCTCGGCCAGTTGCTCGGCGTAGGCCGAGATGCTGGCCAGGGGGTTGTTGATGTCGTGAGCGATGCTCGCGGCCAGCTCGCCCAGGGCGGCCATCTTCCCTGCCTGCAGCAGATGGACCTCGATGCGGCGCCGGTCGGTCACGTCGCGGACCATCTCCAGTACGTGAGTCACCTGGCCGTCCTGGCCCTGGACCGGGCTCGAGATGACCTGGTAGTACTCCCGGTCGGACTGGCCGTTTCCGGTGATGACCTCGGAGGCCTCGGGGTTACCGCTCTCGAAGGCGCGGCCCGCCGGACATTCCTCACACGCTTCCGTACGGTTCCAGAGGCGCGCGAAGCACTTGACCCGGCCGTGGCCTTCCTGGCCCTGCTGCCCTCCTCCGGTGGCCGGGTCGTCGAGCACCGTCAGATCGGGGCCGACCGCGGTCAAGCCCATTTTCAGCCCGCGGGAGATGGCAGTCACCCTCGCGTCTTGCAGGACAGCCTCCTGCTGGAGTCGGAAAACCTCGCGCTCGGCATCTTCGAGACGGGCGCGATCCTGATGTCGTCGGCGATTGACGATCCATCCACCCCCGGCGGCCCCAAGGGCCAAAACGAACAGCTCCCAGAACATGGGTCCTTTCCAGCCGGTCCCCGTACCTCGAGGAACCCGGCATTTTGAAACCGCAGTCACAGGCTAAGAGATGCGGACTTGTGACGGCAACCAAAATTATGCGCCTGGTCACCAAACGGCCAGTCTCCAGGACCAAACGTCCCAGCGGCACTGGTTGCCGGGCTCGCGTTGCCGCTGGCCGCCGCCACGACACCGGCGGCCGCGTCCCGGTCCGGTCGCGGCACCCATCGCGGCGCCCGACAACCGCGGTCCCCGCATCCCGTTCTCCGCCCTGCACGACAGGCTTTCCATCCGAGCCTGACAATTTGTCCGACTGGACTCCGATCACCGGCACCATGCACCCAAGGGCTGGCCCCAATGGCATTAGATCCCCATGGTTTCCATCTCCTGTCATGGATTTGCGGGCGAGGCCGCAACGATAGCTACGCCGCAAGGTAGAAGCGGCTTCCAGCCGCTTCAGGGGCGCCTGGTCCCGCGACAGCGACTTGCCCGGACCTGTGGAAGCGGCAAGATGCCGCTTCTACCTTTCCGACGCCCATCATGGCTCTCCTGGCGCTGGATTTAATGCCATTGGGCGAAGCCCCCCGTTTCTCCCCTCCTTCCCATGCCAGAGCGGCTCCCCGCATCTCGCGAGGGCACCCCCCGCAGCGGGAGCGTCCCTGAAACGTGGGAAGCCGCGTCGTCGCGTGGCGACGGTGCCTGTCTTGAACGCAAGGACGCAAAGGTGCAAGGACGCAAAGAAGGTCTTATTGATCAGCATTTCCTGGCGTCTTTGCGTCTTGGCGTCTTTGCGTTTGGTCCTCTCTGCCCCACGATCCGGGGACGCTCCCCCCCGCAGCCGCGCCGCTGGTCTTTGCGGGGCCACTGGTCTTATGATGTCGGGCGGTCATCCACACCGACCCAACACCAGGAAGGAAGTGACCCCATGAAAGTCAGCGACCTCGAGCGTCTCCTGGGAGACGAAGCCACCAAGCTCCTCAATCATCAGTGCAAGGGCATCGCCAGCGAGAGCCTGCACCTGCCCGGCCCGGACTTCGTGGACCGCGTCTTCGCGCCCACGGACCGCTCGCCCCAGGTGCTGCGCAACCTCCAGACGATGTTCAACACCGGCCGGCTGGGCGGCACGGGCTACCTCTCGATCCTGCCCGTCGACCAGGGTATCGAGCATTCCGCCGGGGCGTCGTTCGCTCCGAACCCGCAGTACTTCGACCCCGAGAACATCGTCAAGCTGGCGGTCGAGGGCGGCTGCAACGCCGTCGCCTCCACGTTCGGCGTGCTGGGCTCGGTCGGGCGCAAGTACGCTCACCGAATCCCGTTCATCGTGAAGATCAACCATAACGAGCTGTTGACCTACCCCAACAAGCACGACCAGATCCTGTTCGGAAGCGTCGAGCAGGCCTGGGAGCTGGGCGCGGCGGCGATCGGCGCGACGATCTACTTCGGCTCGCCCGAATCGTCCCGCCAGATCGTCGAGATCGCCGAGGTCTTCCACGAGGCGCACCAGATGGGGATGGCGACCGTGCTCTGGTGCTACCTCCGCTCCAGCGGGTTCAAGACCGAGAAGGTCGATTACCACGTGGCAGCGGACCTGACGGGCCAGGCCAACCACCTGGGCGTCACGATCGAGGCCGACATCATCAAGCAGAAG
>JACQZL010000061.1 GCA_016213865.1 Candidatus Rifleibacteriota bacterium
GCCGTACGAGGACGAGCAGGATAACGAACTGTTGTCTCGAATGCTCCAAAGCATCCGAAAGCGTCTCGGCTCCGAATAGGCGGGGTGGTCGCCACGACCCGGAGTGGCGTGGGGCCCCCTGCGACAAAGCCTCTCCACGAATCCGAGCCGATTCGAGGCCGGGCCGATCGCACCAGGCTTTCCGGAAAACCTATCGGCTGGTTGGGCTGCGAAGCTGCGGAGAAGGAGCCCGCAGCCACCCGGGCCCCGGGGCCGTCCTACCGCACCAAGCTCGAAGACCCGTCACCTGCCGGCACGAAGCGCATCCGGGGAAGGAAGCGGGCCAGCGCGTGGGCGTCGTCGCCCGGACACCAGAAGGCGTAGACCAGCGCCGACGGCGTGAACATCAGGCGAGACGCGATCACCGTGGGCTGCAGTCCGAGCGAGACTTCGTCAACGTGCTCGAAGTGGGCCCCGCGGTCCGTGGAGCAGCGGACCACCAGCTTGGTCGCCAGCTCCAACTCCGGATCGTGCCAGGCCACGGCGACGAGCTTCCCGTCTGCCACCAGAGCGAGGGATTCATCCCTGGAATCCTCGAGCACCGACAGAGTGGAAGGGAGGACCGTGGGCGGTTCCCAGTGGCGCCCCGAGTCGTGGCTGCGCGCCAGTCGCAGGGGAGGGCCGGATGCGCGTCGATCGGCCCAGAGAACGTAGAGCGACCGCCCGGCGGCAGCGACCCGTGGGGCCACGGCGACGGCACCGCCGATCGGGAACGGGACCGGCCTCTCCCAGGCACCGTCTTGGAGCCGGGTCCTCGCATAGAAGAACGGCCCCGGCTCCGAGGCCGAGGGGGCGAACCTGCCGACGAGGTGCAGGGTGCCGTCGCTGGTCCGGGCTGCCTGAGCCCCGAGCCAGTTCCCGTGCCCGAACCCGTCCAGTTCGTGGATCGCTGCCGCGCCCGGGCGGTCTGTCGGGATCCGATAGCACGCGATGCTCTCGTCTCGCTTGAAGAAGAGTGCCACTCCATCGGTCTCCCGGAGCATGCCGGCCACCGAGAAGGCCGGGTTGGATAGGGCGGCCACCCGCGACCAGTGTCTTCCTCCGTCAGCGCTGCGCAAGACGGCGATGGTCTTTCCGCCCGAGAGGGCCTCGTCGTAGGCGAGCCAGAGGTCGCGTCCTTCCCGGAGAAGGTGGTAGCTCCTGCCGGCGGCTCCCGCGGCGAGACGGCCTTCAGGGCTGAAGGTGAGGCCGGAGTCACGACTGACGCGGATGCCCAGCGGCCGGCCCTGGTCGACGTGGAACAGGAAGTACAGCGTGTTGCCGTCCGAAGCCCAGTTCATGTCCGTACCGGATCTCGGAGTTCGCCGGCGGAGGAGTGCGGCCCCTCCGAAGCGTTCGAGCGTGTTCACCGTCAGGGTGGGACCCTGGCCCCGGGGCGGCCAGACGGGCCGCACCTGGTAACAAGTTGCCGGCCGCAACTGGCCCAGCTCGACCGCGGTCGCGTGGGCCACCACGGAAACGACCTTCTCGGGGACGCCGTGTGCGTCGTAGCGGACCCCGGCGGTCCTGGGCCAGGCGGGGGCCCAGGTGAGCCGCAGGGACGAGACGCCGGCAAAGACCTCGACCCGGGGCATTTCCTGCGATCCCGAAGTCACTGACGGCTGGGAGCCGGAGGCGGTCCTCCCCGCTTCGGGCTCCCGTCCGACCGCACCTGCCACCGGTCCGACCGCCCCCTGCTGCGTCACGGGTGGCGCGCCTGGTTGCCGGAGCCAGACGACAGTCAGCGCCCCGGCGAATGCCGCGGCCGTCAGGATGAGCCCCAGGAGGAGCCGCGGCCGTGGTGCCGAAGCGCGGACGGATGCGTCCTCACGGTCTCTCTCGCCGGGAACCGGGCCCGCGGCCCGGATCGCAGGAAGAACGCGAGGGACGGGCGCCCTCCGGGCACGCGGCCGCTCTGCCGACGACAGTGCCCCCAACACGTGAGCCGCCGATTCATAGCGCTGGGCCGCCTGGGCGTCCAGACAGCGCGCCACGACGGCCGCCAGGGCCTCCGGCACCTCGCCCAGCTTGGCCAGGATGCGGTCCCGGTCGAGGAACTTCTTGGCAATGACCGCGTCCAGACCATAGCCGCAGGCTTCCACGGGGTAGCTCGCCGTGAGCATCCGGAACAGGACCATGCCGAAGGCATAGAGGTCCGAAGCCACCGTCTGGTCCTGACCGTCGAAGAGCTCCGGGGCCATGTACATCGTCGTCCCGACGACGAAACCATCGGCCGTGAGCTTCCGGCTGCCGATGGCCTTGGCCAGCCCGAAATCCGCGAGCTTCGGCACGGTTGGTTCGGGCAACAGGATGTTCTCGGGCTTCAAATCCCGGTGCAGCACCCGGGAGTCGTGGAGATAGGCGAGCCCCGCCAGCACGCCTCGCGCAACGGACCCGGACCGTTCGAGGCCCAACCGGCCTTCGGCGGCGATCGTCTGACCCAGCGTGGGACCGTCGATCAGCTCCATGGCAAGGTAGGGCGCGTTGCCCTCCAGGCTCGCGTCGAAGAGGCTGACGATGTTCGGGTGCGACAGCCCCGCGAGGAGCCGCGCCTCGTTGACGAACCTCCCGCGGCTCTCCTCGTCGGTCAGCACCTCGGCGCGCATCAGTTTGAGCGCCACTCGGCGACGCAGGGCGAGCTGGGTGGCCACGTAGATCTGCCCCATCGCTCCGTGGCCAAGGAGCCCCTCGATCCGGTAGCGGTTCCGGAAGGCCTCCGACAACAGCGGTTCGTCCATGGACGTCCTCGGATCTACAGGATATGAGCTGCAAAGCACAAGCCGTCTCAGGGAGCGATGCTGAAGAACGAGAGCCCGCATGTCCACGATCGCTGAAGAGCCGTCATTCAACACAGAGGCACAGAGCCACAGAGGAGCTGATTTGAAGAGACTCTTCTCTGTGTCTCAGTGTCTTTATGGCTCCGTGTTTGCTTGGGAGTTCCCATGAGTTGGCGTCGCTCTCGCCGTCTCGGACGGAGGTTGCGGAGGGGGGCGCCCATCGGGCAACGTGGTGACGTCCAGACGACAGATCGGAGAGGCCGCTGGCCGGAGAGGTCCACACGTTAGACGCGCGGAATTCGTCGAGACTGCCCAGGAGACCCTTCACGAGATTCTGGACAGCATCCCGGTCGGGCATCTCGCCCTGACCGAC
>JACQZL010000122.1 GCA_016213865.1 Candidatus Rifleibacteriota bacterium
CAGGCCGGGGTTGGCCAGATAGGGGGATCTCGGTCTCTGCATGGGGTCTCTCCTGGGTGTCCGCTGGGAGTGTCTTCGCAACGCGCGCTCACCGCCGGCCGGGTGAGCCCGAGGAACGCGAGGGCAGGTGGGCCGGCGTCCCTGCCGGCTCCTGACCGGCGTCAGCCGGGTCAGCATGGGACTGGAGGCCTGATCGTAGGCATCGACCTGGAATCGGGTACCTCGAGCCTGGCTCCTGCGGCCTTCGGTCTCGCTTCACTAGCCATCGGCGAGCAGGCGCGCCGTCATGAGAGGCAATAGCGACATGGGCCGTATCATCATGGCATCGTCTTTGCTTACTCCTTCGGGCCGTGGGGACTGATCTCGACCTGCTTTTCTGTTTGCATCTTCTTGTGCGTTCTGATACCATAGCTCGAGTTTTTTTCCTTGGCGCCAGCACTATCTCCGGGACGGGAGTGGAATGGCCACTGTGAAGGGAATCCCTCAGGGGGTCCTGGACGAGATCCGAGAACGGGCAGACATCGTAGCAGTAGTCTCCGATCACGTCCTGTTGAAGCGTGCGGGGGCGAACTTCTCCGGCCTCTGTCCGTTCCACTCCGAAAAGACCCCGTCGTTCACCGTCCATCCCGGGAAACGTATCTTCCACTGCTTCGGCTGTGGTGTCGGAGGCGACGTCTTCAGTTTCGTGATGCGGATCCAGAACATTTCCTTCCCTGCCGCCATCGAAAAACTGGCGATGCAGGTCGGGCTTGATCTGACCCCTTACCGCGGCCGCGAGAGCGACGTGGACTTCGCGCGCATCCACAATCTGATGCGAGAGGCCCAGGGCTTTTTCAAGCGGGCCCTGGCCGCCGCGCCGGCCGCTCGCGCCTACCTGGAGAAGCGTGGGCTGACCGCGCAGACGATCCGCGAATTCGGGATCGGGTACGCGCCCGACGAGTGGCGGGCGGCGACCGATCACCTCACCTCCCGCGGCTACACGCGCGACGAACTGGTCACCTTCGGCCTCGTGCGCCGTGGCAAGGAAGACAGCGTCTACGACTACTTCCGGGGCCGCGTGGTCTTCCCCATCGAAGACGAGTTCGCCAAACCCGTCGGGTTCGGCGGTCGCATCCTGGGCGACGGCAACCCCAAGTACCTCAACTCCCCCGAGAGCGCCGTCTACAGCAAGGGCAGGATGCTCTTCAACCTGCACCGGGCGGCCCCCGCTGCGGCCGAGGCCGGGATGACTCTCCTGCTGGTCGAGGGGTACATGGACGTCATCGGCTTGTGGCAGGCAGGCTTCCACCACGTGGTGGCCACGCTCGGAACGGCCCTGACCGAAACCCAGGTGCGCAAGCTGGCCAAGGTGGCGAAGCACCTCGTATTTGCGTACGATCCTGATGCAGCGGGTGTGAAGGCGACCCTTCGGGCGTTGCCGCTACTGGAAAAAACTGGTCTGGAAGTCTCGATGTTGCGGTTGCCCCAGGGGGTGGATCCGGACGAGTTCGTCCAGGAAAACGGCGCCGACGCCCTCCAGGAGCGGCTACATCAGGGTCAACCGGTCGAGCAGTTCCTCTTCGAAGCCACGCGCGACCGGCATCCCAACTGGAAGAGCCCGGAAGGCAAGCGGCTAGCCATGCGCGACATGATCGAAGTCTTCGGCCTGTTGCCGTCCGTCCTCTCGCAGCAAGCCTTCGTGGAGCGGGTGGCCGACTGCTTCGAGATCGGCGAGGAGCTCGTTCGCAAGGCCCTGATGGGCCAGGGAGACCGCGCGGCGGCCCCCGTGGACGCCACGCCGACCCGGCCCCATGCCATCTCACCGCTCGTGCAGGCCGAGCGGACTCTCATCTACTGCTTTCTCACCGATTTCGCGACGTACCGGAAGGTCTCCTCCGATATGCGCATCTCGGAGTTCCGCGACCCCTACTGCAAGAAGCTCCTCCAGATCCTGGCGGAGATCGACCAAGAGGCCGGTCCCGTCACGAGCCTTCTGCTGGACACTTGCGAGGACGAGGAACTCCGTCGATTCATCACCGCCGAGCTCATGGTACGCCCGACGGTGGACGAAGCCGGCGTCGAGGCGATGCTCGACGACTGCCTGAGAGAATTGAAAAAACACCGGCTGGAAGCTCGTAAGCGTGAGCTGCAGCGGCAGGTTTCCAGCAGTGGTGCAAGCGACGCGGCTCTCCTTCGAGAGTTCAAGCAGGTCACGGAGGATCTGCAGTCGCTGTTGAAGGGTCCGGGAGCGCCGGCCGCATCGGCGCCTCGGGCCGGATAGGAACAGGTGCAAGTGGGCAAGATGGATTTGAAGGTTGCAGGGAACAAGGTCACGAGCGACGAACCCACGACCGAATCTGGACCCAAGTTTGTCATGGAGCAACGCCGACCGCCGAGAGTGCCCGCGCCCAAGCGTGAGCCCGGGGATCGCCACAGCCAGGGCGTTTGGCCCAAGGCCGGCGCCAGTCCGCAGCCACGACCGCACGAGGCCGAGCGGACGGTCGTCCTGCCGAAGGCAGTCCGAGACGTCCCGCGGCACTCCAACGGCAAGGCTGCCAAGGACGGAAGGAACGCCGACAGCATGATCACCAAGGTGGTGCCACCCAGGCGCGCCAATCCGGCAAAGGCCTGCCCCGGGTCGTCCCACGACGACAACCCTCAGGCCAAGCTCCAGCAGCAACCTCCGGGCGAGCGAGACCCTCGCCCCCTGGCTCCGGCGCGCGCGCCCGCGGCTCAGACCACGCCGGCGGCCAAGCAGTCTTGCCGCCCGCACGGACGCAACGAACCCTGCGGCCGGCAGCGGCGCCATGACGACAAGAACCGGGCGCCGAAGCAGGTTGCCCCTCCGGCGGTGCAGCATCCGGTCCACCCGGCAGCCCCATCGGCCGGATCGAAGCCGGCGCACCCGGAAGCAAGCCGCCACCGGGACGCCCAGTTCAAGCACCCCCACGCCGAAGCCAAGGCCAAGGCTCCCCACGGCCATCCCGACTCGCGTCACGACAGCGCTCGGTCGACCAACCCCGAGCCGCACCAGCAGGCGGCCCGGCCCGCGAACCCGGATCGCCAGCCCCGCCGGCACGAGTCCCCCAAGGCCAACACCTCCGCGCGGCCCGCGCCTCGCGTCCCCGAGAACCGTGACCCACGGCCGAAGAACACCAAGCCCACCGGCAAGACCGTGGAGGCAGGGCAGCCGTCTCAGTCCACCCAGGGCCCTGCCCCTCGAAACGCCGCTCCTCAGACCATGTCCAGGAGCGAACGACGCAGGGCTAGAAGGGCCCACGCTCACGGGCAGCCGCGCGTGCAGCCGCCTCGCGAGGATCGCAAGCCGTTGCCTCCTCAGGAGGCGGCGGCCCAATCGTCGGCTCCGGCGTCCGTCAAGGACCAAAGAGACCAGGCCAACCACCGGGTCGCTCCGTCCCTGACGTTCCGCCGCAACGCCCCGGGGCCCCAGCAGGCCTCCGCCCGGCCACCGGCCAAGTCGCCCGCTGCTCGACCGCAGAAGGCGCCGGCCCAGTCCAAGGCCCAGCAGACGCCTCCCCAGCACGGCAACCGCCCCAACCTTGTCACCAAGGGCAGAAAGGCCCAGATTCCGCCGAGCGGGCCCATCCCGACGTCGGGGCTCCAGCCCGTCTCGGGGCCGGCTCGGATCCGCGCTTCCCGCTCCAGTCTTGCCGACTCGCGACCGGTCATGACCCGTCCCGCCGCCCCTCCACGGCCTCGGGCCAGTTCCTCCAGCCGTCCGGGCGGCCACGGCGGCGAGACCGAGAGCATGCTGGGCTGCGAGGACGCTCGCGCCCTCATGACGATGCCGTCGCTCCGCGCCAACCTGGGCGAGGCGATGGACGCCGAAGCCGGCCTGGCCGTCGCGGCCCCGGCCGAGTCCGAAGCCGAGGTGGTCAGCCGCGGTGGCATCGAGGCCTGGGAAGTGATGGCCGCAGCCGGAGCCAAGCCGATGCCGGCACCGGTCCACAAGCCCAGCTCCGAGTACACCCCCGGCTCCTACGCGGACGCCATCAAGATCTACCTGCAGGAGATCGGCCGCACGCCACTGCTCTCCTCGGCCGAAGAGGTCGAACTGGCCAAGCGCATCGAGAAGCACGACCACCTCGCGCACGAGGCGCTGGTCAAGGCGAACCTCAAGCTGGTCGTCAGCGTGGCCAAGAAGTACGTCAACCGCGGCATGGGCCTCCTCGACCTCATCCAGGAGGGCAACCAGGGCCTCATCCGGGCCGTCGAGAAGTTCAAGTACCAGAAGGGCTTCAAGTTCAGCACCTACGCGATGTGGTGGATCCGCCAGGCCATCACCCGAGCCCTGGCCGATCAGAGCCGGCTCATCCGGGTTCCCGTCCACATGGTCGAGAACATCAACCGGGTGCGCAAGGTCGCCCGCATGCTGACCCAGCGTCTGGGCCGCGAGCCGAGCAAGGAAGAGATCGCCGTCGACATGAACCTCCCGCTCGAAAAGGTCGAGCACATCCTGAAGGTGGCCCAGGAGCCCGTCTCGCTCGAGACCCCCATCTCCAGCCAGGACGACGGCAACCTGGGCAACTTCGTCGCCGACGAGACCGCTGTCTCGCCCACCGACGAGGTCGCCAACACGATGCTCAAGGAGCAGATCCAGAGCGTGCTGTCGACTCTGCACGGCCGCGAGCGGGACGTCATCCGCTACCGGTTCGGCATAGGTCAGACCCAGCAGCTCACGCTGGAGGAAGTGGGTCAGAAGTTCGGCGTCACCCGCGAGCGGATCCGACAGATCGAGGCCAAGGCGCTCTCGCGCCTGCGCCACCCGACCCGCAGCCGCAAGCTGGAGGACTTCTACCACAAGTAGGCCCGAGGCTCCGGGGTCGAGGCGAAGGACACCCGAGGCTCGAGGCTTCGAGCTCGAGCCGGGCAGTCTGGAGCTTCTGCCCGGTGCGAGCGGCGGCCACATCCGAGACGAGACTGACGGGCCTATAGCTCAGTTGGTTAGAGCGGGCGGCTCATAACCGCTTGGTCCCAGGTTCGAATCCTGGTAGGCCCAGTCAGGTTTCGGGTCACCACGAAAGCCCCGTGGTGGCCTGGAAGCCTTACCCCGCTTCATGCACTGCCTTCGGGCGAGCAGAGTAGAAGCGGCATCTTGCCGCTTCCGCCTGCCCGGCGCGCTCTCGAACTGACAGCGTCGGTGAAGCGGCTGGAAGCCGCTTCTACCCTCGGGTCTTCGGCGCCTGGAGGGCGTCGGGGAACTATCTCAGGCCACCAGGCATTATTGCTGCCTCGAGTGAAAAGGTCTTGGTGGTGGCCGGTCTCCAGACCGGCCAGGATTGATGCGGCCTCAGGAGCGGGTCTGTCCTTCGATACGCGGCCTGACGGCCTCTGCTCAGGATGCACGGGCACCCGCTACCACCAG
>JACQZL010000020.1 GCA_016213865.1 Candidatus Rifleibacteriota bacterium
GCCGCATGGGCGCCAGGAAGATCCTCGTGATTCTGTCGGAGTATGGGTTCTGGGGTGAGGAGCTGATCGGCCCGCTGGAGACCTTCGACAAGGCGGGCTATGAGGTGGACTTCGCGACCCCGAAGGGCAAACGGCCGGTGGCCCTGCCGCCGAGCATGGACCCGAAGTACGTCGACCCGCCCTTGGGCCGCAGCGTGACCAGCGCCGAGGTAGCCGACAAGGTGAAGGCCATCGACAAGTCCTCGCGGCTAGCGGAGCCCATCGACCTCTCGAGACTGATGCCGGAGATGCCGTACTTCAGCTCGGCCAGCCTGGTGCGCGACCTGGAGGCCTACTACAAGGCGCGTGAGAGGGCCAAGACGACGGTGCTGGCCCGCTACGATGCGATGCTGATCGTGGGCGGCAGCGGCCCGATCGTCGACCTGGCCAACAACCAGCGGGTCCATGACATCGTCCTGGCCTTCCGGTAGCTGGACCGGCCAATCGGCGCCGAGTGCTACGGCGTGGCGTGCCTCGCCTTCGCTCGCGAACTGGAGAACCGCAAGAGCATCCTCTGGGGCAAGCACGTCACCGGGCACTGCAAGGAGTACGACTACCACGACGGCACGGGCTTCATGCACACCGACTTCAACATGGGACCGCCTCCCTACCCGCTGGAATACATCCTGCGCGACGCCACGGGACCCGATGGCGCGTACATCGGAAACTTCGGCAAGGAGACCTCAGTGATCGTGGACTGGCCGTTCGTGACGGGCCGCTCGACGCCGGACTCGTACCTGACGGGCCAGAAGATGGTCGAAATGCTCGAGTCGGGTCTGCGCCGCTTCGGCTGGTAGAGCGCGGGAGGGCAGTCACGTGAGCAGCAAGACAGGGCGCCACGCCATCCTCGAGCAGTTCCTCGCCGATGGCTTCGAGTACATGTTCGGGAACCCCGGCACCGTCGAGCAGGGGTTCCTCGACGCTCTGTGGGACCATCCGCGGCTCAAGTACATCCTGACGTTGCAGGAGTCGATCGCCGTCCTGATGGCCGACGCCCACGCCCGGGTCCGCCGCAAGCCGGCGCTCGTGCAACTGCACAGCACACCGGGCGTGGGCAACGGCCTGGGGGCGCTGTACCAGGCCAAGCGCGGACACTCGCCTCTGGTTGTCATCGGAGGCGACGCGGGGGTCCGCTATCAGGCGATGGATGCGCAGATGGCCGGCGACCTGGTGGCCATGTGCGAGCCCGTGACGAAGTGGTCGGCGATGGTGCTGGAGCCATCGTCGCTGCTGCGCATGGTGCGTCGGGCCATCAAGATTGCCTCCACTCCTCCCATGGGCCCCGTCTACTTGTGCCTGCCCCAGGACCTGCTCGACCAGCCTGTTAACGAAGACGTTTACCCGACGTCGGTCCCGTCCACGCGGGTCGTCCCCGACCCCGAGCTGGTCCGCACGGCGTCGGCCTGGCTGGCCGGCGCCGTGCGGCCCGTGATCCTGATGGGCGACGGGGTGGCCTACTCGGACGCCCAGGCCGAGTTGACCCGGGTGGCCGAGCTTCTCGGCGCAGAGGTCTGGGGCGTGGACTCCGGCGAAGTGAACATGGCCTTCGACCATCCGCTCTACCAGGGGCAGACCGGCCACATGTTCGGGTTCACCAGCTTGCCGATCACGCGGCGCGCTGACGTCGCGCTGATCTGCGGGACCTACGTGATGCCCGAGGTCTTTCCGGAGCTGGGCCCCATCTTCTCCCCCGGGGCCAGGGTGATTCACCTCGATCTCAACGCCTACGAGATCGCCAAGAACCATCCGGTCGACTTGGGCGTGGTGGCCGATCCCAAGCTGTCGCTGGCCGCGCTGGCCCGGGAACTGGAGAGGACGCGTCCGGCGGCGCAGGCACAGTCCGCGGCCGAGCGGCTCGAGGCCTTTCGCAAGGCCAAAAAGGAGAAGGCCGAGGCGGAGAAGGAGCACGATCGACAGTCTCGGGACGCCGTTCCGATGAGGAGTGCCGCGTTCATGGAGGAGCTGGCGAAACAGCTCCCGGCGGACGCGGTGCTCTTCGACGAGGCCCTGACCAACTCTCCGGACCTCACCCGCTACCTGCCTCCGCAGACCACGGGCGCCTTCCTGCAGACCCGCGGAGGCTCGCTGGGCGTGGGCATCCCCGGGGCCATCGGCGCGAAGCTGGCGCACCCTGATAAGACGGTGGTGGGATTCAGCGGAGACGGCGGCGCGATGTACACGATCCAGGCACTCTGGACGGCCGCCCGGCACGGCGTCGGCGCCAAGTTCGTGGTTTGCAACAACGGCTCCTACAGGCTGCTGCAACTCAACCTCCAGCAGTACTGGAAGGAGACCGGCATCCCGGCGCATCCTTTCCCGCTGAGCTTCGACCTGTCCCGACCCGCGCTGCGGTTCGATGAGCTGGCGCGGGCCCTGGGAGTCTCGTCGACGCGAGTGGAGAAGCCGGCCGATATCGCCGCCGCCATCGGGCAGATGCTGGCTCACGAGGGGCCTTTCCTGATCGACCTGGTGCTCGAGGGCGACGTCGCGCCGGATCGGGTCAGCACGGTCTGCTGCGGGCAGTAGCCGCCCCACGCAGGCGCTCGCATCCGGTGTTCACCAACCTGCGCGCTCTTCGACGAGCGCGTCCGTCCCGAAGAGGAGACGACCATGGAAGTCCAACCACTGACCCAGGAAGAGCTGACCGAGCTCGCCAAGGGATGGTACCGGAAACTGGATGTCCACGCCCCGATGGTCGAGGTCCTGCCGATGCTGGCCGACAAGGACCTGCGGATGAAGTTCCCGGAGGCCACGCTGTCGGGCCAGGCCGAGTTCGAGGGCTGGTACCAGGGGGTCATCCGGATCTTCTTCGACGAGCAACACGAGGTCAAGAGCGTGAAGGCCAAGCTCTCGGGGTCGACGGCGACGGTCAAGATCGTCGTCCGGTGGACGGTAGCCGCTGGAGAGCTCCCGCGGCCACCAGCGACCGGATCGTCCTGGATGCTTATCAGACGTGGCAGGTGCGACGCTCGCCGAAGACGGCCAGGCCCGAGATCGTCGAGTACACGGTGGACAAGCTGGCCTACGTCAGGGGGTCCGCGAAGTTGTGACGAGTCGCACCGGGCACGCGACTCATCGGAGAGGAGACTTCGCATGCAAGGAGTACCCGCCACGAAGCTCGAGAGGATGTACAGCGACCACATCGGCTTCATCCTGAAGAAGGACGTCGAGGCGTTGCTCGACCAGTACACGGACGACTGTCTGCTCATCAGCAGCTTCGAGAAGAAGCCGAAGTACTTTCGGGGAAAGGTCGAATTGCGCGAGCACATGAACGGCATCCTCGGCATCCAGGGGCTCGAGACCTCGGTCCGGTTCTGGGCCGAGACCGACAACACCTTGATGGTGACCGAGAACATCAAGCTGGACACTCCGGACGGGCCGGCGAAGATGATCTTCGCGGATAGCTGGGTGCTCAGGGACGGCAAGATCGCCATCCATTTCGCGGGGATGGTCCAGTACCCGGACGGGACCCTGGCGTGAGCGGCCGGACGAAGTCGGCGCGTCCGCGGCGCATCCGAGTCGTCGAGACAACCTTGACGTTATCATAGCAAGCTGGAGGGGTTTCCATGGCAAGAAGACGCTTCGAAACGGCCCCCGGGCGGCCTCATCCCCTGGGGGCATCGTACGACCGGGAGGGCAAAGGAACGAACTTCGCGGTCTTCTCCCAGCACGCCACCGAGGTCGAGGTGTTGCTGTTCGACGAGCACGATTCGCCCGAGCCGGTGCAGGTGCTCCGGCTCGATCCCCGGGTGAACCGCACCTTTTACTTCTGGCACGTCTACGTGAAGGACGCGCTGCCCGGGATGCACTACGCGTTCCGGGTCGACGGACCGGAGGCCCCCGAGAAAGGGCATCGCTTTTGTCCGGCGAAGCTCCTGATCGACCCGTATGCCCGCGGCAACACGAACACGCTCTGGCGGCGCCCAGACGCCTGCGGGACAGAGGACAACCTGCGCACTTCCCTGCGGAGCGTGATCATCGATCAGGCCGACTACGACTGGGAAGGCGACCAGCCCCTGCGTCGCCCGATGAGCGAGACGGTGATCTACGAAATGCACGTGCGCGGGTTCACTCGCGACCCGAGCTCTGGCGTGAAGCATCCCGGGACGTTCGCCGGAGTGGTCGAGAAGATCCCCTACCTCAAGGAGCTGGGTGTCACGGCGGTGGAGCTCATGCCGGTCTTCGAGTTCGACGACACCGAGGTGTTGCGCGACGGACCGGACGGAAAGCCGCTCGTCAACTACTGGGGTTACAGCACGGTCGGGTTCTTCTCGCCTCACAGGGCCTTCTGTGTGACGGCGAACGAGGGGACCCACCTTCGCGAGTTCCGCGACATGGTCAAGGCGCTGCACCGGGCCGGCATCGAGGTGCTCCTCGACGTGGTCTTCAACCACACCAACGAGGGGAACCATCAAGGCCCCACCATCAGTTTCAAGGGCCTGGACAACAGCATCTACTACCACTTGGTTGCCGACCAGCCCGAGTACTACATGGACTACTCGGGCTGCGGGAACACACTCAACTGCAATCATCCCATCGTGGAGAAGCTGATCGTCGAGTGCCTGAAGTTCTGGGTGTGCGAGATGCACGTGGACGGGTTCCGCTTCGACGAGGGCTCGATCCTGTCTCGAGGTCAGGACGGGGCCCCCATGGAGTATCCGCCGGTGCTCTGGCACATCGAGACGTCCGAGGTGCTGGCCGACACGAAGGTCATCGCCGAGGCGTGGGATGCCGCCGGGTTGTACCAGATCGGGTACTTCCCGGGCTATCGCTGGGCCGAGTGGAACGGCCGCTTCAGGGATGACGTCCGGAAGTTCGTGAAAGGCGACCCGGGGGTTGCCGGCGCGGTCGCCTCGCGGCTGGCGGGATCCTCGGACCTCTACGAGGCGAGCGGGCATCTTCCCGTCAACAGCGTGAACTTCGTCACGTGTCACGACGGGTTCACGATGAACGATCTGGTCAGCTACAACGAGAAGCACAACTGGGCCAACGGCGAGGAGAACCGCGACGGCATCAACGACAACCAGAGCTGGAACTGCGGTATCGAGGGCGAGACGGACGACGAGTCGGTCGAGCGGCTGCGCAACCGGCAGGTGAAGAACTTCGCCGCCATCCTGTTGCTGTCGCAGGGTGTCCCGATGCTCTGTGCCGGCGACGAGTTCCGCCGGACGCAGGGCGGTAACAACAACGCTTACTGTCACGACGACCCGCTGAGCTGGCTGGACTGGTCGCTCCTGAAGAAACACCCGGACGTCTACCGGTTCTTCTCGCGGATGGTGGGTTTCCGCAGACGTCATCCGATCATCCATCGGTCGAGGTTCTTCTCCGGGGAGCTCAACTCGCGCGGGTTGAAGGACATCGAGTGGCACGGAACGCAACTGGGAAAGCCCGACTTCGAGGACGCCCAGTCGCGCGTCCTGGCGTTCACGATGGGCGGTTTCGGCGACGACCCGGACCTGCACGTGCTGATGAACATGCACTGGGAGCCCCTGGAGTTCGAGCTGCCCGTCGTGCCCGGGCGGACCTGGTACCGCGTCGTCGACACGTCGCTGGCCAGCCCGCAGGACCTCGCGGAGCCCGGCCGCGAGGCCCGTTGCCAGCAGAGAGTTTACCGAGCGGATGCTCGAAGCATCGTCGCGTTGATTTCCAGGTGACTTTGGACAGGAGGAACTCGCGTGGAAGCAAACCGATTCGAATTCTCGGACACCGTGGCGGGATACGTCACGACCTTCGATCAGCAGAAAGGTGTCTTCGGCCTGAAGACGTCGGACGGCCGGGACTTCAAGGTGAGACTGGCGGCGGCAACTTATGCGGAGATGGTGCGGAACCTGGGCGAGGCCTACGTGGACTGCTCGGGGCAGATGCGTGACATGTTGCGGCCGGGCCGGTTCCTGTTCGCCTACGGCGTGTTCTATCCGGACCTGACGCACGAGCTGGAGGCCGAGCACCTGATCTTCGTCGGCCGCAACGAGGGCGACTTCGTCTTCGAGCAGCAGGACTGGTGGATTCGCCAGATCACGCAGCTCGGCAACTTCTATCTGAAGGCGCAGTTCCTGGGCAAGCCGATCGACTACCGGAACTACACGACGATGCTGGACTTGTACGGTCACAAGCTCGACAGCACGCGCCAGGAAACGGACACGATCTCGCGGCTGGTGTACGGCTTCGCCAGCGCCTTCCTGCTCACGGGCGACGAGCGGTACCTCGAGGCCGCCGAGAAGGGCACGGAGTACCTGCGAGAGCACTTCCGGGCGGTCGACTCCTCCGAAGGCGTCTGCTACTGGTACCACGCCGTGGACTTCGCCCACGGTCAGGGACGCAAGATCCTGGGCTCGAAGATGCCCGACATCCCGGGCATGCGCCACGGCACCATGAGAAGCGTGCGCGAGCGCAAGCTCTTCTCGTCGGAGTTTGGAGACGACTTCGACGCGATCCCGGCCTACGAGCAGATCTATGCTCTGGCGGGGCCGACTCAGACCTACCGGATCACGGGCGATCCCCGGATTCGCAAGGACATCGAGATGACGCTGCAGATGTTCGAGCGTCACTACAAGGACCACGACAAGGGCGGCTACTACTCGCACGTGGACCCGATCACCTTCAGCGGCACGGCCGATTCGCTGGGCAGCAACCGCGCGCGCAAGAATTGGAACTCGGTCGGCGACCACGCCCCGGCCTATCTGATCAACCTGTTCTGCGCGACCGGCGAGAAGGCCCACGCGGACATGCTGGTCGACACGGCGCGGGCCATCACGGAGCACTTCCAGGACTACGAGCGGTCCGCCTTCGTCCAGGAGAAGTTCCATGAGAACTGGGAAGCCGACCGGGAGTGGGGCTGGCAACAGAACCGCGGGGTCGTGGGACACAACCTGAAGATCGCGTGGAACCTGATGCGCATCCACTCGCTGGACCCCGATCCGAGGTACGTGGACTTCGCCCAGAAGATCGCCGGACTGATGCCCAAGCACGGGGGCGATCCCCAGCGCGGCGGGTGGTACGACGTCGTCGAGCGGGCCCTGGGCGAGGGCCAGGAGCTCCATCGGTTCGCCTTCCACGACCGCAAGGCCTGGTGGCAACAGGAGCAGGGCATCCTGGCCTACCTGATCCTGCACGGCTCGCTCAAGGCCCCCGAGTACCTCAAGCATGCCCGCGAGTCCTCGGCCTTCTACAACGCCTTTTTCCTGGACCACGATTCGGGCGCCGTGTACTTCAACGTGCTCGCCAACGGGCTGCCCTACCTGCTGGGGACCGAACGCGACAAGGGCAGCCACTCGATGAGCGGCTACCACTCCTTCGAGCTGTGCTACCTGGCCGCGGTGTACACGAATCTCCTGATCACGAAGCGCGGGATGGACTTCTACTTCAAGCCCCAGCCAGGAGCCTTCAAGGACAACGTCCTCAGAGTGGCCCCTGACCTGCTGCCCCCGGGCTCGATCATGCTCGAATCAGTGACCGTCGACGGCAAGGACCACGCCGACTTCGATGCCCGGGGCCTCACCGTGAAGCTCCCGGTCACGACGGAACCCGTCAAGGTCAAGGTCCGGATCGTCCCGACCTCCGGGCTGGAGCACTTCGCGGTCGACCTCGACCTGAAGGGCACCGAGGCCTGCCTCACGGTCAAGGGAGACCTGGACTCCACGGCCCTGCCGTTCTTCCGGGAGGAGCTCAAGCGCGCGATCGAGGCCCGGCCGGCCAGGCTGGTCATCGACGTGAAGGGGCTCAAGACGCTGTCCTCCTGCAACGCCCGACAGCTCATCTTCGCCAAGCAGAAGCTGCAGATCGAAGAGGACCTGGTCATCGTCGGGGCCAACAGCGCCGTCAAGGCCTTGCTGAGCGCCGACGAGTTCGCCGAGAGCATCTCGTTCGTGGAGAGTGCCTCCGAGAAGGGCGGTGCCACCTCGGGCCCACGCAGCCCGAAGCCGCGTGGCAGCCGTCCCCGGTGACGGCCGCATCGTCCACGCCCTGTCTGGCCGGCAGGGCGTGGACGGACCATCACTGAGTAGGCCTGTTCGCCCGGGCCGGCGGCCGACGGCTTCGAGCCCCTCGCTGGACTGAAGGTGAATCCGTGCCCGTGACCCAGAGTCTCATCTACTACATCCCCGCGCCGATCCTGGGCGTCCTGGTCGCCATCGGCGCAGTCGCGGTGACAGTGCCAGGGGTCCTGATGCGCCGGCGGTTCGCCCTTCACGAGAAGGACGACTTCGTGGCCATCCTGCTCGGGACGATGGGCGCCGTCTACGCCGTGCTGCTGTCGTTCGTCCTCGTCGCCGTCTGGGAGAACTTCGAGCACGCGGCCCTGACGGCCGAGACCGAGGCCTCCTATCTGGTCGTGCTGCGGCGCAACGCGGAGACCCTGGGCCCCGAGGCCCGACAGGAAATCGAGATGCTGACCCGCGAGTACGCGCAGGCCGTGGTGCAGAAGGAGTGGCCCGCGATGGGGCGGGGGGAAGGTAGCCCCGAGGTGACGAAGGTCGAGAGCATGCTCTTCGCGGCACACATGAAGCTCTCGCCGTCGACGGACACCCAGAAGACCGTGTACACCCAGTCGGTGAGACGACTGGACGAGTTGAACGAGCTGAGGCTTCGCCGGCTGTTCGCGGCGAGGACCGGCCTCCATCCCGCCATCTGGTGCGTCCTCCTCATCGGCGCCCTCGTGACCATGACGTGTGCGTTCTTCTTGAACTCGGAGAGCCCGAAGGGTCAGATCTGTCTGACCTCACTCCTGGCCACGGTGATCGGACTGATCCTGTTCGTCATCTTGGCGTTGGACTACCCCTTCACGGGTGATGTGATCATCGAACCCGAGGCCTTTCAGGTGCTAATGGGCACTCCGGGCGCCGCAGGGCAGTCGGCTCTTCGCTAACGCTGTTATGAATCGCCCCGCCGGGGCCCTAGCTGCTTCGCTCAGGAGGTCTAACCGTGCGCCTCGAATATGACCACTCGATTCACTCCCACGTTCTGAACCGTCACGCCGTCCTTCCGAGCCCCGTGCGCGTCCACAGCCACCCGGGATACTCGGGCCAGAGCGTCACCATTGCAATGATCGACTCCGGGTTCAGCGCGCACCCGGACCTGGTCCTGCCGCGCAACCGGGTCCTCGCTTACGAGGACCTGAGCGGCGACGGCGTTCCCCTGGACGCCCCGGTCGAGTGGTGGCACTGGCACGGAACGATGACCGCGGTCGTGGCCGCCGGGAGCGGCCACCTTTCCGACGGCATCTACCGGGGCGTCTCTCCGGAGGTGAACCTGGTCCTGCTCAAGGTCAGCCAGGGCGGCCGGATCCGAGAGGAGCTCGTCCGGAAGGCTCTCGACTGGCTGGTCGAGAATCGAGACCGCTACGGGATCCGGATCGTCAACCTGTCCCTGGGAACAGGTGGCGAGCACGCGGATCTGAGCTACAAGACCGATGCGGTCGATCTGGCTGCCGAGCGCGCCGTCGCCAGTGGCATCGTCGTGGTGGCGGCGGCAGGCAATGATCCGGTCAAACCGACGCCGCCTGCCAACGCTCCGTCCGTGATTGCCGTCGGAGGCATCCAGGACGACGACCAGACCCAGAACCCAGCCGACTTCAACCTGTACCACTCGAGTTTCGGAATCACCGCAGACGGGGTCCACAAGCCGGAAGTCGTGGCACCGGCCGTGCGGGTCGCAGGCCCGATCCTGCCCGGCACGCCGCAGTGGGACCAGGCCGAGGCGCTGACGATCCTGGCCAACGATCCGCCCGAGCTGGACCGGCTCCAGACACTCTTCAGGCAGGCAGGCCTTCCGGACGACTGGCTGCCATCGGACAAGAAGGTCACCGGGTCCGTCGAGCGACTGGTGGCCGAGAACCAGGTAGTGGGGCGACACTTCAAGGCGGTCGAAGGGACCTCCTTCGCGGCGCCGATGACCGCCGCCATCATCGCCCAGATGCTCGAGGCGAATCCGAAACTCACCCCCGCCGTGGTCAAGAACATCCTGCTGGGAACGGCCGATCGCCTGGCCGGCGCGGAGGTCTACCGGCAAGGGTTCGGCATGGTCAACGGGCACCGCGCGGTGGAGCACGCGCTGCACGAGGCCCATCACCACACCTCGGTGACGAGTTACCGGGCCCCTTCGGTCCACAGGGGCAAGCTCATCTTCTTCTTGCACGACGACGAGGCACGGTCGGTGGCACTCGCGGGCGACTTCAACGGCTGGGAGGCAAGCCCGCTGGAGAAGGTCGGCGAGTCCTTGTGGAAGCTGGAGATGAAATCGCCGGCCCCGGGCCGGTACGCCTACAAGTTCCGGATCGACGGTTCTCGCTGGGTGAACGATCCCAGCCACGGGGTCAAGGAGGCCGACCCGTACGGTGGTCTCAATTCGGTGCTCGTGCTCGTCTGAAGACGGCCAGAGCCCGGGTCCCGGCGGCTCGCGGCCATGCCCCTCCGGCAGGGGCTCAGGGAGAAAAGCATGAAGCTCAAGGGCGTCAAGGTCGCTGTCCTGATGGAGAGCGACTACTACGAGAAGGAGATCTTCTACTACGAGCACCGATTCCCCGAAGAAGGGATGGAGCTGCACTTCCTCACGAGGCTCTGGGGCCAGCCGGCCCTCACGCTACTCGGACACGAGCAGCACTATCCTTTCGAGTGCCGCGAGAGCTTCGAGAGCATGTCCGACGAGACCCTGCGCAGCTTCGGGGCCATCATCGTGCCTGCCGGCATGGTGGCCGATCGTCTGCGTTACACCGAGGACGTCCGGAAGCTCCCGCCGGCGACGGTGTTCCTCCAGCGGGCGTTTGCGTGCAAGGACATCGTCAAGGGCATCATCTGCCACGGCCTCTGGCTGGTCGCCCCGGTGCCCGAGCTGGTACGGGGCCGCCGCCTGGTCGTTCACAACAACCTGCTGGGCGACGCCCGGAACATGGGCGCCGACTACGTCGACCAGGATGTGGTCGTCGACGGCGATCTGGTGACGGCCCGGACGGGCGGTCACTGCCACCTGTTCGCCCGGGCCATCCTGGACCTCATCGCCTCGAAGGCGCGTTGACCTTGCGGCCAAAAAGGGAGTCTCCCATGATAACAATGTCGTTTTCTCACGTGGGTCTGGTGTGCCGCGACCCGCTCGTCACGGAGCGCTACTACGCGAAGCACTTCGGATTCCGCCGGGTCCGGGTGTACGCGCCCGGTCCCGATCAGGTGGTCCTCATCAAGGCGCCCGACGGCGTGGCGCTGGAGCTGTTCAAGGCGACCGAAGGCGCGCCGTGCCCTCCGCCGAAGGAGGCCGGCCCGAACTGGCCGTGTCTGCGGCACTTGTGCTTCTCGGTCTCCAGCGTGGACGAGAAGCTGCGCGAGATGGGCTCCGAGGGGCGTGTCACTCTGGGCCCGCTCGACATGAGCGCCTTCATCCCCGGCATGCGCGTGTGCTGGGTGGCCGACCCCGACGGCAACATCGTTGAGCTGAATCAAGGCTACGTCGACGACCCGAATCCTCCGCCCCTGGCACCGTGAGGGCCCGCGGCCCCGGCCCGAGCCGACGCTTGCCCCGCATCACCGCGCGGGGCGGAAGCCGATCCGCTCGTCGGCGGCTCCGTTCATGCTCGAGCCCAGGATCGAGGGCCCTCCGCGAACGGCTCGATAGGTCCCTTGCTCCGGGCCCTTCGGGTCCCGTTCCGGCGCGGTCCTCGGCCGGCCCGGCGGGGTCCTCGGCGGGGTCTGGGGGAAGCCCAAGGGGAAGTCGTCAGGATTCGAAGTGCGGGGTGTCAAAGGGGGCTGCGTGAGCAGCGTCGATGAGGACATGCGCCCGTTCGCGATCGAGTTTCTGGACTTCCGACCGGAAGTCATCCAGGGGAAGCCATGGTACCTGGCGAAACCTCAAGCGCCGCGCCGGCGGCTCGCACGCAAGGTCAAGTAGAAACGACCTGCGCCACCCGTCGCTTTCTCTGGCCCAGGTCCGCAACGATCTCCCCAGACCGTGGTAAGATCCCTGGGGAGGAGGCGAACGACAGTGTCCGAGGCAACAGAGTCGAGGCTGAACTGGGACGAGATCAAACGGCGGTTTCCCGATGAGTGGGTAGCGCTCTGTGAGGTGGACGGAGATGAGACCGACCCGGAGCTCCGTTCCGGCGTCTTGCTCGGACACGGGAAGTCGCGTCGGGAGCTGTCGCCGCTCTCAAAGGCGGCGGCGCATCGGGGGGTCCGAACCGTCGTCTTCACGGGACCAGTGGGGCGAGGGAGTTTCCGGTTTTGAGCACGACGCGCTTCGAACCAAGCGACGACCTCATCCTGGTGTGGGCCTCTGTCTGGGGACCTCTGGGCTGCGTACGATGCAGGCTGGCCCTGGATACAGGGTCCACGGACACCATCCTCGACCCGGGCGTGTTGGATGACCTGGGTTACAGCCCGCGGGACGCAGCCGGGCTATCTCGGGTCACCTCGATGCTGGGTGAAGAGACGGGCTATCGCAAGCGAGTCCAGAAGTTCCGTGCTCTCGGTTACGAGTCGCCCGACTTCGAGGTTCGGGCGCACGATATGCCGGAGAGCCAGGGACTCGACGGCCTCCTGGGGCTGAGCTTCCTGCGCCGCTTCAATTATGAAGTGCGCTCGGCCGAGGGCTTGCTGGTCGTGAGCCCAGCCTGACGCACTGCTGCCTGCGCGTGGCCCATGACGGTCCGACGCCCGCGGGCATGAACCGCGAAAACAGGGCCGCCACCACGGGCACGCCGGCTTCAGCGCTTCCGGGACAGGTCGCGGGCCAGGCTGTCGAGCAGCTCGATGGCGGTCAGGACCGCGGCGGCGGCGAACCCGCGCGTGACTGCGCTCTCGGCATACTCCTCGCGGTGCTGCCCGAAGTCGCCGATCGACTGCAGCGCGTCGAGCAGCAGCACGGTCGGCTTGCTCGCGTAGCGCGTGACCGGTCGGCACCGTTCGTTCCCGGCCGCCAGGCGCAGGGCCGCACACTGCAGCCCCTCCCGGCGCGGCAGCCGATCCCCCGGCTCCAGCCAGCTCAGTCTCTCGCCGGCCTGGCGCCAGACTTCCAGCCAGGCGGCGGGGAACCGCTGGTCCCTGTCCAGCTCCGCCTCCCACACGAGCCTCAGCGCCCGGCTGGCGATGCTGCGGAGCCACTTGAGCGCCAGCTCGGGGTTAGGTTCCAGGTCCTCCACGGCGTTTTCGACGTACTGGCGCAGCTCGGGCGGAATCCGGTGCGCCGACACCTGCTGGAGCCTCAGCTCGAGCAGGCCGCGGACCCGGCCCTCGTAGTCCTCGGCCCGGCCGAAGAGCCGGTGCAGGTCCGCGAGGGCCGGCGCCTGCTGGCGGGCGAACCGGGCCATCAGCCGGCAGGTCGAGCGCAGCCGGCCGCCCGAGAGCCGGGCCAACCCGCGGGCCTCGAGCGCCCTCCGCAGCAGGTCCCCGGCGTGCGCGACGGGAATCCCGTCGGCCTCCTGGGCGGCCACCGCCACGAGCTCGTCGCGCAGCTCGCCGCCGCACTCGTCCCAGAGGGCCGCCAGCAGCTCGCGCCGGTCCTCCAGCAGCCGCCTGGCCGCCTCGTCCACCCGGCCCTTGTCGCAGGGCTCGCCCTCCCGGAGCCCCTCGGCCAGCCCCTGCAGCAGTGCCATCGCCAGGAGCGGCACGCCGCCCGTCCAGCCGGCCAGCTCCTTTCGCGCGGCACCCTCGAGCGTGACGCCCGCCGAAGTCAAAGGAGCCAGAAGGTCGTCCCAGTCGGTTTCCTCGAACGGGCCCACCTGCAGTGGCGTGTCGTAGAAAACCTCCCAGAAATCGGAGGTCCGGGACTCCTCGCTGCGGCACAGCTCCCGCAGCGGCCTGCGGCTGCCGGTGACCAGGCTCAGGCTCGGCTTCTGGGCCAGCGAGCGGAGCTGGTCCCAGAGGCGCCGGGTGAGGCCGGTGCCCGCCAGGACGTGGTCGAACCCGTCCAGGACCACCAGCAGCTTCTCGTCGCGCTGCTCGAGCTCCTGCAGCACGAGGTCCAGCAGCTCGTGGGGCGACTCGTCGCCGGCGTCGAGGTAGCCGGCCAGCTCCGGTCGCACGGGGCGAAGCGCCTCTTCGGCGATCCGGACCAACCGGCGCAGGAACTCGGTGTCGGCGGCCGGCGGCGAGCGGCGCAGGTCGGTGAAAGCGGCGGTGACGAAGGGAGCGGCGGAGGTGCCGTAGATGCGGGCGACGTGCGCGAGCAGCACGGACTTGCCGTAGAGCGCGGGTCCGACGACCGACACGTGGTCCGGCGACGGTTTCCGCAGCCGGCGCTCCAACTGCTGGAGCAGCCGATTGCGGCCCAGCAAGTCTGGAATCGACACAACGCCCCTCCGGCCTCTTCCCTGGCCCGCATCGCCGCGTCGTCCAGGTCGATGGAGGTCCGCAGCCACAGCCCCAGCAGCGGGACCGCCACGCGGTAGGAGCCCCGGCTCGGGGCGGGGACGAATTCCAGCAGCTCCAGCTCCCGCAGGACCTCCACGTCGTCGGCGAGCACGCTCCGGCGTTCGAGGGTCAGGCCCAGGGCCTCCAGCCCCCCCGCCAGGACGTCGAGCGTGACCGCCTCGGCTCCCCCGGAGAGCTTCTCGCAGAGCCCCAGAAGTAAACGGCGGCGATGGGTCCCGGCGTAGTCCCACATCGTCCTGAAGTGCTCGTTGTCCTGGACCATCTCGGCGGCGGCGGCCTCGACGGCGGCCAGCGTGACGGTTCGCTCACCGCTGGACGCGGCGGAATCGAAGATCCGGTTGCCCAACGACTGCAGGAGAAACGGGTGCCGAGCGCACAGCGCCACCACGCGCGCGACTGCCTCCGGCGAGTAGCCGAGCCGCCCTTGCACCGGCACCGTCACCAGGCGGCGGGCCTGCTCCTCGGCCAGCGGCCCGACCCCGAGCCGGTGACCCAGCCCGAAGAGGGCCGACCAGTACTCCTCTCGCAGCCGCCGCATCCGCCGCGACCCGGACAGGATGGCCGACAATCCGCGGGCGTGCTGCAGCAGGTGCCGCAGGTTCTCGGGGACCTGCTGACTCGTGACCCCCGAGTCGATGCCCTCCTGCAGCTTGTCGAACTCGTCGAGCATCAAGAGCAGCCGCCGGGGCCGGACGGCCTCCAGGGTTGCCTCGAGATAGAGCGCGAAGGTCTCGAAGGGCTGCTCGTTGCGAAAGGCCCGGTCCAGGGCCTGCCGGAAGGCCAGCTTGAACGGCCGGCCGGGTGGCTGCGCGTCTTCGCCCGGGACCCACGTGGGGATGCCGGCGTCGTGCAGTTGCCAGCCCATCGCCCGCGCCAGCAACCGGAAGATGTTGCGTGTGGACACGCCGGGCAAGCCGGGGGTGCCTTCGGCCTCCTGGAAGGAGCAGTAGACGGCGAGCCAGCCGGGAAGCAGGTCTTGCCTGAGCAGCCGCCGCAGGATCGAGGTCTTCCCCGCGCGGCGGTTGCCTTCGAGCAGCACGACGTTGCCCCCGTCGGGTCCGCCGAGTTGCCTCTGAAGGCGCTCCAGCAGCTCGTCGCGTCCGAAGAGCATCTCCGCCCGGTCGACCGGGTTGCCGACGATGTAGGGGCTGGCTCCGAGGGAGGGCGCGCCGAAGTCGCGCGCGGGTCGCTCGCAAAGAGACATTGCCCTACAGCCTACAACCCCGGCCCGGCGCGGTCGACATGCACTGCACGGCGAAGATGAAGAAGACGACCAGCCCGACAGGGTCGTGGCAAGGTCAGCACGAGTTTGCATCAATGCTCGTCCGCGACTTCCTGCCTCACCATGGTGGAGGTTGGGTCCCTTCCGACTTTGACGTGATCTTGCCCGCCCATCAGGGTGCGCGCGCGGCTCATGGGGGAAGGGTGGTGGCGGGTGCCCGCGCATCCTGAGCAGCGGCCGTCAGGCCGCGTATCGAAGGACAGACCCGCCCTGGAGGCCGCATTACCAGAGGCGGGTCTGGAGACCCGCCA
>JACQZL010000123.1:0-2645 GCA_016213865.1 Candidatus Rifleibacteriota bacterium
TATCGAAGGGCGCGGGCCAGGACCGGCAGGGACGCCGGTCCTACTGCCCTCGCGTTGCCCGGGCTGCCAGGCGGCGCGCGGCCGGTCGGCTCGTGGAGTCCCGGCCAGCCCTCTCTCAGCGAAACAGGCTGCGCAGCCCTTCCTGGACGGCGTCTCGGAGCTGATTGACGCTCTGCTTGACCTGGTCCACCGAGGCCTTGAGGTCTCGCGGAAGCCGAAGGAGCCCCTGCCAGGTGGTGGGCCGGTACTCGGCTCGCTGCAGGGGAAGGGTGAATCCCGCCGGTTTGCCCGGGCGCCAATCCTCGAAGGCCAGGTCGACTCGATCTGAGGAGGGCATCGTCGCCACCAGGGTTCGCGGTAGCTTGCGGTGATCGAGCTCGAGCGTCCAGACGTCACCGCGCTTGCCCTTGAAGACGAGCGTCCGGTCGCTTTCGAGGACCCTGGCTTCGCGTCGCAGTCGTGCGGCAGCGGCCGAGGCGGGCTTCTTCATCCCCAGGATCCGGACCGCGTCTTTCACGTCGGCGGGAACGTCGGGCGCCGTCAGATCGACCCATACGGCGGCCAGGCGCGGCTGGGTGGAAAGGAAGAGCTGATCGGGGTCGACGATGGCGTGGACCATCGGCGACACGGTTGCGCTGACCCTGACGGGGCCTTCGATTTGAACTCCGTCGCCGGTCCGAAAAGCCAGGTCCAAGGGTCCGAACGCTGTCGATTTGCCCTTGCTCGAGAGGCTCTGACCGGTCACGGCGACCGAGAAGCCGCCCGAGAGCTGATCGAGCAGGGCGTCGAGGCTCGAGGAGCCGGCGGTTGCTTGGCCGCAGGCCAGGAGCAAGGCTGCAAGGGCCAGGCACCGCGAACGAGCGCCACCTGCCGAAACGGTCCGCGTCACGGCCTTGCCAACCGTCCCATGAAGAGGATGCAGCCGGTCGGCTTGTCGCGGATCAGGAAGAGGAAGGGGCGATCCGCCCGGAAGACGGCGGGTTCTTCCTGATCGGGGATTCCCGTCGTGATACAGGTGATGGCGGTTGCGGCCGCAGCTTCGGTGCCCTCCTCGTTGACGTCGGCGAAGGCCTTGTGCAACACGGCGTCGATGACCAGGTTGCGCCGCCCGGTGATGCCTGAAAAGTCGGCCAGCGATCCGTTGAAAGCGGCTGGCATTCCCATGTTGGAGAGCGCCTGTTTGAGCGAGTAGGTGGTCTCCACACGGAACTTGGGGAAGTGGACTTCGACCCTGCGTGGCTCGAGCCTCGCCATCGAGCCGGCCAGGTTGTTCCAGTTGATGTCCTTCTCGAGGGCGGCCAGACCGTCTACCTTCTTGGGCAGCAGGACGACCATCGAGAAGCGCTCGCCGAGGTAGGGCATCTCGAGCATCTGCCAGTGCGGAGTCTCGGCGTAGGGAAACTGGCCCGTCTGGGTCATCATCGAGGCGGTGGTCTTGGTCTTTTGGCCGAGGAAGAACGGCTCCCTGGAGGTCGCTTCCTTGTAGAACCTGGAGGACCAGGCGGCCTTGAAGTAGAGCGCGTTGGCCAGCACGAGGTGGGTCTGCCTCGTCAGGACGCCCGCCGGGATCAGGTTGCGGATCTTCTTGTTGGTCTGTCGCTCGACCCAGGCGTTGATGGTCTGACGGGCAGCCTCGGTGGCCCGCGCGAAATCGACTGCCAGGAGCCCCGAGCCGAAGTAAGAACGGACGAGCGACGAGAACGCCGGCATCACCCCGAAGCCCTTCTGAAGCCAGACGGAGTTGGCGACGTTCAGCAGGATGCCCGACTGAACGCCGCTGGTGCGCAGGTCGCGGGTGAGGGCGGCCATCGCCTGGCCGGTCGCGACGGCGTTGCCCGGGTAATGGAAGGTGCGCGCGATCTGCGAGGCAGTCGTGGACCGCGCGCCACCGTAGGGCATGCCCATCGCGAACGAGAGGCTCGTCGGTGAGAAGAAGAGGTTACCGGGCACCGACGACATCCGGACGTACATGTCGGCAGCGAAGGCGTTCATGCCCTTGACGAGGGCCTCGCGTGCGGCCGTGTTGCCTCTCGCCGGCGCAGGAGACGCCGGGAGCGGACCGAACGCGCCTAGCAGGACCAGGACCGAGAGAGCGGCGAGAAGCAGGCGTGGATGAGAGATCACGTGAGGCACCTCCGGCAAGTGCGAGTCTCGGGCTGCGACGGCAAGGGTGGCAGCAGTATCGTATCCGGAACGATCCTACCACGAAGTCGGTTGAAGGCTAAAGGCGGTATGGGCTTGACGATCCGGGATGATCATGGTAAAAAGATCAGCCGCCCGCGAGTGACGGGAGGCAAATCGGGCGTCGGGCCGGGCAGACCGGCCGGAAGGACAGGCACGAGCTTCTTGCGGCGGGTAGCCATCGGGGGTGCGACGGGGTTCGTGGGGGCTTACCTGGCCGCCTGGTTTCTGCACCAGGGGTACGAAGTGCTGGCCCTGGCGCGCCGGGATGGCACCGGCGATGCCGAACAGCGCGTGCGACGGGTCGTCAGCGGCGTCCCCGATTTCGGCGATTTGCCGCTACAGCGGCTGCGCGTGCTCTCGTGCGACCTGCCGGACGGGTGGGTCCCTCACGAGGCCGAGCCGCTCCTTCGTGGCGTCCCTTTCGTCAACACCATCGCCTCGATCAAGCACGGAGAGCACCA
>JACQZL010000123.1:2752-6652 GCA_016213865.1 Candidatus Rifleibacteriota bacterium
GCCGAGATCCTCGAGACGAACGTCGTCGGGACCCGGCGGCTGCTGGAGGGGCTCATCGCCTGTGGGGTCTCGCGGCTGTATCACATCAGCACGGCCTTCGTCTGCGGTCAGTCGTCCGGCGAGATCCTCGAGCGGGTGGTCGACCCGCAGAAGACTCAGTTCAACAATCTCTACGAGGAATCGAAAGCCCGCGCCGAGAGCCTGCTGCTGGCGCAGTCCGACTTGCCGGTCGACGTCCTGCGGCCCAGCATCATCGTGGGCTCGACCGTGACAGGCTGGGCTCACAACTTCACGGGTTACTACACGCTCTACAACGTGCTGCGGGCAGCCCTGCAGGAAGTCCGCTCGGCCTTCGCCGGCCGCACGCTGGACTACCTTCCGATTCGCCTGCCCGGGGTGCCGTGCGCGTGCACCGATGTCGTGCCGGTCGACTATGTCGCGTCCGTCACGGCACGGCTGGTCGAATCCGACGCGGCCGGCACGGTCCCGCCGTCGGTCACGCACAGGATCTTCCACGTGGTCGGTCGGGTCCGGCGGACGACGGCCTTCTTCCTGGACGCCGCGCAGGCCCACCTTGGCTTCAGCGGCGCACGGTTCGTGCCGCCGTCTCTGATCTCGGACCCTCACCCGCTCGAGCGCTGGTGCGCCTCGCGGCTGCGGTTCAACAACGCCTACACGGTGCGGGATTACCGGTTCCGCGACGACGCGGTGCGGTTGGCCCTTGGGGACCGGATGCCTGCCGGGCCCGAGGTCGACGCTGCCGCGCTCGGCCGGATCAACCGAGTGGTGGAGCAGCACCTGGCTGCTTCGACCCAGGCGCCCGCGCGCGACTCGCAGCGGCCGGCGGGGCTTGCCGAGCGGCTGGCTGCGGACCCCGAGTTCGTAAGAAGAAACGGAATCGACCCGAGGCGGACGGGCTGGACGGGAGCGACCGTCCCAGGTACTCTGCCACCGGTCGACCTCGACCCAATTCTCTGGTAAGACAGATCCACACGACCGGAACACAGCAAGGAGGCCCAGACGATGGCGGCCAGAAATCGATGGATGGCTGGAGTGGGTTTACTGGTACTCATGGTGACCTTCATGGCGCTCGCGCCGATGGCCACCGTTCAGGCCGGACCGGCCGGCGACGAACCCAAGGTCACGAAACAGGTCGAGCCGGCCGCGCCGAGCGACGAAGCGAGCCCGGCCGCGGCGGACGATGAATCGGCCTCGGGCGTCCGCGACGGCGATGCAGCGGCCTACATTGCCAAGGCCAACGAGGAACTGCTCAAGCTCAAGGACCTGGACCCCGCGAGCCCTCAGGCCCAGGAGGCGATCCTCCAGGCCTACAAGCTGGTCGCGCACGGGTTCCATCAGTTCCCGCGCGATCCTGCGATGACGGTCGCTTACGCCGCGATGAAACCGGTGCAGCTCTTCCGTCATTTTGGCTGGCGCATTCAGGGCTTCCTGATCCACAGCCCGCTCGACTACCGCCGCTACAAGAACACCGTGCGCCGCAGCTACGAGCAGTGGAGAGTCACGGGCAACAAGAGCGGCATGGCCTGGATCCACTGGTTCTCCGACAGCCCCGCCGACGCGGCCTACGACGTCGAGAACAACAAGTTCTCCAACTCGAAGGAGTTCGCCCTCTTCCCGAACGGCGAGAAGCTCCAGGAGTGGCTGGCCGCCGACGTCTTCCCCGAGATGGAGAACATCGCCCAGGCTCTCGAGGCAAACGTCGTCAAGCGCCAGGAGGACTTCAACTTCAACTGGGACCTGCGCGCGGGCTTCAGCAACTGGGCCGCCCCGACCGGCGCCCTGCAGCCGGCGGACGAGAGCCCCGTCAAGCGGATCGGTCGCTCCGAAGGGCTGATCCTGGCCGCGATGTACCGGAGCTGGATTGGCTGGACGAAGGTCTTCTGCTCCTACAACTTCAACTCGTTCTTCAAGGTCCGCTCCCGGTTCAACGAGGGCAAGGCCTTCACCGAATTGGCCGAGATCGTCAAGCAGTTCACGCTGCCCGACCTCTTCAAGCTCTGGAACAAGAACGACGGCAAGGGAATCCTCGACGGCAGGGCCTTCATCAAGTCCTCACAGGCCGACCTCCTGACCAGCCTCCAGATCCTCGAGGAGCTGAACAGCGAGCAGTTCGCCAAGGGTGACGAAAACCCCGCGGGCCGCTGGTTCGACTACAACGTGATGAAGCCGTGGAGCGGTCGCATTGCCAATCTGATCAACGAGATGAGGGCCCTGCTGTCGGGCTCCGTGATGCTCGAGGATAGCTGGAACAAGACGCGCACTGCGGTCAACGTCGCCGGCTGGTTCGACAATCCGCCCCCCGACCTGACGATCTTCCTTCCCAGCAAGATCAGCAGCAACCGAAACGTCAGCCGATACGTGCCCTTCTTCGATCGGATCGAGACCCGCGGCGTGCTGGCCAAGGAGTTCGGGGTGGACCTGCGCCACCTGCTCAGCCCTCGCCAGAACATCGACCTCCTCGACCTCAACATGCACGTCGACTGGCAGCCCACCAACGATCCGGGCGAGTGGCGCGACTACAGCATGTACGGCCTCTTCCCCGGCGCCAAGGACCGGGTCGGCCTGCTCAAGGGCGTCTACACGGTCGTCAACAGCCGCTCGTCGGTGTTGACAGGCGGTGTCTGGGGTCTGGTGTTCGGCACGCTGTTCTGGACCAACTGACCTCCTGTGTCCGATTGGGTCGACACACGTTCTCGGCCGCCGGCCCCCACCCAACCCTCCCCCGGCGGGGGAGGGCAGGGGTGGGGGGCGTTCGGGACGGCCGGGGTCGTTGCCGCGGTCAGTCCCGACCTGGCCCCGCCGGTCGCGAGGCCGTGGCACGTTGCCCAGGCGACCGGGTCGCGCGATCTGGTCATCGTCAACCGCTTTGCCTTGCGTTCCCGGGGGGGCCGGGCGATCGGCCCCCTCCGGGACATCTTCCCGTCGGCTCTCTTCGCGGAGCCCGACTTGGCGACCAGGCTGCTGGCAACCACCGATGACCAGGCGCTCCCGTTCGATCGCGTCGTGGTCTCCGGTGGCGACGGGACGCTCAACCGCTTCCTGCCCCAGGTCCTGAACGCCGACCTGCCGGTCTTGCTGGCGCCGGCCGGCACCGCGAACGACCTCGCTCATGAGATGGGCGTCGGACGCTGGTCTCCCTACGACGGGGACGAACTCGGGCGCCTCAACGAGAAGCGCCTCGACGTGATCGATGCTTCGGGACATCCGTTCTCCACGGTGGGGTATCTGGGGTTCGGTTCCGACGTCGTGACGGCGGTCAACCGTTGGAGGCAGTATTCCTGGACTCGTCCTGCCCAGGTCGCCCTGGGCAAGTTCATCTACGTGATGGGGGTCCTCTGGATGGGGGCCCTGCGACGCCTGCCCCTCTACCGGCTCTGCATCCGGGAGAGTGAGCGCGAGACCGTGCTGACAACTCCGCTGGTGGTTGTCGCCAACCAGCCCCGAGTGGGCGGCACGATGACCCTGGCGCACGGGACTCGCAACGACGACGGGCGCTTCCGGATCCTGGCTTTCCGCCAAACGTCCGGCTTCGCGCTGCTCAGGGCGATCTCGTCGCTTTGTCGGGGAACGGACCCGTCCCTGGCGGGCGTCGAGAGTTTCGAGACCTCCCGCGCGCAACTCGAGAGCCTCGACGGGCGTCCGTTCCTGTTCTGCGCCGACGGCGAGGAACTGCTGCAGGGCACTCGCCTCGAACTGGGCTTGCACGCCCGCCAGCTTCGCCTGCTGGTGCCGGCGTAGTCCTCGCTCCTTCGTTCGCGGGAGCGACGCTGGATCATGGCGACACGCTGGGCAGTTGTCTTCATCGGTTGTGGCGCGGGGGCTTGTCCCAGTGGCATTAAATCGTGATGGTTCCCATCTCCTGCCATGGGTTTGCCGGCG
>JACQZL010000124.1 GCA_016213865.1 Candidatus Rifleibacteriota bacterium
AGTGGCAGGTGACGATGCCGGCGGTGGTGTTCGAACTGGAAGTGGACGGGTTAGCCGAAAAACAGTGACGAATTGAGAGTTGAGAATGGCGAGTGCAAAACTCTCCACTCTCAACTCCACACTCTCCGCTAGGCGGTTGCGGTCTGCTTGGCCATGGCCGCCAGCTGGTCGAATCCCGCCGGGTCCTTGATGGCCATCTCCAGGACCGGGAGCGGATCGACGCCTCGGATCTGGCCCAGTTCCACGAGCGCCGCCGCCCGGTTCTGGCAGTCCCGGTTGCCCGCGATCTCCAGGACGACGGACTCGGCGTGGGACTCGTTGTACCGGGCCAGGGCACCGGCCACCCCGTTGATCGGGATGGGACCGCGGGCGAGCTGCTCGAGGATCGGAAGCGAGCCCGGGTGGCGCAGCGAGCCGAGCGCCCAGACCGTGCGTTCCAGCGGGCCGGGACGCCGGCCCTGGGCGATGTCGTGCAGCCTCGAGATGACCGGGTAGAGGATGTCATGCGCCGCCGCGCGCAGCGCAACGACGTCGAACCCCTTGAGGAAGCTGGACGCCGGCTCCCTGAGCAGCGCGGGATCGTCGAAGAGCGCGTAGGCCCCCTGGTGGTGCTTGCGGCCGAAGAAGCGCTGGTTGGCGATCGACTGCAGCCGGCGGGCTTGTTCCTGGACGTTGCGGTCGAGGTCGTTCAGCGCCTGGCCCAGAAGGCGCTTGGCGTCGTCTTCAAGGACCTCGTCGAGCTGCTGCTCGAGCTGCATCAAGGCATAGATGCGGAGCTGCGAGTCCGGGCTGGAGAGCAGTTGCTTGAAGTCCATGTCACAGGGCCTGACGGACTATCGCGACTTTCGGCAGACGCACTCCTCGACCACGTTGACACCGATGAAGACGTAGCCCAAGCCGTTGCACTTCTTGCAGGTCCGCTGCCGCTGCCTGGCCTGGCTGATCTCGGTGCGCCGGCGGTCATCTTCGCCGGACCGCCGGACGCTGGTCTGGAGGCTCTCGTACTCGTAGATCACCAGATCGCTCGAATAGAGCTCCACCTGGCGGGCCTCCAGGGAATCCATGACCCGCATCAGCAGTGCTTCAGTAGCGTGAAGCTCTTCCAGCCGCTCTCGCTCGTCCTTGGTCAGATCACGACCGAGGGCCTGGACGATGCGGGAGAGGAACCGCGGAGTGAGCCCGGTCGGCGCTCCCGACGGAGGACCGGCCGGCGCGAGGGGAAGGGCTGGCGCAGGAGGAGGCAGCTCCACGCGCCGCATCCCGGAGACGGTGGGCGCGGGAGGCGGCGGAGCCGGTGCGGCCTCGTCGGCCCAGGCGAGCCAGTTGGGGGTAGGGGGTGCCGGGGGAGCGTCCTGGCTCACCGCCGGCCCGGCCGGGGCTTGCGCCGCCGGCTCGACCGGCACGTCCGCCTCGGGTCCAGCCTTGCCCGCTGGGGCCATCGGGCCCATGACCCGCAAGTTCTCGTCCGTGTTGAGCAGATAGAAGGCCCGCGGGTTGCTGTGGGAGTCGGTGTGGAACTGGAGGACGGTGCCACGTGCCAGGGCCGCGCGCAGTCCCTTCAGGGCGCCGGTCTGGTCGAGGTCGGTGCCGGAGACGATCGCCTCGAACGGCACGAGCGTCAGGGTCTTCTCGAACTCGTAGTGAGCGTGGACGAGGAAGAACGTGACGATCAGTTCTTCTCGAGACAGACCGGCCTTGAGAAGAACGTCGAACAGCACGTCCGGAACGGGCGTGAAGTTCCCCCGCAACTCGGGGAAAGTCAGCGAAGAGGCCATCCCACGACCACTATAAGTCCCGCCTGAGGAGTTGTCAAATCGAGAGACCCCTCCGGGAGCATGTCCCTGGGCTGGTAACCGCTTTCTTGTCACGGAGGGCTCAGGGGCTCAGGGTGAGGGCTTGCGGGGCCTGCCAGGGCTGCGGATACCTGGCCAACTCCGTCCGCGGGCCCTTTCGGCCGTGTCCCCTGGAGCCCCTGAGCCCTTCAGCCCCCTCAGCCCTGACGGTTGGAGACGTGAGCTTGCCAGCCTATCGACATGCTCCCGCCTACCCCGGGGTATGCGCACCCAATGCAGGGAGGCGGCTTGACCGTCTCGATGTAAGCCCCTACAGTCACCGTGAGCTGACGGCATGACGATGGATGTGACTGCAACACGATCGGTGCAACCGGCCCCACTGGCCGACGCCTCCGCGACGGGCAGCAGCGCCGCTACGAGACGAGACCTGCTCTGGCTCGCGGCGATCTGGCTGGCAGCAGTCATCTACTTCCACACGGTGCTCGTCGGGGGACAGTCGCTTTACTTCCGCGACACGGTCGACATCTACTACCCCCAGGCGACGTTCACTTCAGACGCCCTGCGAGAGGGACGTTTGCCGCTCTGGGAACCGAAGATCGGGCTCGGCTACCCGTTCCAGGCCGACCCGCACTCGATGGTGTTCTACCCGTTGACCGTCTTGTTGCTCCTGCTTCCGTTCCCTCTCGCTTACAACATCTTCACGGTCGTCCACGTTCCCTTGGCCGGCACCTTCCTGTGGCTCCTTCTGCGGCGATGGGGCCTATCTGCGGCTTCGTCGGCAACCGGTGCCTGCGTGCTGATGTTCTGCGGCTTCACCATCGGCTGCACGTGTCTGACGACGCTGTTGCGCGGCTTGACTTGGGCACCGCTGGCGATGCTTGCGTTCGATCGGTTCCTATCGGGGGGCGGGACACGCGCCGTGGCCTGGACGGCCCTTGTTCTGGCAATCCAGGGAAGCGGCACGGACCCCCAGTACGTCTTCTTCACGGCGATTGTGTTGGCGCTGTTGCCGTTCATGAACCCGATAGCATCGCCGGCATGCTCGCGGATGCGGGCCTGGGTGGGGTGGAGCTCGGCCTGCACCCTGGCCGGACTCGTCATCGCCTATCAGTACCTTCCTCTGGCCCAGCTCATCAGTGCGTCGAATCGGGTCGGCGGCCTTGGGGCTGGGGAGCACACCCTGTTCTCGGTCCACCCTGCGAACCTCATCAATATGGTCCTTCCCGTTCCGTTTCCGGACCCTGCATCCACCCAATTCCTCACGAGTTTCCAGGGCGGCGAATTGCCCCTTCTTCCCGACATGTATTGGGGCCTGCCGGTCCTTGCGCTGGCCCTGACTTCGCTCGGGTTCCTGGCTTGCCCGGGCAAACGCGGTCAGATGGCGGCAGTGGCCCTCGGACTGGCCGCTGTCTGCCTGATCCTCGCGCTGGGAGGCTTCACTCCGCTCTATGGCATCCTGACGACGCTCCTTCCTCCGCTCACGGCCTTTCGCTATCCGAGCAAGTACGTGCTCCTGACGACGCTCGGACTGGCAATCGCCGCGGCAGTGGGCACAGAAGGGCTTCTTGGACGAGTGCAACCCTGCAAGCAAATCTACAAGAGATGCCTCGAAGTCATGATGGCGTTACTGCTGGTTGCCCTCGCGGTAGTCGCGCTCACGAAGACGAGCCTGCCCGAAGCGTTCCTGACAGAGAGGATCTGGGAGAAGCTGAGCCCTACTCTCGGCCCGCTCCCTCTGATGCTGCGTCGGAGCTGGCTCTCGGACGGCGCTTTTGCTCTCGGCCTCCTGGCCGCCGCCCGAGTCGCGCTGGCATTGGCCGCGCGTGCGAAGCTGGACCACGGCCTGGCAGTTGCCGTCGTTCTGTTGCTCTCCGTCGGCGACCTGGCCTGCGGCACCTATCGCAGCTTCCCCACGATCCAGAACGACTTCCTCTCGTCGGTTCCGAAGGCCGTGGAGTGGGTCGGCCGGCCGGCGCCCGGCGCGCCGCCCACTCGCTACGCCTCGCTAGTTCTGAAGCGCATCCAGTTCGACCACGAGCGCACGGTGTTGCAGCAGTTCCTGCTCGAGCGCGAACTCCTGCACCACTCCTGGGGTGCGCTGCACTCGCTCGAACCCGTCCTGTCCCACATGTCTGTCCGGCTCGCCTCCGAGCTTCGCCTCGAGGGCCTCTTCAGCGGCCTGTCACGCCAGACCAGGAACCGCCTCTTCGCGGCGATCGGCGTTCAGGCGGTCGTTCGTCCGTCCCTTCCGACCCGTGTCCCGACCGAGCGCATCGTCGGCCGGTACGGCCCGCTGGAAGTCCAGTCGCTCGACGGCGTCGTCCCGCGGGCCTTCGTGGCAAGCCGGGCCCACCCGGTCCCCCCCGACGTCGAGCTGCCTTCCATCGACGCCTTGCTCGCCCTACCGGAAGACGCCGCCTTCGAAGCAGCAGATTCCGGCCCAGCGACGTTCGGCCCGACGGCGGTCAAGGAGTGCCGCATCACCTCCTACGCAACCGACTCGCTCAGGGTCGATTTCGAGCTGGAGGGACGCGGCCTGCTGGTCGTTCTGGACCAGTTCTATCCTGGCTGGGAGGCTCGCGTGGATGGCCGACCCCGTCCCATCCGCAAGGTCTGTGGGCTCTTTCGAGGTGTCGAGGTGAGCGGAGGCGAGCGCCGGCTGGAGATGTTCTACCGCCCCTTGTCGTTCCGGCTCGGCGGTGCCATCAGCCTGGGCGCTCTGGCCCTGCTCGCCGGGCTGCTGCTACGGCCGCTCCTGGCCCGACCTGGAGCCCGCGGCCCTCAGTAGAGCCTTCTCGAAGGGGCCTCGCGAAGACCCGAAGAGAAACCTCAAGACGGAAGGCCAGACCCCTTTGTGCCTTGGTGGTTCAGCCTTTGGCACGTTGATTTGGAACCGCTCTACTAGATTCGGTCCTCGGGAATGGCCGATTCGGCCCCGGAGGGGCGCAGTCCCCGCTCGACCGGCCCTCTCGGTGGCTGATCGGGTTCGAGCGTGGCGTCCAGGATATGGTCGGCATCCTGCCCCGGGCCGTCGTTACCCGAAAGCCGCGGCAACCGCGTCTCCACGGGCAGTTGCACTCTGCCCGGCGAGCGCGAGTGTTCGACCTGCGCCAGTCGTCGCTCGAAGTCTACCGCGAACTCCTTGATGAGCCCCCGGAGCTCGTTCAGGTTGGTCCGGTTCAGGCCGCCGCCGTCGCCCGTGCCAGCCGACTTCTCCAACCGGGCCACCTTGACCAGGACCTTGGCCAGCACCTCGGCGTAGACCTTGGACTTCTTCTGGCCCTCGACCGTCTGAGCTGTTTGCTGGGTCAGCTTGGCCGAGAGGGCCTCGAGCTTCCGGTCCTGTTCCTTTGCGCGAGCTTGGGCCGCATCGGCCTTCTGGGTCGCATCGAAGACCTGCTTGACCAGCGCCCCGCCACCCGTCTTGCTCGCGTCCTCGACCTTGCGTGCCAGCTCGTCGAGCCTGGATTTCAGGCCTCCCAGGTCGGTCCCGATGTTCTCGAGATCGCCGCGGAACTCCTTGTAGAGCTTGTCGAGCAACTCGAGTTTCTCGGCCGGGAGCTTGCCCCCCACGGTCTGGTCCAGCCGCTCCATGATGCGCGTCAACAACACCGCCATCTCGAAGCGCGTGACCGGTCGCGAGCCGTTGGGCCCGGGCGCGAGCTGGAGGCCGTTCTTCCCGTCGCCAAGTTGCTGCAGAGCCGGATAGGCCCAATGATCGGCGGGCACCGCCTGGACCAGATTGCTCGGCGGAGAGCCGGCGTCGGGTGAAGTCGGTGCGACCGTGGACGTTCGGCCGGTGACGATGAGAGCCAGCGCGGCCGCGGCCAGGATCGCCATCAGGCGATGACGCATGACGAATCCTCCTTGAAGAGACAATTCCACTGGTACATTTATCGGTCAACCTGCCGGGGAATTGAGTCGGCGCCTCTGCTATCCTGAGGCGGGCGATGAAGAAGTACGAGATCCTCGAGAAGCTGGGCCAGGGCGGCATGGGAGTGGTCTGGAAAGCCGTCCAGAAGAACCTCAACCGCGAGGTTGCCATCAAGGTCCTGCCCAAGGCCTACTCGGAGAACCCGGAGGTCAAGCAGCGCTTCATCACGGAGATGCAGATCTGCGGCGGTCTGCTGCACCCGAACATCATCCACATCTTCGACTCGGGCGAGCAGGACGGGACCCTCTACTACGTGATGGAGTACGTGAAGGGAACGACCGTCCTGGAGCTGGTCCAGAAGAAGGGGCCGATGCCGGTGGAGCAAGCCCTCAAGGTCACGGCGGACATGCTCGAGGCGATGAAGTACTACCACCCGATGGGGTTGGTCCACCGCGACATTAAGCCGGCCAACATCATGGTCAAGCCCGATGCGGTCGAGGCCATCCTGATGGATTTTGGCCTGGTGAAGGCGCTCTACGCCAGCGGGATCACGCTTCAGGGGCGCCTGGTCGGCACGCCGCGCTACATGTCGCCCGAGATGCTGCGCGGCCAGCTCGTCGATTGCCGCAGCGACATCTTCCAGTTGGGGCTCGTTCTGTACGAAATGCTGGCCGGGCTCCCCGCCTTCAGAGGTAAAGACCGCGCGGAAGTCACCCGCAAGCTCCTGGAAGAAGAGCCGGACAAGTTGAGTCAGCTCAACCCCCTGGTCACCGTCCCGGTCGAACACCTCGTCGCCAACGCCATCGACAAGAACGCCGATTCTCGCTACCCGAGCGCCGCGGCCTTCCTCGAGGACCTGGTGACGGTACGGGACGGGGGCAAGGTCTTCCGCCGCAGCAGCGCCCGCACGATGAAGGCCCTGACCGCGTCCAAGGTGCTCGAGGTCTCCGAACCGGCCCCCGAGAGCGCCGTCGAGACCTCACCCGCTTCGGCCCCCACGCCCCAGCCGCTGGCCACGATGCCGTCCGCTCCCATGCCCGAGTTGGCCCCGTTGCTGGCCGCGCTCGCCTGGAAGCTGGGCGCGGGGGTCCTGCTGCTCGCGCTCGTCGCCGTTTACCTGCTGGCGCTGGCCGGCACGTCGCTTATTCGGCCAGAGACCTGGAAGTGGAGGCCGACTTCAACTCGGCCCGCATCTCGTGGCAGAGCGACGCCGTCTACCCCACGCGGCTGGAGTACGGCGAGTCCGAACACCAGCTCCGGGTCTCCGAGGCCCCCGAGAAGTCCGCTCCGGCCACTCGTCACGCGGTCGTGCTCACGGCCCTGACCGAGGGAACCGACTACCGCTATCGCATTCTCTACCCGAACGACCAGCGCTCGCCGCTCTACGAGTTCCGGACCCCGCAGCTCTATTTCACGGCCCTGTCCGTCAAGCGAACCTCTCTGGTCACCGTCGAGGTCCTCGCCCAGACCTCGGCGGACGTGCGGGCCTGCCTGGAGTACCGCAAGGGCGGAGAGCCGCAGCGCGATGCGGCGCCCACGACACCGGGACGGGCGCACTCTTTCACGCTGGGGACCGTGGAGGCCGACCGGGGAGCGACGCTCCGGGTCGTGGCCCTGGGCAAGAACGGCGGCGAGAAGCCGAGCGAGTGGTTGGAGGTACCGGCCCCGGTGCTAAAGGCGCGCGAGCTGGCCGCGGCCACCCGGCGCTTCGCTCTCCGGGATTGGGTGCTCCGCGCGGAGAAGGCCCTGGCTGCCCGAGCCGACCCCAAGGCCATCGCCCGGCAGATGGACGACCTCTGGAAGCAGGAGCCTGCCTACCGGCTGTTGCGGAGCTTCCAGGAACTGGGGCCACTCTTTCTGCAAAGCCGTGACGTGCCGCTCGACGGGAAGCTCGAGGCCTACCATGCCCTGGCGCCCCTGGCCGACCTGAACCTCTACTGCTCGGTGAAGCGCATCCCCTTCCGCGTGCCGGTGGACGAGGTCCTTCCTCGAAACTTCAGCCCGTCCCTCGAACCGCGCGTCAAGACGAGCGAGATGCTGGGCACCAAGCTGAGGACCCGTTTCAGTTTCACACCCCAGAGTACGCTGCCTTCGCCGGACCAGCCGGCCGCCGCCGGTCCCCTCGCCGAGGACGCAGTGGTCGTGAAAGTCCCCGACGCCGCCGGGCTCCGAGAGGCGGAAATGCTGCTGGGCGTGGAGCTGAGCGACCCGCTGTCGATCCTCAACGTGTCGGTGAACGGCCAGTTGACGCTCAGGTTTCGCCAGCCCGAGGCTGCCTTCGGGCGCACTTACCTGGCGATGGCCCACACGTTCGATCCGAGGGTGTTGCGAGACGGCGAGAACCGGCTCGTCATCACCGCGAGCACGGTGCCGGGTTGCCAGTTGCTGGAACCCTCGCGCGTACAGTTCGTGACGTTGATGCTGGGCAGGAAGTGACTGGGTGACTGGGTGGGTGGGGGGGCTGCCGTCACTCCCACACGATGCGGTAGACCTCCATCCTGGGGTGCGCGCTGCCCGTCAGGTGGGCGTACCAGAAGTGCTGCTGCGACACCTGGAACCGGGCCAACGGCTCGAAACGCGCACGGGGACCGGGCTCGCCGCGCCTGGCATAGAGACCGAACTGGGCCAGCATGTGCTTGAGCGGTGTGTTCAAAGGGAGCGGCAGAGCCAGGTGGGTGGCGCCCCGCCGGTGAAGATAGGCCAGCGTGCGAGCCTGGTGCAGCGCCTTTGCCGCGGCGGCGTCCGTGAGGCCGCCGAAGTCGACGATTTCCCGCCCTCCAAAGTAAGCCAGGGCGCCGAAGTCGAAGGCCGCGACGCGGGCGGCGGGGGACAGGTTCGCGGCGATCCACCTGCCGGCCTCGCAGTGGACCCGGTCGAGCTGGAAGGCCGTCCCGCGGGTAGCCCGCCACCAAATGCCGGCGTTGAAGGCAGCCGGGACCAGGAGCAACACTGCCAGGACCGCGAACGGCCGGTCGGTCCGCAGACTGTCTGGCGGCTTCGAGGCCCGGGGACGTCGCCGGCGGAGCCACCAGCTCAACCAGGTGGCCAGTGCCCAGGCGCCGACGGCGGGAAGCGCCGAGGCCAGCAGCAGGTTCACCGGCTGATAGCGACCCGCCGCGCTGGGGGTCGGCAGCAGGACCGCATACGCCAGGTTGTGGACGAGCGCATAGAGCGTCAGCGGCCACAGCCCCCCACACGTCGCGGCGCGGACCAGTCCGGCCGCCGACAGAATCGCCAGGAGTCCGGCAACGTGGGCGTCGACCACAGCGCCAGGCCCTTCCCGCAGGTAGTCGCCGAACGCCAGCGAATAGGTGTTGTCGCGCAGGTCCTCCCACCACTCGCGAGCGTACTTGACCGCGCCCGCGGCCAGCTCGGCGGGCGACCACTGCAGGCCGGGAGGCAGGTTCGCCAGCCACCGGCGCCCCTGGTACGTGTCGGGCATCGCATGCCCGCCGACGAGCGTGTTGAGCGACATCAACAACGCCAGACCCGCGGCCGAGGGAACCATCCCTCGCCCCGCAGCCATGAGCACAGCCCGGGAACTTGCCCGCGCACCGGCCTTTCGTCGCCGGGTCAGTTCGACCAGCGCCAGCACGCCCCCGAGTGCCGCTCCCTCCGGCCGCGTCACCGCCAGCGCGGCCGCGGCCAGGCCCCCGCCTCGAGCGTCCCCGACCGCTTGCCGGTCCAACGCCAGCATCGCCAGAAAGAGCGTTGCCACCGCCTCCATCCCGCTCGCGCTCAGGTAGAGGAGGTTCCCCGACAGAGCCACGGCGCACGTGGAGATCGTGTCGAACGGCCCGGCCACGCCCGCTCGCCGGACCAGGCGTCCCCACAGCCAGACCACCCCCACGAAACAGCCAGCCCCCGGTACGAGGGCAGCCATCTGGGGCGAGAGACCAAGCCCCATCAGCGCCGCCAGGAGGACGGCCCACAGATAGCCCGTGGTGCCTGTCGTCGACTGCGCCCCGGCGGTCAGCGCCCAGCGCCCCGTCTCGAGGAAGGTCCTCGCATAGGAGAGGTGAATCCAGGAATCGTCGCACGGGACGCTGGTCGCCCCCTGCGGCAACCGGTCGGCCAGCAGAAAGCCCACCGCCGTCGCCACCGCGAGGGCCACGGGGAGCCTGCTCCGGGGGCCGGGAGCCACAGGCTCGGGGAACCCGCCCGCGAGGGGCACTGGCTTGCTCATCCTCTGGCGAGGTCGGGATGGACCGGCCGTGCGCCGCAAGGGCGACAAGAGCGGCACCGGTCACTCGAGCGTCACATGGAGGCCGCGCGCCGCTGGATCTCCGCGGCGTACCGGTAGCTCGAGGCCGGCGGATGCGTTCCGCCGTTGTAGGCAGGCGTCCCGCAGCCAGGTCTCGAAGAGTTGCGGCGTCGCCTTGGCGCTGATGGTCGGGTACTTGCCCCAGCGGTTGAGCGCCGTCTTGAGCAGCGTGTACTCGCGGAAGAGCCGCTGCTTGGCCGCGTTGTCGAGTGCCCCGCCGCCCCGCCGATAGGTGTAGCCGCGGTACATCTTCTTGAGCCCCGCCGAGACCGACTCCCCGGGCTTCATCAGCCCGGTCCCCTCCAGGATGAGCTTTGCTTCCCGCTCGCCGATCTGGCTGGCAGACTGGATATCGAGTGACGCGATCGCGTTGGGGGTCTTGCGGTAGGCGAGCGGATCGACGGCCGCGGAGTCGTCCGAGCCGCTGGTACGAACCACGGACAGATCGCCCGTGCGCACGGTCAGGTTGCCCTTCCCCCGTCCTGGCGTCAAAGTCGAAGTCGGGCCGGCCGGCCCCGTGGTCGAGACGGCCGTCAGGTCGGGAGTCGACTCGGGGGCACGAGGGCCGGAATCGACGCTGGTCGTCGAGGGGCGCCCGAACTCATAGTCGAAGGACTCCGTCAGTGCCTTTACCTGGGCCTCCTCGGGGAGGTCGAAGAGCTTGGTGCCCGTCTCGCCCGGGCCGAAGAGCCTGAAGGGCGAAGTGG
This sequence comes from Candidatus Rifleibacteriota bacterium, assembly GCA_016213865.1. The sequence continues at coordinate 10,639 of JACQZL010000124.1, forward strand.
AATCCGGCAGGCGATCCCGATTGGCCAGATAGAGCCCACGCCAGTACTTGGGCGTGCCGTAGAGCCGCTGCGACAGCGTCATGAACGTGTCTCCGGGCATGACGCGGACCTGCTTTCTCGTGCCGGTCGCGACGACCCGCTTCTCGGGAGGCTCGGGCAGGCGCAGCAACAGCTTGCCGTTTTCCAGGCCTGCCGTGGAGCCCGGCTCCAACCGGTCCTGGTTCTGCCTGTAGATCAGGTACCAGAGCGACGGATCGCCGTAGACGTTCCGCGAGATCTCGGCAAACAGCTCGGTGCCATCGTAGGCGTAGTATCGACCGTCCGAGCGCACGACGACGCGTTCGGAGCCGGCCGGGGTCGAGCCGTCGGGCCGGGTCAGGGTCGTCAGCCCGTCGTAAGTGACGCCGTCGGAGGCCGCCTGGAGGCAGGGCGCCGCCAGGCAAAGGAGCAGGCAGGAGCAGAGCAGGGAGCGATTCACGGTCTCTTCCTTCCGGGCTCGACGGCCTTCATCTTGAGGAGCTTGTCGGCCGCTCGCTGAGCGTAGGAGGTGTCCGGGTAGTTGTCGGTGACCTTCTTGAGGTACAGGCGCTGCTGGCGCAGGTCGCCCAGCTTGGAGAAGCCCGCCGCGACGGCGAAGTCGAGCGCCGCGGCCAACTCGGGATCCTCCCGGAAGTCGCCCTTCTCGAGCGCCTCGAGGTACAGCCGGAGGCTTCGCTTGTACTCGCCGGCGCGGAAGCGCTCGTAGGCCAGGTTCGCCAGTTGGTGCGGGGTCGTCGCCTCCGAGTACGAGGACTGCGCGAGCGTCAGCGCCCCTTGCTTCCAGACGTAGGTCGTCGTCTTGGTGACATGGGGAGGAACGAACGTGTGGAAGACCAGCGCTTCTTGCAGGACCAGCCTCTGCGCGGGCGCCTTGCCCTCGATCGACACCTCGCCCTCGTAGAGCGGCGTCTCGGCGAAGGGACCCCAGACCAGCTCCAGCTTGCCACCCACCGGGCGATAGACCTCGGGGATGACGTGCTTGCCCTTTCCGCCGCTGGCCCAGGTGACGACCAGCATCTTGCCGCCGCCGAAAATGGCGGGCTGCAACTCGGCCACAGCGTACCCCTTGCGCGTCAAGAGGACGGAGCGCCTCCCGCCGGACTCGGCCCAGACGGTCCCCTCGAGGTCACCCGAAAGGACGTCGCGGATCGTGATGGTGCCTCCGAAGCTGCCTTGCGCCCCGAAGTCGATCGGCTCGAGCGTCTCCTCCTTCGGCTGAGCCAGGAGAGGCGTTGCGATCGAAGAAGCCACGAGGAGGACCGCTGCGACCGCGAGCCGAAGATACCGGACCCAGTTCGAGTGCATGCCAAAACAACCGTCTCGGAAGAGCATGCCAGAATTATAGGAAGCGAGCCGCCGAACGACAAGCTCCAGACGGAGGCCGGGTGCGATGGCAACTCGCGGAAAAACGAAAGGTGGCCGCCATTCGCTTCAGTAGCGCGGGGGCTTGTCCCAATGGCATTAAATCCCTCACCAGGAGAGGCATGACAGAAGCCGGTAGGGTAGAAGCGGCATCTTGCCGCTTCCACAGGTCCGGCCAAGTCGCTGTCGTGTGACCGGGCGCCCAAAAAGCGGCTGGAAGCCGCTTCTACAGCCGCTTCTACCTTCTGGCGTGGCCATCGTTGCGGCCTCGCCGGCAAACCCATAGCAGGAGATGGGAACCATCACGATTTAATGCCATTGGGCTTATCCCCCGCCCGTGGAGCGGACCTCCTCGCCCGGCGGGCCACAAGCATGTCCTGAGCCTGTCGAAGGGGGCCCGCGCTACCACTCCTTGGACCACGCACCCCGCGATACGGCTCCCCACGATCTGCGTTTGCACTCCCGCCCGGACCGAGCGAAGCGCGGGCGCCGCGCTCCGTGTATACTGCAGCAGACCGGGGCCGGACCGGGAGGAGCACGTGGCAGAATCCTCTTCTCGCATAAGAAAGCAGCGACAAGCCTTGATGGCGGAACTGGCGATCATCTGCGCCGTCATCATCGTGACCTACGGCCTGTCGTCGACCCGTTTCCACGCGCTGGCGGAGCTCTGGACGTACGACTTCCGCCTCGTCTTCAGGCCCCAGCGGCAGACGGCGGCACAGGTCATCTACATGAACATCGACGACGCCAGTCTGCTCAAGTTCGGGCGCTGGCCGTGGCCGCGATCCCACTTCGCGCAGATCGTCTCCACCCTCAGGCGATTCGGCGCCAAGACGGTCTTCCTGGACATCGAGTTCCCCGAGGAGAGCCCCCGAGTCCTCAAGGAGACGATATCGGGGCAGGGCTTTCTCCATACCCTCGACGTCTTCCGCCAGGGGGCCATCGAGACCGTCAACAACGTCCAGCGGGACCTCTCCCGGAAGTTCGACCAGACGACGGCCGGAAACGGACTCGAGGGGCTCAAGGGCTACGTCGATCTGCAGGTGCGCGGTCTCCAATCGGAGCTGGAGCAGGCGATCGTCAACCCTGACCTGGTCTTCGCCGATTCGCTCAGAAAGTGCGGGAACGTCTACTCGGTCTTCTTCGTGCAAGAGCCCTTCGCGCGGGTCCTGGTCGACGAACTGAACCGCCTGAAGGGAATCGAGGCGTTCCTCAAGGAACATCCCGAGACGCCCTTCGAGAAGCTGCCGGCGCACCTGCGCAAGGCCCGCGACTCTCTCAGGCTCTACGAGCGGGCCAAGCTGGGAGTCTACCTGCGCCAGCACGTGGAGGCCCCCTCGTCGCTCGCCGCGAAGGACCTCGGCTTTGATCCGGAGTGGGTCAGCCGGGAGGTCGAAACCGCCCGTCAGGGGGTCCTCCAGGAGGCGATCGGCAAGGCAGTCAGGGAGTCCCCCACGGCGACCTTCGAGGAAGTCGTCAACTGGGTCGTCAAGTCGCTCTCCATCAAGAACGCCGCGAACTACGAGGAGTTCATGCGCAAGTTCTTCGCGAAAGCCAGCAGCCAGCAGGCCGTGCGGGACCACTACTCGCTGGCGCGCTTCGCCGATGACCGCCTGAGCGAGATGGCGTCGAGCGATGACTTCCAACCCCCCATTCCGCTCTTCGTCCGGCAGTTCCGTGGGCTGGGGTTCTCGAACGTCAAGCCCGACGTCGACGGCTCCATCCGATCGGTGCCGCTCTTCTGGCGGTTGGGA
>JACQZL010000137.1:0-22725 GCA_016213865.1 Candidatus Rifleibacteriota bacterium
CATCCATCCCGCCCCCCCGCCACCCCGCCACCCATGACCCCCATCCTCGCCATCGCCCTCCGCGAACTCTATTCCTTCGTCGTCTCCCTTCGGGCCTACGTGATCCTGGGCCTCGGCCTCGCGCTCTTCACGCACTTCTTCGGGCTGCTCCTCGCTGACGGCCGCGAAGCGAGCATGCGCTCGATGTTCAAGATCATGGAGTTCCTGTTCCTGACCATCTGCCCCATCCTCACGATGGGGGCGCTGGCCGAGGAGCGGCGCTCGGGAACGCTGGAGCTGCTGCGCACCGCGCCCGTCTCTCGCACTGGTATCGTCCTGGGCAAGTATTTGGGACTGATGACCGTCTTCGCCATGCTCGTGGCCGCGACGTTCCATTTCTATGCGGTCCTGGAGTACTACGGAGCCCCCGATCGCTGGCCGGTCGTCGCGGGCTACGTGGGGCTGATGCTCGAAGGCGGCCTCCTGCTGGCAATCGGCCTCCTGGCCAGCTCGCTCACGTCGAGCCAGGCAGTGTCGGGACTCCTGACGTACGCCGCTGCCTTCGGTCTGTACGCGCTGGCCCTGATTGGGCCGTACTTGCCCGACGGCTGGGGGACCGCCGTCACCAGCTTCGGCCTTGGGGCCCACATGAATTCGATGGCCCGCGGGTTGATCGAGACGCAAGACCTCGTCTATTTCGCCACCCTGACGCCCTTGGCCCTGGCCCTGACCGTCTGGCACCAGAGCAGCCGGGAGTAAACGTCCCGCCACCGTTGCGACCCGAAAAGGAACGATCCAGATGAGCCACGGAAAGAGAAACCCCACCGTTCGCATCCTCCGGGCGACCCTGCTCCTGGGCGTCGCCTTCGCCTTGGTGGCCGGGGCCAACTGGGCGGCCCGCCGCTGCAACCTGCGCTGGGACCTCACGCGCCTCTCGAGCCACACGCTGAGTCAGCGGACGCTCGAGGTCCTGGCGGGCCTCAACCAGAACGTGAAGGTCACCGCCTTCCATCCCGGCCTCGCCCCCGAGGCCCTGACGGACCTCCTGGACGAGTTCGCTCGCAGATCGGGCGGCCGGGTCGCGACCGAGGTCCTCGACCCCGTCCAGAACCTGGGCTACGCCGCCCAGTTCGGCAACAAGATCGATGTCAGCGAGAAGCGAGTCTTCATTCAGGCCGGCAAGTCTCGAGAGCAGCTCGACTGCACCGAGACGCCGCTGGACGAGAACCGGCTGGCGGCGGCCCTCTACCGGACCGCGAACGACGCGTCGAAGGTCTACTTCCTGCGCGGTCACGACGAGTACGACTGGAAGAGCAAGTCGCCCGAGGGCCTCGGCAAGCTGGCCGCCGCGCTGGAGGAGCTGAACCTGCGGGTCGAGAGCCTCGAGCTGGCGACGGCGGGGAAGATCCCGGCCGACTGCCGCGTGCTGGTGATCGCCGGGGCCCGCACCACTCCTGGTGAAGAGGAGTACCGCGAGATTCGCCGCTACCTGCAGGACGGCGGACACGTCCTCTTCCTGGTCGAGTCGGCCTTCCGGACGGCGGGCGGCACTCCCACCGCCCAGGAAGGCCGGATGAACCCCTCCTGGAACGAGGTCCTGGACGAGTGGGGCGTTCACGTCGGGGACGACGTGGTGGTCGACCTCTCCAACCACCTGGGCCAGGACCTCGGCTGCCCCGCCGTCAGCACTTACCCCGACCACGACAAGATCGTCAAGGGTCTCGGCATCACGTTCTACATCCGGCCGCGTTCGATCTCGTTCAACCGCAACGAGAAGAGGAAGGTCCTCTACGCGCCGCTGGTCCGCTCGATGGGCGAGGAGACGAGCTGGGCGGAGACGGACAGGACCCTCTATACCCGCTACGACCAGGGCGAAGACCTGGCCGGCCCCGTGACGATCGGCGCGGTCCTGCTGCAGGACCCGACGACCTGGAAGGACGGCAAGGCCGCCAAGCTCGTCGTGATCGGCGACGCCGACTTCGTCCAGAACCAGTACACGAACAAGTACAGCAACCTGGACCTGGTGCTGAACTCGATCACGTGGCTGGCCCAGCGCGAGGTCCTCGCAGGCGAGGAGAGGAACGCTCCGCCCGAGGCTCGCCTCGAGATGACGGCGCGCGACCTCAAGCTAGCAGTCGGCGGCCTGGCCCTGGCACCGCTCGCGGCCGCCGGCCTCGGCGCGGGCGTCTGGGCGCGGCGAGGGCGCGGAAGGGGACGAGGACGCCGGTAGTGAGTCGTTTCTGAAGCAACCTCACAAGGCTGCGTCAGGCGCCATGTCGAACCACCAAGGCACGAGGACACCAAGAGAAGCACCAAGGGAAGAGGTCAAACCCCCTGTGCCGCCCTCTGTGTCCTGGGGCCTTCGTGGTTCCATCTCCGGCACGTTCATTTGGAAGCGCTCTGCCAGGAGGCTTCTTCTCCCACCAGCATCATTCGCTGGAGGTCGAGCGTGACAGTGGCGAGCAGTTCGTCCTTGGTCATCCGCGTCAGCCACGCCTCGTCCTCGGTGGCCAGCACCTGCTCGGAGAGCGATAGCTTGCGTTTGAGCAGGGCGTCGATCTTCTCTTCCAGAGTCCCGATGCAGAGGAACTTGTGGACGAACACGTTCTTGCTCTGGCCGAGGCGGAAGGCCCGATCCGTGGCCTGGTTCTCCACGGCGGGGTTCCACCAGCGGTCAAAGTGGATGACGTGCGAGGCTGCCGTCAGGTGAAGCCCCGCGCCGCCCGTCTTGAGCGTCATGACCAGAAAGGGAGCCTTCGGGTCGTGCTGGAACCTGTGCACCAGGCCGCGGCGCTGGCTCAAGTCCACTTCGCTGGACATGACCAGACCTCGTCTTCCGAACACGGGCGCCAGCAAATCGGCCAGCGGTTCCGCGATCTGCTTGTACTGCGTGAAAACGAGCGCCTTCTCTCCTCGGTCGGCGAGCCTCTCGCCCAATTCCCGGAGCCGCAAGAACTTGCCGCTGTCGGCCTGATCGTATCGGCCGTCCTGGAGCCAGTGCGAGGGGTGGTTGCAGATCTGCTTGAATCGGTGCAGGGATGCCAGGATGCACCCGACACGCTCCCCGGGGGAGGCGGCCTCGACCACCGCGGCCAGCTCGTCGACGGCCTGCTGGTACAGGGCCACCTGGAGCTTCGTTAGATGGCAGTGGACCTCGAGTTCTGTCTTGGTCGGCAGCTCCTGACTGATGGCCGGGTCTGTCTTGCGACGGCGCAGGACGTAGGGTGCCGTCAGGCGGCGCAGCGAAGCATAACGGTCCTGCGACTCGCGCTCCGGGCGCACCAGGAACCGGTCGAACTCGTCGGGCTAGCCGAGCAGTCCAGGATTGAGAAAGTCGAACAGGCACCACAGATCACCAAGGTGGTTCTCGATGGGTGTCCCCGTAAGCGCCAGCCGGCACCGTCCAGTCAGTCGCTTGACGGCCTGGGTCGACAGGGCCTCGGGCGTCTTGATGTACTGGGCCTCATCGAGGACGATCAAGCCCCACCGGGTCCTCGAGAGCCACTCGAGCCTGGGGACCAGGGAGTAGCTCGTCACGACCAGGTCCACCCCGTCGAGAGACAGCGTTCCGTCGAGCAGCTCCTCGCTGGGCCGCGCCGAGGCGTGGGCCACCCGCACGGTGAGCGCGGGAACGAATCGCCGCAACTCGTCCTCCCAGTGCGCGAGCAGCGAAGAGGGCACGACCAGGAGATGCGCCGTTCTCTCGCCTTGCCGTTTCAGCCAGTCCAGAAGGGCGAGGACCTGAACCGTCTTCCCCAGGCCCATGTCGTCAGCCAGGCATCCGCCCAATCCCAGTTGGTACAACCGGGCCAACCAGGCCAGCCCGACCCGTTGGTACGGGCGCAAAGGAAGGGCGCTGTCGGGCGCCGCCTCGCCGCCGAGCATCCAACCTGGATGGGTCAGGGTCTCGATGGCGCGCGTCATCCACGGACCGGCCTCGGGCAAAGACCAGGCTTCGAGCTCGTCGGCCTCTCGGGCCCGGCCAGTTCCATGGCTCCTGCCGATCAGGCGCAGGGCGTCGAGCATCGTCATGCGGCCACCGCCAGCGCCGCCCTGGCGGCAGCGCTCCAGCACCTGCGACAAGCTCTTGCCGTCGACTTCCACCCAGCGATTTCGCAGGAACATCAGTCCCCGCGCCGCCCTCAGGACAGCCTCGAGCTCGCTCTCGGAGAGGGGTTCGCCGTTCAGGACCACCTCCGCCGAGAAGTCCAAGAGAACGTCCAGCCCCAGGGAGGGAGCTTGCCGGTTGCCAACCAGCAGCCTCACCCGCGGTCTGGGGCGATCGGGTCTTTGCCACCAATCGGGCACGTGGACCTCGAACCCGCTTTCAAGGGCTGCGCGCAGGTTGGACAGCAGGCCGTAGGCGGCTTCGGCACTCCAGGACCCATCTCTCAGGATCCGGCCTTCTTCGACGAGACGTCGTAGCTCGCCACTTCTCTCACTCGCGCGGGCGAGCGGTGCGGTCATGGCCCGCAGCGCCAGGACCTCGCCTGCGGCCACATCCGAGGCCAGTGCCTCTTCCAGCGGCCGGTGAGCTTCTCGTCCCTGCGTGCCTGAAGCGGTCGCGTAGGTCGCGCGGAAGTGAAACGGCAACGCGGTCGCCGGGTCGGCCTCGGACAGCCAGAGGTGGACCCGACCGAAGACATGCCAGCCCCTCCGGCGGCTATCGAGGAAGTCCTGGAGCGTCCCGGGGAAGTTCCGGGTCTCGGTGCGGACGTGGGCCTGAAGCTCGTTCCACAACTCGAGCAGCTCGTCGAGTGTGACCGGATGGTCCGTGCCGTCCACGTACAGGCCGCCCGGTGAGGCCCCGCCGCATCCAGCCTTCCCGCTCGCGGCGGGGCGGACCACCGGCGCCGCCCCGCACAGGGCCTTCAACCAGTCCAGCGGCGGCGGCACGGTCAGGCTCGCGCGCCGGTCGGGCGCGCACTCACTCAGCTCGCACAACCGCACCACGAACAGATGGCCCAGCTCGCGCCAGAACGCCGCCCAGGGGGGAAGAGCAGCACAGGTCTCCACAGACGCAAGGTGCCAGAGCCCAGCTCCCCGGCCACGAGCAAATGCGGCCTGGATCCTGAGACCTTCGGGCGGCAGTCCCCGGGGCGAACTGGGGGTATCTCCCCACCGGCGATTGAAGTGGTTCCTCCACCCTCTCAGGTCCCTCCGAGGCAGCGCCAGTCGCACCTGGAAGTCCCCGCCTGGGCCTCTCAAGAGGTCGTAGTCGCCCCCATACGGGACGCCCAGGCGGCAGCCCGGTGGCCTGCCTGCGTGCCTGCAGCGAGACCTTTCCAGAAACGAGGGGGTTCGCCACTGCTTGCGCTCCGACGCGACGCGGAGCTGTTCGAAGGCTGGGGCACGACCTGGGGTCACCAAGGTCAGCAGTCCGTTCACGTCTTCGAAGTCGACGAACGCAAGGCCAGAGCACATGCTGACGATCGTCGAGGACCTGATCGACTGGTCGAACATCGGAGCAAGGGCCACGCAGCCTGCGTCGGGGCGAAAGACCAGCGGTGAGCGCAGGGAGCCGAGCAACCCCGCGACCGCCCTGCCGAGGGCGGCCCGTCGAGGAGGGCAGCGCAACTGACGCCACCCCTGCACCTCGAGCTGACGAGCCCGCTCTCTGGAGATGCCCAGGATCGCGCCGAGCTGGTCGAAGGTCCACTCACCACAGACTCGCCCGTTCACAACAAGCCTCCGCGCCTCCGACAACGCCTCGAGGGCGTCCGCCCATCGCAGAGGCTTGGCCCCGCTGAACGCCAAACAGGACAGCTCGACGACTGGCCTCGCTTCCGTGAGGTTCAGGCGAACCTCCGGCTCCAGTCTCAGCATTCGGGCCAGCCGGAAGCGCGCCCTCAGGCCGTTGGCCGGCGGGCCAGCCAGGACTCGATCCCAGCAATGGCCGGCGGCCGGTTCAGGGTCGCCGCCGGTCGGCTCGGGCCAGGGCGCGACCTGCAACTCCGACATGGCCTGCCACAGAGGCTCCGGCGAGAACCCGCCAGCCCCTACCAGCAAGCGCATCACTCCGGTGCCCCACTGGGTCAGCGGCTGGTAAGAGTCCAGCTCGCACCAGCGGCCCAGCGCCCGAACAACGGCATCCAGAAACGCGCGCCGGGAAGCGTAGCGCACTGCCTCAGTTCCCCCGGGGCCACGCAGAGAAACGAATTCCGGATGGGCCTCCAGGGCCTCCTGCAGGTCTGCCACTTCGCCCGAGGCCTGCCAGATCTCGAGCCACTCGGAAGCCGTGCGCGCAGGCCACGCCTCGCGGCTGGCCCAGGAGAGCACCTCCTCGGGCATCCCCGCACGCGAGGGCCAGAGCCAGTCCTGCTCACTGCTCACGAAGAACATTTGATACGGGAGCCCGCCGACGCCGTGCGCCACACGCCCCGGCCGGGCCGCAGCCTCCGAGGATACCAGACAACACCGCCGGCCGTAGACGACGACCCGGCCCGGGGCGCGCGCGGTTCATGGGTCAACATCTGCAACTGGCCTCGTGAGTGGTGGTACGCGGGGACCCTTCGACAGGCTCAAGACCTGCTTGTCCCCCGCCTGGAAAGCGGTCCGTCGACCTCTGCGGTCGGCAAGCGCCCGCGCCACGACTCCCAGGACCACGTACCCAGTCATGCGGCCCCCAACTCTCTGCGTCGCTCCCCTCACCGCTCGCGAGCCTGGGCTCGCCACGGCCGGACGGTGTAACATCGTGCGACCAAGCTGCGGCGCTCCAACGCGACGGGGCGCCGGGCGCCGCGGCTCCGCACGACCGTTGGACGGCCCCGGACAACTGAAAGCGTTGGCGACCATGAACCCTGGAGTCTCCGCTCGTTTCCTGGTGATTGTCTTCCTGCTGTCGGTCGCGATGGCGGCCCGAGCCGACGAAGGCATGTGGCTCTTCAGCGACCCGCCGAACGCGATCTTGAAAGACCGATACGGCTTCGTTCCGACCAAGAGCTGGCTCGAGCACGTCCAGAAGTCGGCCGTGAGGTTCAACTCCGGGGGCTCCGGCTCGTTCGTCTCCGCCGACGGCCTCGTGATGACCAATCACCACGTGGGCCTCGATACCCTGCAGAAGCTCTCGACGAAAGAGAGCGACTACGTGAAGGACGGCTTCCTGGCTGCGACCCGCGACCAGGAGGTCAAGGCCGTGGATCTCGAGCTCAACGTGCTGATGGAGATCGTCGACGTCACGGACCAGGTCCAGGCAGCGGTCGAGCCGAGCATGGGCGCCGAGGCGGCCTTCAAGGCCCGCCGGGCGGTCCTCGCCGACCTCGAGAAGGACTCCCTGGAAAAGACCAAGCTCCGGAGCAACGTGATCACGCTCTACCGGGGCGGCCGCTACCACCTCTACCGGTTCAAGCGATACACCGACGTGCGGCTGGTGTTCGCGCCGGAGCAGCAGGCGACGTTCTACGGCGGGGACCCGGACAACTTCGAGTACCCCCGCTTCGACCTCGACGTATGCCTCTTTCGCGTCTACGAGGACGGGAAGCCGTTGCAGCCGCAACACTACTTGAGATGGAGCGAGGGTGGGGCCAAGGAGAACGAGCTGGTGTTCGTGGTCGGGCATCCCGGCAAGACGGAACGGCTCGACACGGTGGCGGAGCTGGAATTCGTCAGGGATGTGGGAAACCCGTTCACGGAAAGGGCGATCTTTCGCCGGGAGGTGCTCCTCACCTCGTGGTCGGCCCGCAGCCTGGAGAACGCTCGTCGCGCCGGTGACGAGCTGTTCGGCGTCCGGAACGGCCGCAAGAAGATGACGGGCGATCAGGCAGGCTTGCTGGACCCTCAGTTGATGGACCAGAAGAGGGCAGCCGAGGAGAAGCTCCGCGGGGAGCTCGCCAAGCGGAGCGAACTGGCGGGGGCCCTGGAGGCGTTCGACCAGGTAGCCCGAATCCAGAGGGTCCGTGCCAGGAACCTGGTGCCGTACACGATGCTCGAGGGCGGAGGCGGCTTTGCCTCCAGCCTGTTCGGCTACGCCCGGGCCCTCGTTCGCGCCGCCGACGAGCGCCGCAAGCCGAACAACGAGCGGCTGGAGGAGTTTTCCGACTCCGAGAAGGCGTCCTTCGAGCTGCGCCTGTTCTCCGAGCGCCCGATCTATGACGATCTCGAGGAGCTGAAGCTGGCCGACTCGCTCGCGTTCATGGCCGAGCTGCTGGGCCACGACCATCCTTCGGTCAGGAAGGCACTGCGAGGCAAGTCACCGGGGGCCAGGGCGGTCGAGCTGGTCCGCGGGACCCGGTTGAAGGACGTCGCCTTCCGGAGGAAGCTGTACGACGGCGGCAAGAAGAGAGTGGACGCGTGCGACGACCCGATGGTGGAGCTGGCCCGAGCGATCGATCCCGAAGCGAGGGCCCTGCGCAAGGTCTGGGACGAACAGGTCAAGGAGATGCTGAGGCAAGCCTACGACAGGATTGCCCGGGCCAAGTTCGCCGTCGAAGGCACCTCGACCTACCCGGACGCGACGTTCACGCTGCGCCTCGCCTTCGGGGTCGCCAAGGGATATGAAGAGTACGGCAAGCAGATTCCGTACGAGGTCCCCTTCTCCGGCCTCTACGAGAGGGCGGCCGAACACGAGTACGCGCCGCCGTTCCACCTGCCGCAGCGTTGGCTGGACCGAAAGGACAGACTGAATCTCAATGTCCCGTTCAACTTCGTCTGCACCGCCGACATCATCGGGGGCAACTCCGGCAGTCCGGTCGTGAACCGGGAAGGCGAGGTCGTCGGCCTCATCTTCGACGGCAACCTCCACTCACTGGTCCTCGACTACCTCTACACCGACGTCCGGGCCCGCGCGCTGGCGGTCCACTCCTCGGCCATCCCGGAGGCACTGCGGAAGGTCTACGATGCTGATGCGCTCGCGCGAGAGCTGGAGGGTGTCAGGCCCCTTGGCTACCCGCGGGACGCAGGAACCCCGCGCATCCGGAAGCCCGTACCTGGTCCGGAGACTCGAACTGCACCCTGACGACGACTCCGAGAATCCGCTGGTAGCCCGGGACGGCGCCGAACGACCGGGCCGCGGCTCTTCGCTCCGAGAGCGATGCAGACAGAGGGGGTCCGCACCGCTGCTTTGGGCCAGGGAGACCAGACAACACCCAGAGGCACGGAGAACCAGGGACACACAGAGAACTCAGACCAGAAAAGGCGTCTCTGTGGCTCTGTGCCTCCGTGGCTCTGGGTTGAGAGTCCTTTCCTGGCGCCTGTAGTGATGCGACTTCCCATTTCTCTGCACTGCTCCCCAGCCGCGCCACGGCTCTGGCGACGACACCCAGGAAGCGGCGTGAACCCGCTTCCACCTTGCGGACCGTCCGCCCTCGACGGGCCGGTTGCATAGGTGCCGAGGGCAGCTACTGGTTGCGGAGGTCGCCGAAGTCGACGTCGGACACTGGTTGCTTGTAGCTGAGGCTCTGGGCCCCGCTCGCGCCGCGGGTCTGTCCACTGAAGTTGGTGGGGTCGGCGGCCTCCAGGTAGAGCCAGCCGTTGTTGTTGTGGGAGGTCCCGAATCCCTGGTTCTCTCCTGCCTTGATCAGGTCACGAACGACCTTCTGGCAGATCTGCTTCATCCCATCGGCCCGGCAGGAGTACTTCGTCATGTAGACCTTGAAGTACTTCTTCGTGATACCGTCTGCCAGGTCCCCGCGGATCCGCAGGAGCGTGTTGGCGCGGTTGATATAGGCGCCGCAGACCTCCCGGGACGCTTCCTTGATCGCGGCCTTCCACTCCGCGGGCACGTCGGTGCCGCTGACCCTGAGCTGATCGATGGTCCGCTCGAAGTCGGCCCGGGTCGCGAAGGTCTGGTTCTGCGGGAGGTTCGACGAGCAGGCGGTCGACAGCAATGCAACGAGCGTCCCCAGTCCAACGAGCGTCTTCCGCATCCACATGTCGCCCTCGCCTCCTCTGGCTCTTCCCGACCGCGGCTCCGGTTTTGCGAGCCGTCCTCACGCACGGACGGGCCCTAATCAAGGGCCGTGCCAGATTGCCCGGTTGCCCGAAGATGCCGACCAGTACAGCGATCTCGAAGCAGGCCGGTCAGCTCCTTGTCAGACCGAGACTGCTAGCCTTCCGGCCAGTCCTGGCCTCTCAAGTGGTCCATCTCCTTCCACCACGGGATGAAGGCGCGGCCCAATGGCATTAAATCCAGCGTCAGGAGAGGCATGACGGGTGTCGGAAAGGTAGAAGCGGCATCTTGCCGCTTCCACAGGTCCGGGCAGGTCGCCGTCGCGTGACCGGGCGCCCAAAAAGCGGCTGGAAGCCGCTTCTACCTTGCGGCGTGGCCATCGTTGCGGCCTCGCCGGCAAATCCATGGCAGGAGACGCGGTCCTCGGCCCACGAACCGCCAACGCACCCCCTCCGTGCCCAGCCCGTTGGCCGCGCCGGTGTCTTGTGCTATCGTCGAGCCGGCGGCAGACGGAGCCGGTCGCAACTCGATGGGCAGCGGAGCGTCGTGGATGTGGCTTCTCGGAAGTGCGGTGGTAGTAGGTCTGGTCGTGGTTGGCTTCGTCTTTCTTCCGCGCGAGCGCCAAGACGAACCGGAACCCTCCGGCGACACGAGGCCTTTCACCCAGCTCGCGGTTCTCGAGTCGCCGGATGGGCACAGGAAAGCCGTGCTCGAGACCTTCGACGCGAGTCCGGCGGGAGCTGGACCGGCGGTCTTGCGACTCGATCGAGGCTGCGACGGTTGTTGCGAGCTGCACGGAACGGACGCCACGGCCTTCTTCAGCCCGGATGGGCGGTTCCTGATCTTCCATGACGTCTGCTGTGTCGTGGCGCTGGATTTTGGGACCGGGACGGTACGCCACCTGACGCCGCCGCACGGCTCGTCTTTCACTCGGGTGCACCTGGACGGCCACTGGCTGAACGTCAGCGGGTGCGAGCCGAGCGGGCGCAGCTTCGCCCTCGAGCGCGTGACGCTCGAACCGCCGGATCCTCGATGGGCGCCCGGACCGGGGCCCGCCGTCCTACCGAAGATCTCGGGCGCGTCACGGCTCGGCCAGCCGGACAGGGCACGTCCTCCCCGTTCGTCCTGAAGAGCGCTCCGCTGTGGCGCCCAATTTGGGCGACGCCGGCGTCCGGGCCCACAGGGTGAGTGCAGGGCCGGCAAGCTCACGACCCCTGTCTGTCTCGACGCAGAGGATCACGAGACGCTTGCTGGAGCCAGCGCGGAGGGAGTCTCAGCCGGCGAATGGCTCCGTCGTGTGAAGAGACTCACTTGGGCGCTGCTGTGTCTGGGAACGGACGCTTGCCTGTCTGCTGCAAGTACTCGCATGCTGACGTCAAGAACCGTTCGGCAGCCCTCAGCGCGTCCTGCACTTCAGGTTCAGTAACCGGATCGAGACGCTGATAGTCGTCGTCCTGTCGGGCGTCGAAGAGCCTGTGGAGGTCGCGGGACAGGTCCTTCGATAGCAGGCCCGTGTGCACGAAACCGCGGTCGAACAGGCTGATGGCGCCCTGGTGCTTGCGCGGCGCCTGGCCTGCCGTCTGGAGCAGTGCCAGGACTGCGTAGAACATGGCGTAGTAGCACCGATTGACGATCGATCGTCCGCTGCCCCGGACTGATGCGAGCTTGTGCGCGTCCTCGAGACACTCGCGGGCCTGTTGCACACGAATCTCGGTCAGAGGGGACTGGCTCCCCTCGCTCAGACGACGACTCCCTCTTGCCGGATGGCCTGCGCCAGGAGCGACTGGCTAAACAACCCGCTCTCGAAGTCGAGCCGCGCCACGGGCACGGTAACGACGACCAGCGCCTCGTCGAATCCGGCCTCCCACGCGCAGTCGCTGATGGTTCGCCGGACCCGCGGATCCAAACGTTCAACTACGACCAGCACATCGTAGTCCGAATCGGCCCGGGCATCCCCGCGGGCTCGCGAGCCAAAGAGGATCGTCTGGCAGAGCGGGACTTGGCGCTCTGCCATCAGTGTCTTGAAACGCTGGAGGATTCTGCGATCGTGCTCGGAAGGCATCTCGTCGCCTCCGCATCACACTGCGGCCCGACTTCCAGCTTACCATTGTGCGAGTGGGTCTTTCCTCAGTCTCGGAACACGGGCGGCAGGGCCAATCGTGGCTCACCTTCTTGCAGCGGTGATGGTGCCGGTGCTGGCCGGGGCGCCAGCGACGGACGCGCGCTGCCTACCTGAACCCTGCCACGGGTGTCTGCAGGTACGGGAACGTCACCTGGAAGACCCCGGCGGCCGCGTCGTTGCGATCGACGCCGTCCGACAGGGTCTTGCCGTTGGGCGTCTCGGTGAAGGTGGTGAGCAGCGCCCCGCCGATACAGCGCAGGAAGATGTCGGTCACGTCGTCGGTCAGGCGCCGGCCGTTCGGAAAGCCCTGACTGTCGCCTGCCGGATAGCCTTGGGGGTTGGGACTGGGCGTGATCGGGGTGGCCATGTTGAGCCGCAGCACCTCGGCCGGGCGCACGCCGGACGGCTGGTTGACGCCCGGGATGCCCGTCAGGAAGACCTGCACCAGGTCGTTGCGCGGAGTGGGGGGCACGTGCAACCCGAGCGTCAGGTTGAAGAGGCGGGCCGGCTCGGGATCGGTCACGTAGGTGGTGAACTGAGCGTCCTCGCGGGGGTTCGAGCCGTTGAACTTGTCCCGGTCCTTGAGGGGCACGATCAGTTCGTTGAAGAGCGGGTTGCCCAGGCGCGAGACCTGGGCCCAGGCGCCACGCGAGGTGGAGAACCGCGGCGGCCGGGCTCGCAGGATCGTCGCCTCCTGGCGGCTGGCCGTGGTCCAGACACCGATGATGCCCGTCAGGTTTCCGCTCGGCGAGAGGTGGGTGATGGGGACCTCGAGGACGATCGAGAGGACGTTGAGACCGGCGAAACCGTCGGTGCCCAGGGAGCCCGGCGTGACGAACGGCCGCAGCCCCAGCAGGTCGTGCAACGCCGCCTGGTCGGCAAAGTAGGGGTCCTCGCGCTGGCCGCAGAAGACCTTGGCGTTGTTGTGCGAGGCCAGGGTCTGGACCGCCGCGTTGGCCAGGTTGGTGTAGTTGGGTGTGGACCGGGGGCCCACGTTGACGGGAGGGCAGGGGAGGTTGCTGCCGAGGGTCTGCGGGGCCTGCCCGGCGCGCACGTAGGTGAGGGTGTAGGTCTGCTTGACGTTCCAGTCGGCGTCGGTGAGGCTGTCGATCTGGGCGGTGTTGTACAGGCCCGTGTTGCCGCTGACCAGCGTCGTCGTGAAGCGGAACTGGTACGTGAACTCGGGCAGCGCGTCGCCGTTGTTGCAGATCTTCAGCTCGTAGAGGACGTCGTCGTCGAACTTCGAGAAGGCGGGCCCGTTCTGCGGGAGCTGCTGCGGCAGGTAGTTGGCGATGAGGCAGATCCGATCGCCCGTCACGCGGAAGGCGTACAGGTCGGTGGCGTCGGCGCCCGGGTCGCGGCAGATGAGCGGCGCCTCGCGATGGCTGGAGGCTGTGGCCGCGAGAGGGAAGAGGAGCAGGGCAGAGAGGGCGAGCGGCAGGAATGGGGCGAGTCGGCTGGGCATTTTCGGTACTCCGGTGGGCTCCGAGAAGAACGCGGGTTCGTCGATTTCACTGTAGCAGAGGGCGGGGGAGAGGAGCGGCGGGGAGGAGGGGGTGCGCGCGCGGTTCGTGGGTCAACATCTGCGACTGGCCTCGTGAACCATGTAGCGCGGGGGCTTGTCCCAATGGCATTAACTCGTGATGGTTGCCATCTCCTGCCATGGGTTTGCCGGAGAGGCCGCAACGATGGCCACGCCAGAAGGTAGAAGCGGCTTCCAGCCGCTTTTTTGGGCGGCCGGGCTCACGTCCGGCTCCGAGGAAGCGGCAAGATGCCGCTTCTACCCTACCGGCTTCTGTCATGCCTCTCCTTGTGAGGCATTTGATGCCATTGGGACAAGCCCCCACGCTACCGCGCCTGGTTGCCTGTCGCAGTCATGCGGCTTCCCATTTCTTGGCGTCGTTCCCCCGGCCCCCGCAGACTTGCCCGGGACTCGCGCTTGTGATACGGATTCACCCGAGGCCTTGGGCAACCCTCGACGCGAGCGCTCCGCTCGCCAAGCGATTACGCTGGCCACGGGCCTTGCTGACACGGAGGATTCCAAGTATGACCGAGCTCGGAGAGTACTGGTTCGAGGATGCCCTGGACGAACCCTGGGCCGAGGCGCTCGACGAAGTCTCGAGCCCCAAGGGGAGCAGCCGACTTTCCATGCCTGGCTCGCGGCCGGGTGCCTGGCAGTGGCGGAGGGAGGACCTGCGCCCGCTCGTGCTGGGCCTCTCCGAGGCCGACGCAAGGCGCCTGTCGACCCTCGAGACCTCTCCCGCCGTGCGGGCCTTCCGGCTGGTGCGGCAGCAGAACGTGGAGACCGAGGTCATCGCTCTGTGCCGCGACCCGGAAGGACAGGTGGCGCTCTGGGCACGCCAGATGGGGGCCCTGGCGATCCTCGGGCCGAAGGACCTGGCCGCCATTTCCGAGAAGCTGGCGGAGGCTCGCTCGCGCCACGCGCTTCGCGCGCCGTGCACGAGCCGGCCGGAGCCGGTGCCGCCGGCGGGTATCGACACCGGGCGGCACGCCTTCGTCTACGGCTCGCGGGTGATGCGCGAGCTGCACCAGCAGTTGCGCACCTATGCCGGCTCGAATCACCACATCGTGATCGTGGGGGAGACGGGTGCCGGCAAGGAGGTCCTGGCCCGGGAGATCCATCGGCTGCGCCACGACGAGGGCGATGAGGAGCATCCGTTCATCGAGCAGAACTGTGCCTATCTGTCGGGCGATCCGCTCAATCAACTCGTGATGCTCTTCGGGATCCCGAGAAACACGATCGGCAACGTGTACGAGCGAGTTGGATGGCTGACTCACGCGCGACGCGGAGACCTTTTCCTCGACGAGTTCGAGCTGATGGACAAGGCGGCCCAGGGAGGGCTTCTCAACGCCATCGAGTCCCGCAGGTTCTCCCGGGTGAACGACAACGGGGTCCTTCCCTTCCTGGGAAACGTCATCGTGGGTGTGAAGAAGCCCCTGGAGACGCTGGTCGCCGAGAAGGTCCTGCGCGAGGACCTCGTGTACCGCCTGAAACCGGTGGAGGTCGTTCTCCCGCCGCTCCGCAAGCGGCCCGAGGACATCCGCGTGCTGGCCTATCACTTCCTGCTCACCTCGAAGGACGGGGAGCTCGGCCAGGGCAGGCGCAAGCTGATGGTCATCGAGCCACACCTGATGGAACTCTTTGAGGAACACTCCTGGCCGGGGAATGCCCGGGAGCTCCGCAACGTCATCGACCTGGGGCTCATCCACGCTCGGCCCGACGAGGGCAGCCTCCAGCCCAGCCATCTCCCGGGTTGGAAACCCCGACCGTTCGATGCTTCTCCGACTGACTCCTCGGACGAGGAGCCGCTCGAGGTCCTGAAGAAGCTGCCCACCGGCTCGACGTACAATCTAGGCAAGAAGCTGGCCCTCCTGCAGATGAGGTGGATCGACGCGGCCTACTCCCTCACCGACGGAAAGGAATCGACCGCGAGGCTGCTCGGGTACGGGTACTACAATCGCCTGCACCGCCTGCTACGCCGGCTCTGCAAGACGTACCGGGAGGATGCCGCTCGGCTTCTGAACAGCGAGCTGCGTGCTCCCTTCGAAGGTGAGGAGGCCGGAGAGCCCGAGGACGACGACTGAGCCAGGGTCCCAGTGTTTGGGATGCAAGCCCGCGTTCGAGCCGTGAGCTGCGCTTCCCCGCGTGGCGTCGAGCGGGGGTATGGGCCGCCTACCCCGGTGCGACCAACAGCCGCCGCCGGCTGCCGCCGGCTGGCGAGATGTCTGCTCCGGCGTGTTGTCGCGTCTGCTGCGCGTAGTCGTGCCGGCGCACGCGGCGAGCCGTGTCCTCGGCCCGGGGCGAGCCGTCTGTCGGGTCCGGCAGGAGCATCACCACATCGCCGCCGACGGTCCCTTCGAAGATCATGAAATCCCAGCCGTGGAGGACCGTGCAGGGGCCGGCAGCCGCCCAGAGCCAGCGAGCTCGCAGGGCGCCGCGCCCTGCCGGAGGACCGTGGGTGCGTATCGCCTGCACCACGGCAGACCAGCCGCCGCCCACGCTTGGAAGGGTGCTCTCGGTGTTGTCGGGGAGCTCGAACAGGCCGGCCGTCGGACCGTGGTCCAGACGATGGTAGCAGAGCTCCAACGTTGCAATCTCGGCTGCCGTCGCGAGCAGGGAGCCCAGCTCTGTCGGCCGGAACCCTGCCCGGTCCAGGTCTCTCTCCACGGCCCGACGATCTTCGGAGCCGGCCGCTCGCCAGAACGCCCGGGCGCGGCTCCAGGAGTCGAACGCTCCGTCGTTTCCGGATTCGCCTGCCGCTCCTGCCCTCTGCGAGAGGGAAGGCGGAGAGCCCCGACCCGGCTGGGAGGCCGACCCCAGGACCCGGCTGACCCGCATGGCCGCCGCCAGGAGGGGTTGCAGCGCAGCGCGAGGCAGCCCTCGCTCTGCCAGGGCGCCGTCGTAGGCCGCCCTCTTGGCGCGGAAGTCGAGATGTGGAAAGGCCCTTCCCGTCGGAGGACAGTGTCCCAGGACCCGCCGCCAGTCCTCGAGGACCTCGCCCCAGAAGTCGAGCACCACGCTAGCCCAGGGCACCGTAGAGTCTGCGACGCCGGAGGCCCCCACGCGATCGGCGAACTCCGCGAGCAGGGCCACGGCGCTGATCCTGGGCCCTCCGAGACGATCGAGCCTCACGTCCTCCTCCGGATGCTGTGAGACCCGCTGGAAGTCGGCGACCGGATCGACCAGCAGGCAGGAGGACCAGGGGCGAGACTGCCTTCTGCCCGCGCGGGCCAGCGCCAGGGCCACCAGGGCCGTGGCCCCCGTGGCGAGGAAGGTCGAGACCGGAGACACCGTGTGATCGCAGGCCACGTCGTGCAGGCGGAGGCCGCAACCGAGGCTCTCTGCAGCGGGGTGGACGAGAGTCTCGAGTGTGCGTGGAGTGAGCGCCCGGGATGCTGACGCGGCCAGCCAGGAAGCCCGAGCCGAGAGCTCGAGGCCACCCGTCGCGGCTGCCGACAGGGCGCCGGCCCCACCCAGGAGTGGCCGCACGGCAGCGAAGCTGGCCAAGGTCAGCCAGGCCTCATCCGCCAGTGGCTCTCGCAACCAGAAGTTGAAGTGGCAAGCACGCCCGGAGGCAACGGGTCCGGCTCCTCGCAGCGGCTCCAGCCCGTTGCCGATGCCGAAGAGGCCCAGCCCCGAGTCCGGGGCCGCTTCCCGGGCGTCCGCCTGCAAGGCGAGATCGGCCGCGACGAGGGTCGCCGGGTCCGGGCACTCACAGGTCGCCAGCTCGAGGTGAGGGCCGATCTCCCGATAGGCCATGCCGGCAGGCAGAACGAGTCGGCTCCCGACACCCAGACCGGTCGGCCTGGCCTGGCGCAGGAGGTCCTCGGGGTGCGCCATCCTCCGCAGGAGGTGGTCGATGTCCGCCGAGGTCGCTGGACAGTCGCTGGCAGCAGTGCCTGACCCTCCGGATGCGGCGGTCCCGGAGCCGGCGCGAACACAGGCGATCTCCCTCTCGAGCCCCATCACGGTACGGCAGCGCATGGTCACCCGACCTTCCCTCGTGGAGGAGACAGTGCAGCGGAGCTCACTCTCCGTCGGCAAACGGGCAGCGCGTGAGCGGCAGAAGTCGGCACGCGGCGGTGCGGGTCAGGACGGTCGAGCCCGGGGAGGGGCGAGTCTGCACGGGAACAGCATCGGCGCCGGATGGCCATAAGGACACAACGGGTGCGATCAGTTGGCGAGTCCGGAGGTCGAACAGCCGTTCCATCCGGAACGCCTCTCCGAAGAACATGGGCCGCGGCTCCATCTGGGTCGATACGTGGCTACGCTTCATGGGTCATCACCTCGGCCTTGGAGCAGGCAAGTTCCGAGCCGTCCTCCGGGCACGACCCTAACAGCCCGCGGAGGGCGCTCTTGTGGCGGACCCCACGAGCTGCGGAACGCGTTTCCTCGTCGCAAGATGCCTCGGGGACCCACAGTTCCGTCAGGCGGGATGACAGATCCGATTGGGAGCGACCACGGAGCACGGGGAAACCGGGATCCGTCCGTGCTGGGCCGGAGGCTAGTTTGCGAGCCTCCGAGTCGAAGCACGACCAGCCACAATATCCAATGAGACTGAACTCGTCGGGTTGCTCCGATTCGCCAATCGGGAGCTACACCCCCGAACCCCGACCAAGGGACTGCATCCCTCGGAACCCGCGATGATTGCGGCTTCCCGGGTTTCGCAAACGCTCCCGCACGGCATGGGAGACTGGCTCGCGAAGGCTCCACGGCTTGTATACTCCGGGTTGCTCATGCCTCAAAGAGTCTTCATCAGCTACCGCCGAGGGGGACCGGAAGAGTATCTCCTCGACTCGCTTTGGTTGCGTCTGAAGATGGACTTGCCGCCCGGAGAGGTCTTTCTGGATGTCTACGGTATCCCGGTTGGTGACAACTGGCAGGACCGGCTCCGGGATGAGCTTGCATCCTGCGAGGTGCTGCTCGCGCTGATCGGACCGAAGTGGATCGCTGACATCGGCCGCCTCGGACAGCCCAGTGACTGGGTCCGTGAGGAGATAGGCACCGCGATCGAGCAGGCAGTGCCGATCATCCCCGTGCTCTGCTGCGGTGCCGGGATGCCCAACGAGGAGTCCCTGCCGCAGAGGATCCGGCCGCTGACCCACTCCAACGCTCACACCCTTCCCAATTCGCCGGGCCCGGCCTATACGGACAGCGTCCGGAGGCTGTCCAAGGAGATCTGCGGGGCGGCCCGTTCAAACCGCGGCCGCGGGCCTGGCCCGATGGCGACGAGCTCCGCGGTCACCTCGAGGCCCGACCCAGGGACCTCGCCGGCAGAGGTGAGAAGCTGGCCTCCAGCGGTGGCAGACGCGCTGATGGACGAGTTGGAGGAGCTTCTCGACGAACTGAAGCGGCGGGCCACGGGTTACGTCGCTCCGGAACAGGGTTTTCGCCATCTGGACGAGTTCGCCTCGTGGGTCGAAGGCGCGCTTGTGAGGACGAACGCGCCGTGCACGTTTGGACCGAGGCCTGACTGGACCGGTCAGAACATCCTCGCCGCCTTCCAACAGCTCAGGAGCAGGGTCTTGGGGCTGGGAGCCGAGCTCATCAACACGGACTTCATCGATGCACTCCACGAGCTGCAGACCGGTCACCAGGACCTCGCCCTTGCGCAGAAGCTGTTTGCCGCGCTGGATGCACCGGGTGAGACCGAGGAGACTCGGGCGACCCTGCTGGCGAGCGTGAAGAGCCATGCCTTCGGAGCGCTCGATGCCAGACTGCGCGAGAAGCTCGATTCCGTGCCTCCAGCGCACCAGCTCGCCCGGGTCCTGCGCGCGCTCGGCCGCAAGGCGAACAACTGCACGCATCATCACCTGATCGAGCTGGCCGATGCAGTCTGTGCCGAGCTCTCCGGTCACCCCGTGGCTCGCCGGATCGAGGCCTGGCGCAACACCGCCGCGGCGGAGTTGAGGTACCGGCGATGCGCCGAGCGGCTGAACGTCCTCCGGGTCGCCCTCGAGCGGACCCGCGGCGGGCTGCGGATCCGCGAGCTTCGCGCGCTGCACCCTCCCGTCGATACGCCGGGACCGTGTTCGGACGAGTTGACGAAATCGGGCCGATTCGAGGCCGTCCAGTTTCACTCGAAGCTTGCCCCCCTGCTGAGGTCGTTCAAACAACCCGTGGGGCGGCGAAGCTGGACCTGGATGAAGTTCGTGCTGCAACTCGAGTTGCCTGCGGACCTTGCCTATTCCTGCCTGGAGTCTTCGCAAGACGACGCTGGCAGGAAGCTCGACGAGAGCTTCCAGTGCGTTGTCGTCAAGCCGGCGGGGGAACGCTATCCCGAGCCGTTGCAGGGGGACATCTGCGACCCGAGAGAGCCAGGCAACTCGGCACTCTGGGAAAGCGGCGCCACCGTGCAGGACATGGAGGACCGGATTCAGCAGCGAAAGGTCGACTGCCTCTTCGCCGGGCAGCCGGTCGTGCAAGCTGCTCCGCCCGAGAGAGGCCCCAAGGTCTGCCCGGCTCTCTCGCTGTTCGCGAGACAGTGCTATCCCTGTTCGATACACCACCTGGGAAAGGCCGGCATGGCTCGGTTCCTCGACAGGCTGTTCTCGCCGCCAGCGTCGATGCCCGTGGAGCGTTTGCTGGCGCGAATCCGGGAGCTGCGCCTCCAAGGCGAACCGGTCGTCGTGCTCTGGGACGATGGCGCCTATGAATCGAACTTGCAGAGCGTTTGACGAGGAGGTCAGTCAATGAGCGGGTTGGCCGCAATGGTCTACCGTGGCAGCCAGGCCGAGTGTGACGCGGCCGACGTGGATCGCTGGCTGGGCACAGCGCCTCCCTGGCGAAAGCCAGGTTCGGTGAAGCTGCTGCAACGCGAGCACCTCTACCGCGACACGAGCTGGACCGAGCGCGGCAAGACCTACATGTCGTCACCCGGAGGCGCCGAGGTGCGGCAGGTCAACGTCGCCCTCCTGCTGCGCAGACCCTTGCTGGTGACGGGCGCCCCGGGAATCGGTAAGTCGACCCTGGCCTACCACATCGCCTACAGCCTGCGGCTGGGGCCGCCGCTGCGATGGGAAATCAACTCCCGCACTACCCTGGAGGACGGGCTCTACTCCTACGATGCCGTGGGTCACCTCCAAAGCGCCAGGACAGAGGGCGCGGCGAGACCCATCGGTGAGTTCATCACCCTGGGGCCGCTGGGTACCGCCCTGCTGCCGACACCGTTACCGCGGGTGTTGCTCATCGACGAGCTGGACAAGGCGAGCTACGACCTGCCGAACGACCTTCTGCACGTCTTCGAGGAGGCTTCGTTCCGAATCCCGCAGTTGATCCGACTCGCCGGAGCCCAGGAAGTCTACCCGCGAGACCGCCAGGACGATGCGGACCGAGTCGCCCTCGATCACGGAACGGTGCGCGCTCATCACCACCCCGTGGTCGTCATCACGTCCAACGGCGAGCGCGAGTTCCCGCCCGCCTTCTTGCGCCGCTGTGTCAAGCTCCACCTGGAGCGCCCCGGCCGCGACCACATGGCCGCAATCGTCGCGTCCCACCTTGGCGGTAGCGTCTCGGAGCAGGAGGTTAGTGAGCTCGTGGGCCGTTTCGGCGAGCCGGCCACCGACGTCGTGCTGCAGGCGCTGTTTCTGGAGCAGCTCGGTCTGGACCCCGCCGAAGTGGAGAAGAGCCTCGAGCCTTGATGGATTTGACAGGCGAGATAGCCTCTCTGCTGACCAAGCTGGACGAGCGGCTGCCGGGCAGCACGACCTCGCTCTCTCCCAGGGAGGTGGCCGAGTGGATCTGGCTCTCGTCCGCCTTGGGGAAGGTGTTGGACCCGCTCTGGACTGTGACTGGGCGCTCGGTCCCGGCCGCCCGCTCGGCCTCCGGTTCCGAGTCGGAGGCGGACCCGGCCGAAGCCGCGGTTCCCACGGCCGGGTCTGGGGTGTCGCCGTCCGTGGAGGCGGAGGTTGACTTTGCTTCGCAAGATGCGCCCAGGCCCGCCCGACGTTTTCAAGCCTCCGCCCGGCGGCTCCACCTCACCGCCGGGTTGCCTTTTGCGCTGGTTCATCCGCTGAAGATGGCCCGGTCCATTCATCTGCTGAGCCGCTGGAGCCCGGTCCCGGGCCGTCACGAACTGGATCTGGAAGCCACGGTCAAGCAGATCGCCGCCACGGGCGAGTGGCAAGCGGTGCTGCGTCCGAAGTACGAGCGCACAGCCCATCTCGTGCTCGTCTCCGACCGGGCGGCGCAGCTCGAGCCGTGGAACCGGACCCTCGAGGGGCTGGTAGGACTGCTGCAGCGCTTTCGCAGCTTCCCGAGCTGGTGCGTCGTCCACGCGGACTTGAACGATCCGGCGCGGGTCCTCCTGCGGGAGACCCCGGAGGCTCTGCGAATCTCGGGCCCCGAGGCGACCGTCATGCTCGAGCGGGCTGTCCGACCGGGCCGCGAGAATGTGGTCCTGATCGTCTCGGACGCACTCGGTGCCGCTTTCGGCTCTGGAGCGCTGGGCGCGCTCTTGAAGGACACCCTTCCGCTCGGCTCCCGCGTGGCCTTGCTGCACCCGTGGCCGGCCGGCCAGTGGAGCCGCAGCGGCCTGCGCTCGCTGCGCCGACTCGAGGACGCGCCAGTGACGCCTGCGGAGTTTCCAATCGCGACCGTCGAGCTGAACGCTGGCGGCCTGGCGTCGCTGCGAGGATGGGTCGACGGCGGTACCGTGGGCCAACTCGGCTGTCATGCGCTGCCCGTGGATCGGGCGCCGCGGGGCCGGCCTGCGCGGCGCGACCTGTCCGGGCCCACACTCGACTGGACTCTCAGGGCACGGCAATATGCCCGCAACGCCTCGGCGGAGGCCATCCAGCTCTTGGCGCTGGCGGCGGCCGTGCCGGGCCGCATTGATCTCGACCTGCTGCACGCGCTCGGCCAGCACCTCGGATCCACCGAGATCGTCCCATTTCATTTGGCCGAGGCCATTGCCTCGGGGTTCCTGCGGCGGGCCGAAGTCCAGCGCCGCTCCGGTTGCACGGTGCTGGAGTTCGTCTGTGAGGATGCCCGGCTGGCGCTGGGCAGCTATCTCGATCGAGCTCGCGTGGTGCAGGTCCTGGAGTTCCTGCTGTGCCGTGCGGCTGCGTCTCGTCGGGAGAGCGGGCAGGGGACAATGCCTCTCGATCCGGCTCTCGAGATCCCGCTGGGTTTGCTTTTCAAGGTGTTCGGAAACGACGACCCGGAAGCCACGGCAGCGTCGTAGCGCGACCTTCGCGAGGAGTGGGACTATGCCGG
>JACQZL010000137.1:22731-24458 GCA_016213865.1 Candidatus Rifleibacteriota bacterium
CCGGCTACCGGGTGCTGATCCCTCAACTCGCACGACTGGGTCTTCGGCTTCCGGAGTCGGTCGTTCAGCCGGCAAGACGGGGCCGGAGCGAGAGGAGCGACGGGCAGAGCGCGACCGCGCACGATGCCGGGGGCCCCGGTCGCCGGGCCGAGCCGGGACCCGCTCCCACCGTGCCGACCTGGGCTGGGCCGTATGAGGGCGACGAGCCCTATGCCTTTGCAAGTTACCTTCATTCGGATCTCCCTCGTGTAGCGCCCATCCTTCATCACCTGGCGCAAACTGGGCTACGGCTCTGGTCGGACGCGGGCCCGGCGGGCGGAAGAAGGTGGACTACAGTCCTCGCCGAGGGGATCGAGAAGTGCCGGCTGGTGCTCTGCTTTCTGAGCAGGGGGGCCGTCGCCTCGCAGTGGGTCCGGAAGGAGGTGGAATTTGCTGTCGTGAGGAAGCGCCGTCTCCTGCCGATCATGCTCGAACCGGTCGACTTTCGTGGCTTCCTCGGACTTTTGCTGGTTCGGATCCAGAGTCTCGACGCCACTCGACCGGACTTTCTGAAGATGCTCGAGGGGGCCGTCAGCCACTGGATGTCGAGCCCCGCGGACGAACCACCACACGACGTTGCCGGGTCTGAGCCTGGCGTTCCTGCACGAAGTGGCGACTCCGCCCAAGGGCCTGCACCAGACGTCGCCCACCGCGAGCAGGACCTGGAAGGAATAGACCTCGAGAGGCTCGCCGAGGCACGTCACGAGGAGTACTGCCAGCAACCGAGAAGTGAGGGATTCACCAGGGAGACCTATCCCTGGCTTGTGCCCTACTCGGAACTTCCGGAAGACTACAGGGAAGCGTACCGCGCGGGCGTGCGATCGGCTCTCACGAGCCTGCACGCGCTGGGATACTCATTCCAACCGGCCCGCAACGATGGGCACGGCGCTGGATTGGACGCGCATGAGGTCGAGGAGTTGGCTGTCGCCGAGCACAAACGCTGGTGGAGGGCCAAACTAGCGCAGGGGTGGATGTATGGTCCCGTGAAGGACGTGATCGAGAAGCGCCATCCGTGCATGGTGCCGTGGGAGCAGCTTCCGGATGACATGAAGGAGCGGGATAGAGAGTCGGCGAGAGGGCTCCCGGCTCTGCTGCGGCGTGCGGGGTACGAGTTGGCGGAAGGCAATGGTCCGCGCGGAAGGTCGCCGGCTGTGACGGGGGACTCCCGGGCGGGGGACTCGGCTGGGCCGGCCGGACTGCGTCATGTCCGCGTCAACGAGCAGGGGTACCACGAGTACGAGTGTGAGAAGGACGGGAGCGTGCTGGTGCTGATTCCGGAGGGGGAGTTCGAGATGGGGTCGGGGCCGGAGGACGCGGAGGCGGGCGATGACGAGAAACCGCGGCATCGGGTGAAGCTATCGGCGTACCTGATGGGGAAAGTGCCAGTGACGAACGGGCAGTACCGCCAGTTCGTGGAGGCGACGGGGCACCGGGCGCCTGGGTCGTATGGGGAGGCGTTCGCCGGCGAGAAGCAGCCTGTGGTGGGGGTGTCGTGGGACGACGCGGTGGCGTATTGCGAGTGGGCTGGGTTGAGGCTGCCGGCGGAGGCGCAGTGGGAACGCGCGGCTAGCGGAACGGACGGGCGGAAGTACCCGTGGGGGAACGAGGCGCCGGACGAGACGCGGGCGAACCACGAACGTAACGTGGGACACCCGACGCCAGTGGGGCAATATCCGGCGGGTGTGTCA
>JACQZL010000138.1 GCA_016213865.1 Candidatus Rifleibacteriota bacterium
CCTTGTCGTCATGACCCGAGCTGGGAGCCGGATGCGGTAGTGCTGCTCGTCCGGTTCTGTGCGGGGGGCGGGCCGTAAGGCCCGTCCCTACCGCGACCCCTTGGCGTGAGGCTGCATGGGGAGCGGCGGAGAGGAGGGGGAGCCCGGAGAGCGGCGAGGACGCAGGACGAGCCGGGCGATTTTTCGTGGTGCCCTGGGGGCCCTGCATGGGTTCAAGCAGCCGTTTCGGGTGAGCAAGGTAGAAGCGGCATCTTGCCGCTTCAGGCACACCGCGGTGCCCGAACTCGGTGGCGTTGCGCTCGAAGCGGCTGGAAGCCGCTTCTACCCTCCGGCAGCCGCGGAGTTCCTTCAAGCCACCAGGCGGAATCAAACAGAACGCCCTGACCGTGCTCGCATGTCGGGGGTTCATCCAACACCTGTCTCCAGTCGACTGGTCGCCGGTCTCCCGGAACGGACGAAAGGGCGTATGATGTCAACGACGAACCGATGCGCGCATTTCTCATCAGGCTGCTGACCTTTCTGGCGATCGCTCACGCTCTGCCCGGCTTTCAGGTCCCCGGGGTGGGGACGGCGATGGTGGGGGCCCTCGTCTACGGCATTGCCGGGTTCTTTGTCCGCGTCGTGGGGGTGATCGCCCTGGTCGTGCTCGTCGCAGGGGTCGCGACCGCTTCGCCGCTCCTGGGTGTGAGCCTCGGCTTGATGGCGCTCTTCACGGTCGACTTCCTGATCGCCCTCGGGACTGTCGTGCTCACGTCCTGGCTGGTGCCGGGGTTTGCAGTCGAGGGTTGGGGCACGGCGACGCTCGCGGCGGCCGTGCTGGCCATCGTCTCCGTGATGACCGACCGACCGAGCCGACCCGGCGGGACCGCCCGGCCCGATGGCGGTGCGGAGCGGACCATCGACGTGACGCCCCGCTGAAGGTCACGGCCGCCCCCTCTGCTCAGCTCGCCCCGGCGGGGCTCACCGCGCCTTTCGCCTCGGTCCCCTTCAGGTACTTGCGCGTGGCGGCGGGCAGCTCGTGCCAGATCCTGACCGCAATGAACGCTCCCAGCAGCGCGAACGGCGCCAGGAAGGCGGGCCACCAGAGCCAGCTCTTGCCCACCAGGTAGCCGAGGCTCACGGATTGCAGCCCGCTTCCCAGGTAGACGAAGCCGTCCACGATGCCCGAGCAGGTGGCGGTCGCCTTTCGACCGCCGAAATCGGCGGCGGCGGTTCCCGACATCAACGAGTGGACCCCGATCACGGCCATGGAGATCAGCAGGGCCGCGGCTGCCACCAGCGGCGGAGACGTGAAGAGGTAGGCCGTCATCAGAAGGGTCAGGACGAACATGAAGCAGCACAGCAGCGCGGCTGGAGGGCCCCGCCGGGACTGGAAGAGCTTGTCGGAGAGCAGCCCACCCAGGAAACCGCCGGCGATCCCGAAGAGGCAAAGCAAGCCGCCCCAGTTGTCGATGACGAACCGGGCGCCCGGCTGCGGCACCTCGTGCGCGAACACCTTGTACCACTGCATGACGCCGTTTCGGAGGACCCCGGAGGTCAGTTCCACGGATGCGATCATGAGCATGAGCGGGTTGCGGAACACCCTCCCCAGCAGGTCCGCCGTCGACAGCTCGACGTGCATCTCGCCCGAGGAGGCGTCGTGGGTGTCGAAGTGCTCGAACCCCGCCTCTTCCGGGGTGTCGCGTATCAACCAGAGGTCGATTGCGACCCAGGCCAGCAGGATCGCCGCGGGGATGAAGAAGACCGCCCAGGTAGCGTCGACCATGGAGCCTTGGGGTACGAAGAGCTGCCGGACGGCCCCGTGGAGCCAGCCCGTGGGTGCGGTCGCCGTGGACTTCGTCATCTGTACGACGGCGTCGCCCCAGTCGTAGGCGAAGTAGACCCCGATCGAGATCAAGGTGCCGAAGATGGCGCCGAAGACGCCCCGTTCGCGGACGTGGAACCAGTAGGCCTTGACCTTGATGATCGAAACAGCGCCGAAGCTCTGGAAGTACATGTTCAGCGCATAGAGAACCGAGAAGATCCCGGCGAGCCTCATCTCGAGTCGGCCGGTCAGCACCAGCCAGGTCACGAGGCCCATCAGGACATTGGCCAGCGCCGAGCCGCCCGCGGCGATGAGCATGCCCCTCTTGCCTCCGAGCTTCGTGTCGATGAGCGGACCGTTCACCAGAAACGAGAGGGCATAGGCCCACGTGCCGATCGCGAAGATCCAGCCGAACTCCTCCTTCGTCATCAGAGAGCCGAACGCGTTCTTCGAGACGATCAGGTTGTACCGCCCCATGTAGAGGAAGGCATAGGTCATGCCCAGCGGGAACCAGTTGATGAAGCGGCGCGTCATGAACCAGCGACCGTGCTTCATCGGGTTGTTGTAGAAATAGAGAGCGACCGTCGCCAGAAGGCAGATGTTGACTAGCTCGAACATGAGAATGGGGGTCTCGGCGATTACCAGTCCGGCATCATGACCGGCTGGTCCGGATCGGTGCGCGTCGTGCGCGTCAGGGGCACCGGAGAAAAGCCCGTGGCGGCCAGGAGCTTTCTTCCCCGATCTCCCTCCGCGAACTCGCGGAAGTAGGCAGCAGCCGGCGGAGCTGCCCCGTCGACGTACATGTAGAGGGGGCGCAGCATCGGGTACTGGCCCGAAAGGGCGGACTCCACCGAGGGCGTCAGAGGGGTCTTCGACAGCCTGCTCTGGATGGCCAGAGCCTTGAGCCCTGGAGCCGGATCGGTGGAGAGCAGGTAGCCGATGGCACCCGGGTCGGCCCCAATGGCGGCGACGATGGCCGCCGTGTCGCCTGCGACGACGACGCCTCCGTCCTGGCCGCTCAGGTTGGGCTCCAGGCTCATGGAGACCTCCTTTTCGAAGAAGAGGTCGACGTCGCCGGGCGCCGCCCGCCGGTAGACGCAGACCACCGGGACCTTGGGGCCGCCGATCTCGGACCAGTCCCTCACGCGGCGCGAGAAAACGGTCCCCACCTGCTCCTGGGTCAGGCTGCCGACGGGGTTCCGTGGGTTGACCAGGACCTGATAGATCCCGAAGCCGATCAGGACCTCATGGAACTTGCGTCCGCGGGACTGGCCGGCCAGGAGCTCGTTGAGCGTCATCCTCCGGGACGTCACGACCAGGTCGAGCTGACCGTCCAGCAACTGCTCGATCGCCGCGGTGGAGCCCATGACCGAGAGGTTGGCGTCGAAGGGACGAGGCAGCTTGCGGACCTCGTCGATCCAGCTCTTGACTGCCGGCGTGGGAATGGTCGAGGTGGCGAGCCGGAGCGGTGCCGGCCCCACGGGGCCGCAGCCGGTGGCCAGGAGCACGGCAAGACAGCCGAGTGCCAGGCTGGGCCAGGCACCAGATGAAGCTCGCATGGGTTCTCCTTTCCTTGGACGACGACGTCCTGACGGGGCTCTCCGAGCCCCATTATAGGGGGTAGCCCCGGTTCCACGAAGTCGAAGGCCCCGAGTGGGTGCGCTCGCGAGATGCGGGGAGCCGCATTGCCACGTCGGCGATCCTATCTCCACTGCCGCTGGCCGGTTTCCGGACTCGCCAGTCTTGGCGCGGCTTCCTGGGCCGGCACGGAGGCCGGCCCTACCAGTTTCACCCATGAACCGCGAGCGCACCCGCCCCGAGTCGCAGGGCGACGAACAGAGTCGTCATTCCCGCGGAAGCGGGAATCCAGGGGTCGCATCGATCCTGGACCCCCGCTTGCGCGGGGGTGACGAATTCGGGTTGCCGGAGTCCTTTTCGAGGACTTTGCCGGAGCCCTGCCCCGAGTCGCGACGAAGACGCGCCTCCAGGGGCCTGCCTTCGTGCGCCCCGGCTCCTCGCTACGCCGCCCCTCGCTGACTCGGGGCAGCTAGTGGAGGACCAGGTGCAGGTCTCCGTCCAACGCGAGGACCAGTCGCTTGCCGATCCGGTCCGCCCCGGTCACGATGCGGCCCTGGGCGTCGGCCAGAGCAGCCTGCGAACTCGGATCGAAGGTGCGGCCAGAATCCAGGCCCCTCCGCCTGACACGGCGACCCACGCGACCGCGGCTGCCGGGACTGTTCAGTATTCCAGGCCGCGGACGTACAGCGAGACCGACACGCAGCTCGATTCGGCCCCGGCCGGCGCGTCGTTGAAGCGCGACTGCTCGCGCGCCAGGAGCGCGTGGTAGTCGTCGCGGGACGAGGTGGTGTGCGTGTCGGCCACCTTGATCGGCTGGGCTCGCATGGTCAGCGTTTCGCCGTCGGTGAAGGTCAGGCGGTACTCGACCATCACGGGGCCCATCGTCGGGCCGGCGTCCATCTCGGTGACGCTCAGCTTGGTCTTGGCGACGAAGCGGTCGGCCGTTTTCTCCAGGGGCACGGTCCTTTCGCATGCCCAGTACGGCACGAACGGCGTGCGAGGGAAGGGGTGGCCCGGGCTGAACCGCTGGCCCGCCTGGATACCCACGCGGGCCTGCGCGCTCGCCACCGTCTTGCCTGACGAGACCGCCGGCAGCGTCAGCGATACGAAATGGTCGTAGTAGAGCGTGTAGGCGTGAGAAAAAGCGATGCCGGTGAAGACCAGCAAGGCTACCGTCGTGAAGAGAAACCCTCGCTTCATGGCGACCCTCCGGCAGACTGCCGTGTTCGAGCCAGTGCCCGGTTTGGACTGTACAACAGTATCGGGCGTCCGGGGCTGGTTGGCAAGCCCCTCAGGAACGGGGGGAGCATGGTTGCGACCCGCGGAGGTCGACGGACCGCTTCCCAGGCGGGGGACAAGCCCAATGGCATTAAATCCCTCACCAGGAGAGGCATGACAGAAGCCGGTAGGGTAGAAGCGGCATCTTGCCGCTTCCTCGGAGCCGGACGTGAGCCCGGCCGCCCAAAAAGCGGCTGGAAGCCGCTTCTACCTTCTGGCGTGGCCTTCGTTGCGGCCTCGCCGGCAAACCCATGGCAGGAGATGGGACCCATCACGATTTAATGCCATTGGGCTTGTCCCCCGCTTCTGGAGCGGCACCCCGACCCGAGCAGGCCATGAGCCCCCGCGCACGTCCACTCACAAGGCCCGTTGCGGCTGTTGACCCGCGCTCGCCCCCCCATATTGCCGGCCTTGCGGTTCGGGTGTACTGTTCGTTCATCGGTGCCTCAGGGGCCCAGGAGAACGCACAGTCGATGAAGACTCAGAGCGACAAGAGCGACCGGGTCATCCGGCCCAGTCCCGTCAACGGACGTGGGCACCCGCCAGCCGTCCGGCGGCCCAAACGGACGGCGACGATTCGCGAGGGGCGGGGCAACGGAACCGGGATGCTCTCCCGGGACCTGCGCAGGCTGGTCCGTCTCCTGCGATCGGATCCGCAGCTCCAGTTCCTGAGAGGCGACCGGGACCTGTTGCTGGCGGGGCTGGAGCGCGCCCTCCAGGGACAGCTCGGGGCCCAGGAGGCCGTTCAGGTCGCCGACCTCGCGCGCGAGGTCGCCTCGGATGTCGTCACCCCCGAGCTTCGCCAGGAGACCCGAGAGCTTTTCGAGGATGCGCTCCGCTTCCGCGTGTGGAGGGACGCGGACCATCGGGCCCTAGTGACGGCGCACTCGCTGGCATCCGTCGACGAACCCAAGGAGCGCGCGGGCCGCAATCCCTTGTGGCTGTCGGTCCTGACCCTGAGCATCGAGGACATGGTGGCGCTCGAAGGGGCGCTACGCCCGCTCGCCGGGGTCCATCCTCCGCGGGCCTCGGCCTTCGGCGAGCCCGAGGAAGAGGCGCAGGCCTCGGTGGCCATTGCCGTCGACGGCGCCAGTCTGCCCCGCCACTACCTGTTCCAGCCGCTCTTCCGGGCGGCGCACCGGGCGGCCCGGCTGATCACGGCCGACGACCTGTCACCGGTCCTGCCGCTCTACGAGATCCTGCCGATGTTCCTGGCGGTCTTCCAGGTGTGGGCCGAGCAGAGCAGTTTCGGTAAGCGGCCGCTGGAGGCCCTGCCCTCGCTGCACCGCGACGTGCTGGACGCCTTCGAGCGCTCGGCCCGGCGCACCGTCGACGAGGAAGTGCAGGTGGCCATTGCGGTCGCCGTGGCCGAGTCGGCGGCGGCCGCCCGCGACGCCGGGAAGGACCGGCTCCACGAACAGATCACCGAAGCCAGCCAGTTCAGCGCCGCCTTCCCCTGGCGACACAACCCCGTGGCGACCCAGCTCCTGCTCAAGCTCTGTTCGTGTCCCGAGATGTGCTGCGTCGGCCCCGGGGCGGCCGAGGCCTTGAAGCTGGCGGCCGATCCCACCGTGACGGACTACTACCACTGCTATGGCCAGGCGCTGTTCCGCCGGGGCGAGTTCCGGGCAGCGGGCCGCGTCTATGCGTCCGGACTGGAGTTCCTGGGCAATCACTGGCAGGGTCTGCTGGACCTGGCCCAGGTGTACCGGGCGCTGGGTCAAGAGAAGGTCGCGCGGCGCGTCTTCCGCGAGGCCCTCACCGCGCCGGACATCACGCCGGACGGCCAGGCGGCGATCCAGTGCGAGATGGCCGGCATCTCGCGGGGGATGCACTTCACGCCGCCGTTGTGAGCCGGGGCCCCGGGTCGCAGCCCTGCAGCCCGCAGCCCCGCAGCCCTGCAGCCCTGCAGCCCTGCCTACCTCAACACCGCCAGCTTGCCCTTCGACTGAGCCTTGCTCCCGAAGAGCGAGGTGACGCGGGCGCGGAAGAGGTACACGCCGTTCGAGACGGGTTGCCCGCGGTCATCGAGCAGGTCCCAGTCGAGGCTGGTGCGGGGGCCCACGAAAGGTCCGGCAGCATCGAGCGTCCGAAGCCGGCGCCCCGCCGCGTCATACACGTCGAGAACCAGCTTCGATGCGGCCTGCGGCTGCGTCAGAGGCGCCACGAATTGGGTCGAGGGATTGCGGACGGGATTGGGGGCCGCGAGGACGGGCCCCGAGAATCCGAAGTGGTCCGGGGCGACCAGTCCCAGCTTGCGCGGCGTGGCCGGGTTGCCGGCGCGATCGCGCACGGCGATCTCCAGCGAGTGCTTTCCCGGATCGAGGTCCCGATCCAGTTGGACCACGGCCTGTCCCGTGGCCTCGTCGAACGTGAACGGAAGGGGTTGGCCGTCGACGGAGATGGTGATGCCGGAAGGGTCGACTCCACTCCCCAGGTCCGCGAGCCTGGCGGAGATCTCGGGGCGACCCGTCTCGAGCCGCTCGTCGTCGGAGGGCGACAGCTCGACGATCTCCGGGCAGGCGACATCCGCCATGACCCGCAGCGGTGCCAGCATCGTGAGCTGACCGGTGACGCCGCCGTCCGGCCGGCGCCCGCCAACGAACCGCCACCGGCCCGAAACCAACTGGTAGATCCCGAGCTGGCTCGGGGAGATTCCGGGTCGACCCTCGAGCCGGGCCGTCAGAGTCGCGGGGAGCCGGAACTGCAGCCCGTCGGGTTGCAGGTCCGCGAGCGGTCCGAGGTCCACCAGGCCTCGCGGAGCGTCGGCGTGGGCCGAGCCCGTCTTGGCCATGCCGGGGACATCCATGCTCCGGGCCGCTGCCGCGTCGACCGGCGGGCAGATGTAGGCCAGCGTGTCCTGCTCGACGGCGCCGGCAGGGACGTCGATTGCGACGCCGAGGTCCTGGGCGATCATCTTCGTCCGAACGGTCGACTTCAGCGGTGTGATCGAGAGCCGGACCACGCGGCGGCTGACGTTGCCGTCCAGGTCGGTCCCCGAGAGTACAGCCTGGGCGTTGAAGGCCTGCTTGGTCTGCGCCAGCTTCAGGGTCGTGTAGTAGGCGCGGGGATTGAGGCTCATCCGGAAGGACGAGTTGGTCACCTGGGTCAACCCGGCCAGCTCGGTGAACCGCGGGGGTTGCTGCAACTCCTCGCTGGCCAGCACGACCAGCACCATCTCGGCGGGCATCACCGGGTTGATGAAGAACTTGGCCTGGAAGGCGGGGCCGGTGTCCACCTCGAACCCGTCGATGATCGTCTGGTTGGAGTGCGTCATGGGGTTGCCCGCGAGGTCGAGGACGCCGCCCACGTTGAGACTGGCGCGGCCGTCGAAGACCTTCGGGTCCGCGTCCTGCGGAATCTGGCCCTGGGCTTCGAAGACGGCCCCGGTCCAGGACGACGTCGTCAGGACGATCGGCGTGGTCGACGGGCTGGCGGGCTGCCAACTCACCCACGGCGCGACCTTGAGCGGCTCGCTGAAGTTCAACCGGACGTTGAACTGGCCGATGGCCAGGACGCCCGAGCGGCTGGTGGGCTGGACGTCCCCCGTGACGGTCGCCTTGTTCCCCAGGATGGCGGGCGGCGTGAAGTCGAGGTTGAGGCGGAACTCGTTGGAGGCGACTCCCTCGTTGCCGACCTGGTCGAAGCTCGCGACGCTCCACTTGTAGAGCCCCTGGTCGGCCAGGGAGAGCTGGACGACGTTCTTGCGGTCGTCGGTGTCGTCGGTCTTTTCGACAAGCCTGGTGTAGACCGGCTTTCCGCTCGTGGACGGGAACGTCAGCTTGAAGCGGAACTTCTTGACGCCCGAGACGTTTCCCCACTTGAACTGGATGACCTGACTCTTGGTGAACAGGTTGTCGGCCGGAGCGGTGAGGGCAGGCGGCTTGATGTCGTTGACGTCGACGGAGACGCGACGCTGAATGGCCGTCACGTTGCCGGCGCGGTCGATTGCCCGGATCGTGAAGAGGTAGAAGTCGCCCTCCGTGTCGGTCCTCGGCTTGAGGATCTGGTCGTCCGGGGGCAGGACGTCGTCGATGACGAACTTGCGCCGCTCGCGCAGGGTGCCGGCGAAGGCCCCGTCCATCGGCTGGGTCGTGCTCCGGATGGCGCTGTTGGCAGGGGTCTGCACGGGGTCGAGGACCGCCGTGGTCAGCGGGATCACCGGGTTGTTCTTGCCCGGGATGATCTCGCCTTCCTTGGGCCCGTTCGACGGCGGGATAGCCGGGATCGGCAGGAACTGGTTGTCGACGACCTCCAGCTTGTATTCGACCCGGTCGACGTCAGCCCCACCGAAGTGGTTGCTGACGTTGGACCCGTAGGTCTGGCCCTGGGCCGAGAGGTCTGACGCCCAGCCCTCGATGTGGAACGGCCGCGCGCCGATCAGGGCGCCTTGCGCGACGCCCGACGTGCCCACGGCCCTCGGCTCGGACGACGTCTTGCCCTTACCGTTCGCTCCGGCCAATCGCCCCTTGTCGATCTCGAGCTTGGGCGGGATGTTGTCATAGAGGAAGAAGAACTGGGCGAGGTTGATGGTCGAATCATTGGCGGGCTTGAGCCCGAAGTACTGTCCCAGTCGTGCAGGCTGGAGGACACTCACGTCCAGGCTGTTTCCGGCCCGGTCCGTCGGGTTCACCGCGATGGAGTAGATACCGTCCATCGACCCGTCGGTCGGGAGGCTGCGCACGCGGCCGGTGACCGTGTCGATCAACTCGACGAGGACGCGGAACCGGTCGTCGCGAGCCAGGTAGTCGGGGCGCGTGGGATCGGTGTTGTTCGGGATGTGGATGTACCGCAGGCGGCCGCGGAGCCGGGTGGGGAAGGTGCCGGGCACCTCCAGGAAGCTGTTCACGACGCGATTGGGCTGGTAAGCGGCCTCGAACTGGACCGACATGGCGGTCTGGTTGACGTCGATGCCGCAGCCGGCGTTGCCGTTGCTCGCGACCGGGTCGACGACGACGGCCTCCATCGCGCTCAGGGGGCCGCTGATCGGAGTGTCGACGAGCGGATGAGTGCGTTCGACGTAGGGGTCGGTGTTATCGATGTAGACCGGGAAGTCGACGTGCGCGGCCCGGTGACCGCTGGTCGTGCTGATGGTCCCGGAGTTGCCGGCGTTGTCCACCGGAATGACCCGCGTGAAGTACTGGCCGTCGTTGGCGCCCACTCGCGGGTCCAGTTCTCCCGGGGCCAGGAAGTCGGCCGGGATCGGGGTCGGCGGGTTGGGCCACTGGTCGCCGGCGACGGTCTGGCCGGGCTTGCGAACGCCGTTGACCGTGATGGTGGCGGTCGTGCCGGGCGTGGTCGCCGCGACCCGCTGGGGTGGATCGGTGTCGAACTTCACCGGCACGGAGTTGGGGCCGCCGATCTGGCTGTAGAACTCCACGTTCGTGGCCGTGACGTTGAAGTCCGTGTCGCGGGACGTGACCACGATCGGCGGGAACTCTCCCGTCTGCAGTCGCAGACAGCCCTGCGGGGTCGCCGTGATCGACTCGGCCGAGACCGGCGTCGTGTCGACGCGGAAGGTAATCGTCTTGGTGGCCCGGTTGGCCACCTTGTCGATCAGCCCGACGGTGATCGTGTAGGTCCCCTCGAGCGGCTCCTTCTTGCCGTCGTTGTCGCGGTCGGTGAAGTTCGGGTTGCTGTTGGCGCTGCCCGTGAAGTCCGGCAGGATCAGGAAGAGGCCCGTCGGCGGCGAGACCGAGGGCGTTCCGGGGATGTCCCCCTGGGGGCCGCGGAGACTGATGGTCAGGCCCGTGCCCGTCGTCGTGCCGGTCGCTGCCGCGTTCGTCGCGCTCGTGAAGTCGACCCCGCTGGCGAACGTCTTGTTCGTGTCGGTGCGCGTGCTGGTGTTGTAGTCGTCGACGAAGACCTGGATCTGCAGCGGAAAG
Source organism: Candidatus Rifleibacteriota bacterium (assembly GCA_016213865.1). The sequence goes on from JACQZL010000138.1 coordinate 10,546, forward strand.
GCGTTCTTGCCGATGACGGCGCCGTCGGCCGGCTGGCTCGCGAACTGCCCCGGCGGAGGCGGCGTCGGCAGGCGCAACAGGTACGGCGACACCGTGTCGACGCTGAAGGCGTTGGCGATCGTGGCCGACGTGTCGGCGGCCTGGATCGGGTTGTTGGCCAGATCGTAGCCGAAGTCGGGGAGCGGGCCTCCGCCGTCGAACTGGCCCTGGATCTGGATGCGCGCCGGCCCGTTCTGGGCCTCGACGGGGATGACGCTGTACTGGTACAGGAAGACCGTGTTGTTGACCGTCGATTCCTGCCGCAGCACCGCCGGGATGGCGACGCCTCCCTGCTGAGTCACGTTTACCTGCGGCGGCGAGGCCATCTGCTCGCTCATCGTGACCCGGATGAAGATCGTCTCCTGGCCGACGAAGGTCCTCGAACCCGGGGTCAGGATCTGGCGCCTCGTCGCGTCGTCGTTGAACCGGATGATCTCGACCTGCTGGACGGACGGGTTCTTCTTGTCGCGGATGATCTTGATGACTGTCGCCTGGCTCTTGTTGGGCGTCGCCTGCGGGTCGGTCATCTTGTCCTCGGCGACCAGCTCGAGCTGGAGCGGCCCGTCGTTGATGCCCGAGAGCGCGACGTTGGCCGTGAAGGTGCCCGTCGCCGCGTCGATGGTCGCGTTGGCGGTCTGGTTGTTCCCCGTGTTCTTGACGGTGATCTTGATCTCCGACGCCGGGCTGCCGTTGTCGGGGTCCGTGACGGTGCCCGTGACGATGAGCTGGTCGACGTTGGTCGTGAAGGTCTGGCCGTTGTAGGGCGTCGGCAGGTTCGGCGGGTTCGGCCCCAGGGTCACCGACTGCACCGTGATGACGGGCGGCTTGGTGTCGTACTGGACGAAGCACTGCGCGCCGCCGCTGGACGGAGACGCTCGCGAATCGACCACCAGGTTGCACTTCTGCTGCAGGACGATGACGCCGATCTGCTTGATCCCGTCGACGTTGAAGCCGGCCCCGACGTTGCCCGTCTTGTCCGTCGGCAACGGAAGGAACGTGCTGCCGTTGACGTCGGCGCCCTCCGTGCGTGCCAGATACGAGCCGCTTGCCCCGTCGTGCTCGAATCCGATGTTGATCTGCGCGCGGTTGGTCCGAAACGGTGTGGTTTGCTGGAAGTTGGCAGGGGTCGTCACCTTGACCTGCTTGATCGCCTCGTCAGGCAGACACTGCCCCCTGAGGCCGGCAGGCCAGGCAAGGACGAACAGGGCCAGGATGAGCCACAGGACTGCCGCGGGTCTGCGTTGGATCGGTGCCGTCAGCATCTCGGAATGCCCTTCCGCGATCGCGAGCGTGAAAAGGAATGCACGGAGGCAGAACACCTCCGAGCTTGCTTTCGACAAATACGCTTCGCTTGCTTAGGGAAATGTCCTCAGCGCTTGCCTGGGGCCAGTCTCCGTGCTAGATTTGCCCTGTTTCGATGCTCGACGACCTGCTATCACTCTTCAGCTCCACGGCGCTCGTCGGCCAGGTGAACGCGGCCCTGGCCGCCGAGACCGGGACGGTGACCGTTTCCGGTCTGGTGGGTTCGGCTTCGCGATTGCTCGCGGCCTCGCTGGCCGCCGACAGGGCGGTGCTGCTGCTGCTCGACGACGAGGACGCGGTCCACACCGCGGGACAGGACCTGGCCGCGCTGCTCGGCGTGGAGTCCTCTCTGGCCTTCCCCGGCCCGGATGTCCTCGAGGGCGAGGTCCTGCCCCTCGGCTGGTACGAGCTGCACCATCGATTTGCCGTGCTCGACGCTCTTGCGGCCAAGCGCCCGGCGGTCGTCCTCTCCACCCCGCTCGCCTTGCTGTCGCCGACGATGGCCCCGGGGCTCTTTCGCAAGGTGCGCCGCGTCGTCAAGCTCGGCGAGACGGTCGACCGCGACGAGTTGGTCGCTCACCTGGACGGCCTCGGCTACTCCCGCGTGCCGCGGGTCGAGGCGATGGGTGAGTTCTCGGTCCGTGGCGGCATCCTCGACCTCTTCGGGACCCTGGCGACCCGGCCGATCCGGATCGAGCTCTTCGGCGACGTGGTCGAATCCCTGAGGTGGTTCGACCCGACCACGCAGCGCTCCACCGGAGTGCTCGAGACCGTCACGCTCGTCCCCATGCGAGAGGTCCTGGTGCGAGTCCCGGCCGACCTCTTCTCCGAGCGCAAGCTCGACGAACGCTCGCTGGCCCTGGCCCAGACCCTGCGTGGCGGCAAGGTCCCCAAGGGCGTCGAGCGCCTCCTCTCCTTCCTGCCGCAACAGACGGCCCTGCTGACGGCGCACCTGCCGCCCGGCTCGGTCGTGGTCGACACGACCAGTCGCCTGGCCAGAGACGTGGCCCGCGGCCAGGCCGAGAAGACCTACGGCGACGATTCCTGGGACAAGCTGGAAGCAGAGCTTCGCCAGTTGCCGCGCGCCAACGTGGGCCTGGGCGCCGGGCCGTCGTCGGGCGTCTTCCTGGAGGCGGGCTGTCAGCCGTTGCCCGAGTACCTGAACGAGACCGGACGTCTCGTCGAGGACCTGCGTTCGTTCGGCGAGCGCGAGTTCCGCCGGGTCGTCGCCGCCTCGACGCGGGGCGGACGCGACCGCCTGACCGAGATCCTGAGCGAAGCGGGCCTGGAGGTCGCTCCTCGCGCCGGCACCGTGCAGGCCGTGGCCGTGGTCCAGGCCGATCTGGAGCAAGGTTTCGTTCTTCCTCTCGACCGGCTCGCGGTCGTTGCCGAGAACGACCTGTGGCAGGACCGGCGGGTCCATGAGGAAGAGCCGGCCAAGAGAAGCCGTCGCGCTTCCGACGCCGACGCGCTGAGGTTCAGCGACTTCTCGGAGATCACCGAGGGAAGCCTCGTCGTCCATTACGAGCACGGCATCGGCCGGTTCCTCGGACTCAAGGAGCTGAGGGTCGACGGGGTCCGCCAGGACTACCTCGAGATCGAGTACCAGAAAGGCGACAAGCTCTTCGTACCGGTCAACCAGCTCGACCGGGTCCAGCGCTTCGTCGGCGCTTCGGAGGACGGCCCCGCGCGGCTGGCGCGGCTGGGCAGCGCGAAGTGGGCGCTGGCCAAGCACCGGGTCCGCAAGGAGGTCGAAGAGCTGGCCAGAAAGCTCCTCGAGCTCTACGCCAAGCGCGAGACGGTCCAGGGTTTCGCGTTCAGCCCCGACAACCCCTGGCAGCGCGAATTGGAGGAGCTCTTCCCGTTCGAGGAGACCCCGGACCAGCTACGCTGCATCGACGAGGTCAAGGAGGACATGCGCAAGACCCGGCCGATGGACCGGCTGGTCTGCGGAGATGTCGGCTACGGGAAGACGGAGATCGCGGTACGGGCCGCCTTCAAGGCCGTTCAGGACGGCCGGCAGGTGGCGGTCCTGGCCCCCACGACCATCCTGGCCGAGCAGCACCTCCACACTTTCCGCACCCGGATGGCCGCTTTCCCCGTCAACGTCGGCTGCCTCTCTCGACTCCGCACGCCGCCCCAACAGAAGGAGCTCCTCCGGAATACCGCTTCGGGCCGGGTCGACGTGCTCATCGGGACTCACCGCATCCTCTCCAGGGACGTCAGGTTCCGGGAACTGGGCCTGCTGATAGTCGACGAGGAGCAACGCTTCGGCGTCAGTCACAAGGAGCGCATCAAAGAGCTAAAGGAGTCGGTGGATGTCTTGACAATGACAGCCACGCCGATCCCCCGAACGCTCAATCTGGCGCTGTCGGGCGCCCGCGACATCTCGGTCCTGACGACCCCGCCTCGCGGGCGGCTGCCGATCAAGACGTTCGTCGTCGAGTACAGCGAGGAGCTGGTCAAGGGAGCAATCGAGCGCGAGCTGGCGCGTGGCGGCCAGGTCTACTACGTCTACAACCGCATCGAGTCGATGGACGTGGCCAAGAGCTGGCTGGCCAAGCTGGTACCCAAGGCCCGTGTGCGCGTGGGGCACGGCCAGATGGAGCGGCAAGAGCTCGAGGACTTGATGACCGACTTCTACAGCGGCAGGTTCGACGTACTGCTCTCGACCACCATCATCGAGTCGGGCCTGGACGTGCCCAACGTCAACACGATCGTCCTGCACCGCGCCGACTGCTTCGGACTGTCGCAGCTCTACCAGTTGCGGGGCCGCGTGGGCCGCACCAGCAGGCAGGCGTTCGCGTACCTGCTCTACCCGTCGCGGACCAGCCTCTCGGGGATGGCCTTCGAGCGCCTCAAGGCCCTCGAGGAGCACACCGACCTGGGAAGCGGTTTCAAGATCGCCATGCGCGACCTCGAGTTGCGCGGCGCGGGCAACATCCTCGGCGCCGAGCAGCACGGGTTCATCGATTCGGTCGGCTTCGAGCTGTACACGCGCCTTTTGCGTGAGGCCGTCGCGCAGCTCAAGGGCCGCCCGCAAGAGGCCCCGCGCGAGCTGACCAAGCTCGAGCTCCAGGTCGACTGCTACATCCCGTCCGAGTACATCTCGGACATCGACAACCGCATCCTGCGCTACCGGCGCCTGGCCGAGGTCGCGAGCGAAGAGGAGCTGCAGGCCAACATCCTCGAGTTGCAGGACTGCTACGGAAAGCCTCCGGCCAAGCTGGACGCCCTCTTCCGGCTGATGAGGGTCAAGATGCGCGCGACCGAGCTCGAGGTCGGCTCGCTCCAGCAGAAGGAAAACCGCGTCTTCTTCCGGCTGCGCCAGCCGGAACCGCCTCCGGCGCCCGCGGTCCAGCCGAAGGCCGCGCACCCAGCGGTCTCGGGGCCGCGTCCCAAACCTGCCGTCCCCGTCGCCCCGGCCCTCGACCCCGGCCGCCTGACGACTCAGCAGGCCGAGTGGATGCAGCACGTGCGGCGTCTCAGCGGACCGAACTTCAAGCCCGAAGATGCCACCTGTTTCAGCATCTTCCTGGGGACGCGCAAGAACCTCGAGGTCCTGCGGTTGCTGGAGGACGTCTTCCAGATCCAGCGCCCGGCCTCCGAGCTGCAGATGCTCCCGCCGGCCAAGCCCCGCTCGGTGGAGCTGAGATCTCGGCGGATTTGACCGCTGCCGCCAGCGGTCCGGAGGGGTCAGAGCCTGTGAGTCAATCGTCGGGCTTTCGATCTCCAGGTGAAGTGGGGCAGGCATCTTGCCTGCCCAGCAGCCAGATGCCGCGCCTGGGCAGGCGGGACGCCCGCGGGTGCGCTCGCGGTTCATGGGTGAAACTGGTAGGGCCGGCCTCCGTGCCGGCCCAGGAAGCCGCGCCAAGACTGGCGAGTCCGGAAACCGGCCA
>JACQZL010000139.1 GCA_016213865.1 Candidatus Rifleibacteriota bacterium
AGCCAGGTCACCGTCCACGCGGACGCAGGCATGGACCAGATCCTCCTGCGGCGGCGCCCCTCTGCGGATTTCACCACCGGCGATCTGGAGGCTCTGAGGACGCGAGTGACGCTGGCTCGATTCGTCGAGCCCAGGTTCTTCGGCAGGGCCTTTGTGGCCCACGGGCCCGTGGGGGTCTACATGCCGGTGGACGGCATCGGAGAACCCGAAGCGAGTGAGGTCTCCTTTGCGCCGCTGGCCGGCCGGACTTTCTCGAGCAGTGCAAGCCGCGGCCTGGAAATGGAGTGCCTGGTCACTCGGTCCGCGTATCGGACCTTGGGCTTGCGGACCGTCGAAGGGCCCTCGCTCTGTGTGGCCGAGCGCCGGTTTCGAGTGGTGGGCATGGTGGAGGACCCGCCGGAGACGGATCTGCGCTTTCAAGCGCGGATCGTGGTGCCCTTTTTCTGGGCCCGCGCCATCTGGGGCAAGCGCGACACGATGGACTGTCTCGTCGTGGCCTGGCGGGACTCGCAACGAGTGGAGGAGACCATTGCCCAGCTCAGGGGGACTCTCGACCAGTGCCGCGCCCCGGGGGCCTACTATCTTTCGGCACCCCAGTTCCAGATCCAGAAGCGAAGGAGCATCGTCTCGAGTTTCATGGTCCTGGGGACCTCGCAGTCGCTCTTCTGTATCGTGGTCGCGGCGATGGGAATTGTCAACGTCATGCTGGCCAGCGTCGTGCGCAGGATGCGCGATTTTGCCATCCGGGTGGCCATGGGTGCCCATCTCCGGGATATCGCAGTCTTGGTCTTGCTGGAGAGCTTCCTCCTCGGCCTCGTGGGGGCAGTCATTGGCATCGCCGTCGCAGTCACGGTCAGTCCCCCTCTTTGCGAGATGATCTCGACGAGGATTCGGGAGGCTTCCGGACTGCGGCCCTCGATCAGTGTGCGAGGAGTGGTCACTCCACTGGTGGTCTGCGGCCTGAGCGGTCTCCTGGCTGGGATCATCCCGGCGTTGCGGGCCAGGAACATGGACCTTTTGTCGGTACTGAGGGCCGAGTGAGAGAGGTGTTCGGACCTCGGGAGGAGTTCGACCATGGGAGTACGAAATCTGAAGGCCATCTGGGTGTCAGTCGTCTTGACCGCCCTGCCCGCGGGCGTGGCGTGGTGCGCGACCGAGCCCCTGCCCCGGCCGACGGCCTCAGATGGACCGTTGGCATAGCGTCCGTTTGGGACAGCGCAGGATTCGTTGGCTTTCGGTCGAAGCCTCCCGAGACTGGGTGCGCGAGCACACCCGGGAACTGCCGGACCGGTTGCGATCTTGCGAGCGAGCGATCTGGGCAGTACTGCGGCTGCAAATCGACATGCTGCACCGACTCGTGGTCGAAATAGACCCCGCCGCGGCCTCCAGTCTGGACGACAAGGTCCACAAGCGCCGCGTCCGGCCCGAGAGCGAACGTTTCTACCATGATGCTCGGGATCGGTATATCTGCGAAGTCCTGGAGCTGTTGGATTGCCTTGCCGCGTACCAGACGGCCCTCGGAGTCAAAGGGAAACCGGAGCTCACTTTCCCGACCGGCGCGAAGACGGCCCTGGAGGTCCAAGAGTACCTTCTGGAGCGTGTCCAGGTCATGGCAGCCAGGGCCCAACGGGTGCCGGCGATGAAGTGACGGGCCTCCGAAACGGGCGAGACGCGGCGATCCAGTGCGAAACTACCTTCGATTCCTGGCCTACCTGAAGCCCTACCGCTGGCCCATCGCCTTGACGTGGCTCCTCTCCGTTCTCGTCGTGGGGCTTCAGTGTCTGTCGGTCTGGGTTGGGACCGGGTTCTTGGAGCAGCTCCTCGGGGACCCATCGAGCGCCCCTGGCCCGGCCGGTCCGCACCAACTCGCGCAGTGGATGGACCACGTGACCGGCGCGGTCCTCCAACGTTCGACCCCGTTTCGCTCGCTGCTCGCCGGAGTGTCGGTCCTGATTGGGGCCGTGGTGTTGACCGCGACGCTGCGGGTCCTGAAGTCGTACGCTTTTACCCTGATCAGTCAGCAGGTCCTGGTGAGGCTCCGCTCCGAGATGTTCGATCAGTTGACGCGTCTGGATCTGACGTTCTCCCGAACCCACCGCCCGGGCGAGATCGCTTCCTTGTTCCTGCGAGATGTCGATCAGATGGAGGGGGCCATCATCGACGCGATGGACCGCATCTTCATGCAGCCGCTCCGACTGGTCGTGGTCTTTGCGTTGATGGCGAGTCAATCGCTGACCTTGACCCTCTGGGTGTTCTGCTTTCTCGTCGTGAGCAGCCTCGTCGTCGTCCTCGCCGGGAACCGTATCGAGACGGTCACGCGCAGGCTGGTCGAGCGAGCGGCCGACCTGCAGGGAATCCTGACGGAGTACCTCTCGGTGGCGATCCTGGCGCGCAGTCTGGGCAGGGAGGAGACTGCGCGGGAGGAGTTCGTCCGGGCCTGTCGGAAGCTCTCGGCCACGACAGTGGAATCCAATCTCGTCCGGTCCGTTGCCCCGCAGGGTGTGTCGGCCCTGTTCGTGTTGTGCGGCGGACTGCTGATCCTGCTCGGCGGCTACTGGGTGTCGGTGTCCAGGACCATGGCGGGCGCCGTGGTGGTTCGGATGGCCCTGCTGGTGCCCATGGCGGCCTACCCCCTCGAGTCTCTGGCCCTGCTCTACATGTCCGTGCGGGCCTCCGTCGCCAGCGTCAACCGCATCTTCGCGCTACTCGACCGGGAACCTGCTTGGGTCGACGTGCCGGACGCTTGCGAGCCGCCTCCGCTGGCCTCCGGCATCGAACTTCGAGAGGCGCAGTACCAGGTCAACCGTGTGGCGGTGATCAAGGGGATTTCGTTCACGATCCCCAGGGGCAGCCGCGTGCTCATCACCGGCCCGTCGGGTGCCGGCAAGACCAGCGTCCTGGGCTTGCTCGCCGGGTTCATCCGACCCACGGCCGGGAGCATTCTCGTCGATGGTGTGCCGCTCGATCGCTTCCGCGGGACAGCCTGGCGGCGGCGGCTGGGGATCGTCATTCAGGACCCCATCCTCCTCAATGCCACGGTAAGGGAGAACCTCCGCTATGCCTGCCCGGACGCCACCGATGAGCAACTGAAACAGGTCTTGACCGAGGCGCTCTTGTGGACTGACGTCTGCGTCTTGCCCCTGGGGCTCGAGACCCCGGTGGGCAACCGCGGCGAACTCCTGTCCGGCGGGGAGCGACAGAGACTGACGATCGCCCGGGCACTCTTGAACCGGCCCGAAGTGCTGCTCCTGGACGAGCCAACGGCAATGCTCGACCTCCAGGCCAAAGTGAAGCTCAAGGAGACGCTCGAAGCAGTGTCGAGGGGCCGGACTCTGGTGTTCGTGAGCCACGACCACGTGCTCCGAGATCTTGCCGATCTCTGTTTGCAGATGCAGGGTGGACGTCTGGTGAACGAAGTGCGGCCGCTCGTGGCAGCCGGAGAGCGGCCATGAAGCTGCGCGATTGGCCGGCGCTGTCCGACCTGGGGTCCATCGCTCAGGACACCTTGGTGGCACTTGCGAAGGCCTGGCAGGTACGCGTCTTGCGCAGGGACGAAGCCGGCGTCCTGCCGCCGGTGTCCGATTTCCCTGCCCCGGGCCCCGAGGTCAGGGACCGGATCGCCCGTCTGGTGGGGAGGCTTGTCTTCTGTCTGACTGGCTGGAAGCCCGGCCGGTGCTACTATCGGGCCTTTGCGCTCGCCTATGTCCTGCGCAGGCGAGGCGTACCCCTGGTGCTCAATCTGGGGTGTCAGAACTACCTGGAGGTGTCCGGGAGAGCCCAGGCCCACTGCTGGCTGACCCTCGAGGGCCAGCCGTTCGCCGAAGACGACGATCCGTCGGGCCGGTACCCCATTCCCATCGGAGAGGTCGCTGGCAAGGTGCGCTACTGGCTGGGCGGGTCCGGCGTCGAGGTGCGCCGAAACCCGCTGCAGGGCGGCTGAACTCGACCTTCCGCGAGCGGCGGGACGATGCCCGCCATCAGACATGGCGCGCTCAGTCCGGGCATCCGGCGCAACGGTTCGCCCTTCCGAGGATCTCGTTGACGACCCTTTGGGCGTCGGCCCTATCGACTTCTCCGTCTTGATTCGAGTCGCACGAGCCGAGGTGCCGAGTGCTCGCTCTTGTCATGACTCCGCCGATCGTGGCATGATTCCGGGGTCAGAGGCATCGTCGCCGTGAGCCGACCGGGAGTCCGCTTCGCTGGCTGGAGCGCGGCGCGGCAGCTCCGATGCGGGACGAAGGGAGCGTGAGACTGATGGTGAGGACATATTCGGTGGGTGCTACCAGGCTCGGGATCTCGATTCTCCTTCTCTGCCTGATCGTGACCGTGCCGGGCAGCCGGGCCGAAGAAGACAAGGTCGAGTATGAGTCCCAGAGGACGGACTGCATCACGTTCCGGGTGCAGAGCAAGGCCTACTATCAGGTCGATCTCGAGTTCTACTCGCAAGATCGCAACGCGGCGTGGCCGGGTGGCGGGAAGGTCTTCGTCCTCAAGGACAGCGCCATTCACGAGTTTCCGCTGAAGTGCCGGCCAGGCGAGAAGATCTGCTACGGCGCCTGGGTCAGGAACGCCACCAACCAGTACTGGGGAGTCGGTTACAACGACCGACAGAGCTGCACTCAATGCTGTTTTACGGCCAACGGGCAGGTCACCCCCGTGCTGGTCCTGAACGAGTGACGTCTGACGGGGAGTCGGCACCGCACAGAGGACCCGAGGAGGTGGGTGATGATACGGACCTGGTTGCTGCTCCTGGCTCTAGCCCTAGGTGGAACGGGCAGTCTCTTTCCGGCCAGCAATGAAGTGATGGACAAGTCTCTGTCTCTCGGGGAGGGGAAGGCAGTCTGGTATGGCTTCTCGGGGCCACAGGGCGGAAAGATGACGATCGAGCTGTCCGCCAGCCGCGGGATTGACTTCTTCATCGTGTCCGAGGCTGGGCTTTCCGCGCTGCGCAAGGTCATGGACAAGGGCTCGGGGTCCATGAACTCCCTCAAGCGGGAACTCCGGGTGAAGTCCGGGACCTTGCACTGGACCCTGCCCGATGGAGACGACTACTACGTGGTCCTCGACAATACGGCGTTTCCAGACGGAGGTGCCAACTCCGGAACGGACGTCTGGGTGCGCCTGCGGATCCTGCAGGAAAGAACTGCCCCCCCGGCGCCGCGCATCGCGAAGATCGGGCCGCCGCGGCCGGGGCGCGTGCTGTTGGTTGGCCAAGCCCAGGTCCGCTGGAAGGGGTTCAAGGGCCGGCGCGGTCGAGAGACCTCCCCCCTCGAGGTCACGGTGCACCACATGACCGAAGGCAAGGACTCTCCCGAGGACGAGAAGGAGGTGGCGACCGATCTGGACGGGTACTTTTGTCTGGAGTGGCCCGAGAGCTGGACCCGCTACAAGCTCGGGGAGGTCTCGGGGGATGGCTGGTCGGTCAAACCCGGGGTCTCAATCACGACCACGCTGGGTGAGAAGGCCCGCAAGACCAAGGTCGAGAGCTTGGGTTCCTGGAAGTTCGCCGTCGATGCAGGCGGCACCGTGAGCACTTCATGCCGCCAGACCTCGATGCAGGCGGAGCCCAGCGACTCGGGAGGGATCCAGATCCGGATGGTCTCAGACCTCGACCTGAGCGTGTTCGAGTGGGCTCGCGATCACTTCGCCGACACCGCCTGGGAGAAGCTCGTCGACGACGAGATCACGGTTCAGAAAGCCAAGCACCGCGAGAAGCAAGAGGCCAAGGAGAAACAGAAGTGATCCGAGGCGACGCGGGATCCGGTCAGCACGCGCAGAGCGCGGCAACCGCAGCCGTTCTCTACCGCCCCGTGACCGCGGCCGGGCGCGGCACGCCGGCGGCCGGACCCGCCGAGAGGCGGCCCATCACCCGCCAGTCGCCACCCTTCTCGAGGTGCAGGGTCCCCGTCAGGAACGGCACCGACCGCGCCCGCACCCGGTAACGTATGCTGATGCGCGGCTCGACTCGGGCGGCGAACGAGCCCACCGTGGGGGCCGTCCTCAGCAGATGGGCGGTCATGGACGCGGGGGCGCCGGCGCGCGAAAAGGGGGCCACAACGTCGGCGTTGACCAGGATCGTACGGCCGGACGCCAGCAGACCGGGGACCCGGGGACTGCCGGGCACCGTTTCTCTTACCGCCGCAGCGGGCCGCGGCACGAAGGTGAGGCGCACGTTCCGAAGCAGGTACTCCCGGCCCTCGAGGACAACCGAACCTGTCAACGGCGGCGGACCGGTCGGGGGGCCGTCGTTCGAAGGCGGGCGCGGGCGCGCCAGAGTCAGGTCGGCCAGCCCGATCCGGCCTTCTCCAAGGGCGAAGCCCTTCACACTGACGAAGGGCGGTTCGCGCTCCAGCAGAGTGGCCGCCGCGGAAGCTCCCGGCGTGCCCTGCCCGGCGACCGCCGGCACAGCTCCGGAGGCCGCGGCTGCCGCCCGCTGCGGCGGAACGACGACGAGGATTGCCAGCAGGACGGTCCAGACTCGTGCCCCGTGCGTCATACTCCAGTCACCTCTCCTCGTCCGGGGCCGGAGGGTCAGGCAGTCCATCCGCGCCGGGCTCCGGGACGTTCCCCGGAAGCGGGACGTCGCCGCCCACCTCGAGCAGGTCGAGCAGCGTCGCGTCGGTCCGTTCGAAAGGCCCGGTCTGATCGGTCGGAGCCGGGTCGTCTCCGGGAGCCCCGCCATGCGGAGTGGCGCCGGGCCGGGCGCCGGAGGGTTGCGTCGCCGCGCCGGTGGCGGGTCCGGCGGCCGGCGTGGATGAAACGGGACGCCCGGGCCAGGAGCGAGGATACGGCCGGCGGGCCCCGGAGCCGGAATCCACGACCGGGGCGGGTCCGGTCCGTCCCGCGGAACTGCCCGGGCTCGCAGTCGAGGAGGTCACGGGTTGGTCCGGGACGGCAGCGTCGCTCGCGACAAGCTGGGCGGAACCTGCCGGGCCGCCGCTCGACGGGTGAGCGGCCGGCGTGGTCGTCGGGCCGGAGGTCGCCACGGGACCGTCACCCGGGGCCTGAGGCTGCACCCCTCCCAACCCTCCCCCT
>JACQZL010000079.1:0-1212 GCA_016213865.1 Candidatus Rifleibacteriota bacterium
GCCCTCCGACACGTGATCCTGCAGGAGGGTTACGGGTATCGCCGCCCATGAACCGTGGCCACCACGGCCAGCCCTGTGACCCAGAAAGGAAGGCTCACTCCGCATCAGTAACAAGTGAAAATTCACGGTCGGTCCATGACGGTCAACCCTGGACCGGGCCGATGGTGGAGTCTTGTCGCCAGAACTTCTCTCTGTCGCTCATCCCCCGGCCCGGGTTCAGCATGCCGCCTGCTGCCGATGCAAGTCCGACGGATCTGCGACTCGTGGCCTCGCCTTGCACGCGCAGGGGGCCGGTGCTATCGTGGCCGCGCTCGTCCGGGAAGCCTGCTCGGTGGCCGCGAGGTCGCTTCTCCGGTCTGGAGGGATGATGAAGATAGCCCTGCTGGGAAACAACCTGGCTGCCGTCAAGGTCTTCGATGCCATCCTCGACGGTGGCCACGAGGTCTTCGTGGTGTGCCCGTTCGGGGGCAAGCTGCACAACTGGCACGCTTCGCTCTTCGACCACGTCCACCGCCGGGGCGTCCAGACGCTCTTCGCCCCCGAGAACGTCAACCACCCGCTCTTTCTCGACGAGCTGGCCGCGTTCGCTCCGGACCTGATGGTCTGCGTCTACTACAACCAGGCCGTCCGCCAGCCGATGCTGGAGATCCCGCGGCTGGGATGCGTCAACGTGCACCCGTCCTTGCTGCCGGCTTATCGCGGGACCGCTCCGCTCGTCTGGGCCATCATCAACGGGGAAACCCGGACGGGCGTGACGTTTCACAAGATGACCGCCCGATACGAGGAGGGGGAGATCCTCCTGCAGCGCAGCCTGGAGATCGGCCCTGACGAGACGGGCTACGAACTGCACCAGCGCGCGGCCGTCCTGGTCGATGCGATGTTCCGGGAGTTCGTGGCCGACCCCGAGCGCCACCTGGCCGCGGCCCGGCCCCAGACAGGGACCCCGTCCGGGTACACCGCCGCTGACGGGAACCGCAACCAACTGGACTGGACCGCCACGGCCCGCACGCTCCACAACGCCGTCAGGGCCCTCGCGCCGCCCCTCCCCGGAGCCCGCGGCCAGTTCGACGGGCTCCGCTGCTTCCTGGACCGGACCCGGCTTCCGGCCGGCGCCGCGGCGCGGATGGACGGGCAACGTCTTCCGGGCGAGATCTTCGATTGCGGGACCGACGGCACGGTCCGGGTCCTGCGCCCCGCGTAGCGAGCGAGACC
>JACQZL010000079.1:1257-22473 GCA_016213865.1 Candidatus Rifleibacteriota bacterium
GATCCTGGAACGAGTCACCTTCAACGGGGTGGCGATGGACGGACGCCAGTTCCTCGAGAGGGCCGCGCGGGTCAGTCGTCAGCCCCGCTTCGAGCAAGCGCAGGCGCTCGCCACGCCGCCCAGGCCCCGCCTCGCCGCCGACGGCGGGGAGCCCGTCTCGCCCAGGTTCATCTACTTCGGTCAGCCGCTCTTCGACAAGGAAGAAGAGGACGCGGTGGTCCAGACGATCCGTTCGGGCTGGGTCGGGATGGGGCCCAAGTGCCAGCAGTTCGAGAAGGAGTTCGGCGAGTACGTCGGCAATCCGCGCTCGGTCTCTCTCAGCTCGTGCACCGCGGCCCTGCACCTCTCGCTCGTCCTCCTGGGCGTCGGGCCGGGCCGCGAGGTCGTCACGACGCCGCTGACCTTCGCCGCAACGGTCAACGCCATCGAGCACGTGGGAGCGACCCCGGTCTTCGCCGACATCGACCCCAAGACGTGGAACCTCGATCCTTCCGCGGTCGAGGCTGCCCTCACGCCACGGACGGCGGCGCTCATCCCGGTCCACTTTGCAGGGCTTCCCTGCGACATGCGGCGTCTCGAAGCCCTGGCCTCCGCGCGGGGCCTCGGCCTCGTGGAGGACGCGGCCCACGCCGTCGGCGCCGTGGTCGACGGCCGCAGAATCGGCAACAGCTCGAACCTGGTCTGCTTCAGCTTCTACGCGAACAAGAACCTGACGACCGTGGAGGGCGGCATGCTCTGCTGCCCCCGGGAGGACCTGGCCGCGAGGGCCCGCAGCCTGCGGCAGCACGGGCTGGGTCAAGACGCCTGGGCACGCTTTCGCACCAAGGAGCTGATCATGGCCCAGGTGCTCGAGCCCGGCTTCAAGTACAACTTCACCGACCTGCAGGCGGTCATCGGCCTGGCCCAGTTGCGCAAGCTGGAGCGGATGCAGGCCATCCGCGACGAGCTGGCCGCCGAATACGATCGCGGGCTCGAGGGCCTCGACGGGCTCCAGCTCCAGTACCGGCCCGTCGGCGATCTGTCGCTCCGCCACGCGCTGCACCTCTACGCGGTCCTCCTGGACCCGGACCGGTTCCAGGTGGGCCGCAACTCGGTGGTGGGCGCGCTGCGAGCCGAGAACATCGGCGTCGGCATCCACTACGAACCGCTGGTGCAGCATCCCTACTATCGCAAGAAGTACGGGTTCCGCGGCGGCGAGTTCCCCGTGGCCGAGCGCGTGGGACGTGGCATCATGTCGCTGCCCATCTCCCCGACCATGACGGTCGAGGACGCGAGGACCGTCGTGAAGGCCGTCCGCAAAGTGCTGGACGAGTACCGGCGCGAGTGATCCCGGCCGATTTCAACTCTGAAATGCTCCCCGCTGCCGGCCCAATGCCCGTCCACGTTCCCGCCTCACGCGAGGCGCCCCCGCTCGACGCCGAACCGACCCTCGACGTCTCGGTGGTCGTTCCCTGCTACCGCGATGGCGCCATCATCGCCAGGACGTGCGAGGTGCTCCTCGACGTCCTCTCGAAGCTGGGCCGGAGCTTCGAGCTGATCCTGGTCAACGACGGCAGTCCCGACGACACCTGGGAGCAGATCCGGCGGCTCTGCGAAGCCCATCCCGGGCAAGTCGTGGGGGTCAACCTGTGGCGCAACTTCGGACAGCATCTGGCCGTTTGCGCTGGATTCAGCAACGCGCGGGGTCGGATCATCGTCACGATTGACTCCGATCTGCAGGAGGATCCGGCCCATCTGGGCGAGATGCTCGAGCGGCTGGAGCAGGGGTTCGACGTCGTCAGCGGCGCGCGCCTTCAGCGTGCCGAAGGTTGGGCACGAGCGCTTCCGTCCAGACTGATCAAGGCGTTCTTGCAGCGCGTTACCGGGCAGCATCTCGAGGACTTCGGGTGCATGTTCAGGGCCTACAGGCGTGAGATGGCCCGCATCATCGAGCGGTACCCGACGCACACGAAACTCATCACGGCTTACTCCGCGTGGATCGGAGCGAGGATTTCCGAGATCCCGATGGAGCATCGCAGCCGGCTGGAAAAGCCCGCCTCGCGCTACACGCTGCAGGCGCTGTTCAACATGGCCACGGATCTCCTGGCCAACTACACCTACGTGCCGATGCGGCTCATCACCGGCTGCGGCATTCTCTTCTTCCTCTCCGGGATGAGCTTGGCAGGAGTGCTGCTAACCTACCGAGTCATCTTTGGCGCGGGCCCCAGCGGCATGGCTACACTGGTTGCATTGCAGTTCATGTTCGCCGGCGTCCAGCTCGGATGTCTCGGCATTCTCGGTGCCTACGTCGGCCGCATCTACTCGCAGGTCGACGGAAAGCCCTTCGTTCTCGTCAGGGAAGTGCTCGAAAAATGACCACCCAGAACCCGCTGGCCACTCCCGAAACTCCGCGTCCGCCGAAGTTGCACATGCTCTGGCCGGATCGATTACTGTCGGTGGCGCCTCCGGTGAAGGTCGCCAGCGGTTACGCGCTCCGTGTTTTCCGGCCATCCGATACACCCACCTACTTGCGGCTGATGCACCTGGCGGGATTCACGTACTGGACCGCCGAGATCCTGGACAAGTACCTACAGAAGGCACTTCCCGACGGTTTCTTCATCGCCGAGGAACTTGCTACCGGAGCATTGGCGGCCACCGCCATGGCCACGCACAATCCGGACTTGTTTCATCCGTTCGGTGGTGAGCTGGGATGGGTCGCGGGCGATCCGGCTCACGCGGGCAAAGGCCTGGGCAAGGCTGTCACGGCGGCCGTGACTTGCCGGTTCTTGGCCGCCGGCTATCGTCGGATCTACCTGAAGACCGACGATTGGCGACTGCCGGCCATTCGCATCTACCTGGACATGGGCTGGGAGCCTTTCTTGTACGAGCCTGGAATGTCCGAGCGCTGGCGGACAATCTGCGAGAAGGTCGATTACCCATTTCGACCGGAGGCCTGGCCAAAACTGCACGCCGCTCAGTCGGTCTGAGAAAACCAGTTCACCCGGCGGAGAACCGAGAGGCTATCCTCGCCTCATCTCTTCCGAGTCATGGTGAAGCCGCCGCTGTGGCCACTCGAGTCGATGAAGTGGCCCTCTGTCACCGTGTTTTTGTCCAGCAGCAGCCCAAGACACTCTGCGATGTACTCGGACGCGTAGTCCACACGCTCGAAGACCACGAGCTTCTGCCCAGCGGGCCGGGTCGTTTGGATCACTCGTCCCCTCACGGCACCTCGGGTCTGGCCGTCGACTCTCATCTCCCCGACGAAATCGCCAGATGCAGGGTAGACTCGTTCGACGAACAGCGTGCAACGCCCGGCAACCAGCGGCCCTCGGACCCCGTTCTGAACCCGGGCATAGGAGGTCCTGACCTCCCACTCACCGTCGGAGAAATCGTGGGCTCCCACCGTCTGAGCCAGGACCAGGAACCATGCAAACCAGAGTGAATCCCGCGTTGCCGATATCACGAGTGGCGCCTCCTTCCCTGGAAGTCCCTTGACGCGATGGCTGTTCCGCCGTCGCGTTCGTTACTGGGCATTCGAGCCTCACTCGTTGCCCTCCGGCCCAGGCACCAGCAGGGCTTCCTCGATACCCAGGGCGTCGCCAAGGGCCAGACGTGCTTGAAGCAGACGCACCCACGCTCGTACGCACAGGACGCGGAACTCCGACACATACTGCCGGGCTCTTGCCGGGGTCGCGGTCGCTCGCCCCGAGTGCTCGGGGCTGGTGGCGTCTCGCACGGCCTCACGGACGCGCGGGCGCTCGCCAGCCAGCAACTCACTCCAGGCAGCCGCGGCCGCGGCCAGGTCCTTCCCGCGGGTTACGACCTTGTTCTCGTGCTCGCGCTGAGCTTGCTCCAGTTCCTCGCGGGCAGCCTCGGCCTGGGCCCGGCTCTCCCGGACGGACGCTGTACCGTCGTCCCAGAGAGGAAGGTCGATCGCGACGTTGACGTAGTGGCCCCCTTGGGGATCGAGATCGCTCTGGTCGTAGCCGACGTAACCTCCCCCGAGCGTCCACCGGATCCGGCCCTCGGCCTTCGCGACCGAAACCTCGGCCTCGCAGTGCGCGAGCCGCGCCGCTCCGAGCGCGAGCTCCGGGTGGGCGGCCTGCGTGGCCTGTGCCCCTGTTGACGAAACGGGCCCGAGCACCTCCGCGAGCAGCCGATCCGACAGCGAGTCACCCAGCAGCTCCCCAATCGGTGGAAGCGGGAGGCCCAGGGCCGACAACTCGGCGGCAGCCGGCAGCGGCGACTCGAGCTCTGCGGCCAACACGCTGCGTGTGCTCGAGGCCTGGGCCTTCGCCTCAGCCAGCATCTGGCGGGCGCGCAGTCCTTCCGACTCGGCTGACCAATTCGTCGATGCGCTCCGCGCGGACGTGGGCCGACCTGGCCAGATGACTGCCCCCGCCGTGAGCTCCTTTTGGACCTCCTGGGCCTCGAGCGCGCAGAGGAACGACCGCAACGCGTCGATCGCCTCCCGGCGGCGCTCGGCGCGGTCCTCGTGGCGGGCCAGGTCGACTTCGCGCAAGCCCGAGCGGCGATGCGCCTTGCGACGTGCGGGATCGAGAACCTGCTGCTGCACCAGAACGAGCTGCTGGTGATAGCCTTGGGCCTCGCCTCGCACGCGGATCCGCTCTCGGTCCCAGCTCACGACGGGATTGGGCCAGCGAGTCCTCTGGTAGAGGCGGGCCTTCGCCTCCTCCTGCCGAGAGCTGCTGACGGGTGTGGACCCAACGGCCAGGCGAACGACGTCGGCCGGACCATAGAGTACCCGCGTGGCGGCCGGCGAGAGAGACGCCAGGAGAAACAGGAGGAGAATCGGGGAACGCGTTCGGGCTCTCGAGACCATGGGTGGCTGGTGACATTATCGAGACTGCCTCGACGGAAGTCACGATCGAGGCAGGGGTGCGACGTAGAACCCGGGAAGCCAAATGACTGGGTGCGTGGTCCAAGGAGTTGTAGCGCGGGCCCTGGTGGCCCGCCACGGTCGGCGGACCGCCTCCAAAGCGGGGGACAAGCCCCCGCGCTACACCACTCCCGAGGCCGGTTGCAGCTGTTAACCCACGAACCGAGCGCACCCTCGAGGCAGCGCCGGCGAATCGTCCGGGCTCGGCGGCCCCGAAGTCGATGGAGCTGGATCGTCGCAACCGGCAGCACCCCGGCAAACCGTCTCGCCTGACGCTGCTGTCATCGCCTCGGGGGTCACCACTGGAGCGTCACGGGCAAGGCGATGTCCAGCAGATAACCGTGGCCGGCTTGCACCGGCGGGGAAGTCGTCTGCCCTGCAACGTGAACCGAGAAGTGGCTTGTCCGGTTCGCACCTTCTCGAGTCCAGACGACGAAGTCGGCCCCAGCCCGCACTCGCAGGTCCTCCAGCGTCCCGGTCGCAGACTCGCTACTCGGCGGTCCGATGATGGCGTGTCGCGGCCTCAGCAGTCGCAGCTTGGCTGCCTCGGGCCACGGCCGGCCGACGAGGTCGATCCGGCGGGGCGAGTTGACCAGAACCACGTATCCCAGCTCCCCTTCGAGTGCGTAGGTCTGGCTCATCGCTGGAAGATACGTGGCAAATCGTTGGGGTCCTCCGGAGTCAGATGCCAAGCTGACCACGGCCACGGCCCCCGTGCGACGTGCCAGCTCGGAGACGTCGAACGGTGCCGGCTCAGACCGTATGGCGGCCCCCTCCGTCCGTCCTTCGAGACGCGCTCTTGACACCGAGGAGTGCTTGTCAGCTTCTGCGGAGCGCTCCTCAGGACGAACGGAGGGGGAAAACGCCGCCATCCAGTCTTGTTGGCGGAGCCCCGCCATAGTAGGACGAACGGAGGGGGAAAACGCCGCCATCCAGTCTTGTTGGCGGGGTACCGCCATGGTAGGACGAACGGAGGGGGAGGAACCCGCCATCCAGTCTTGTTGGCGGGGGCCCGCCATGGTTGAAGTGAGTGGTTGAAACGGCAGGGAGACGAGATTGGGGCCGGGCGCCAAGCTCAACTGAACACGGGGGGCCCGGAGCACGGCCAGAGGTGGTGCGAGCGGCTTCGCATCGCCGATGTCGGCCTCGCTGTTGCCGTCCCTTGCGAAGAGCGTCAGCGTCGCGGTCCGCGGTCCCGGAGAGGCATCGACGCTGACCGAGCACTGGAAGCTGAACGATTTCGAGCTTCCACCGTCGATGGTGACGGGGGTTTCCTGCGAGGGGCTGACCTGAATTCCGACACCCTCGAAGGTGAGGCCGGCGGTCGCAGCGTGGGCTGGCGCCTCGCCGGTGTTGGTCACGGTCACGCTGCAACCAAAAGACTGGCCCTGGTACACACCGTCGGGCGCTGCCAGCATCCCGATAGCCAGGGCGGCCTGGGTCTGAACGGTCCAGTCGTCCGCCGTGTCGGCCGAAGTGTCCGTGGTCTGCGCTCCGCTGTTCGCATCCGTCCCCGAGACCGCTCCGTTCAGCGCCGTCACCCCCAACCGAGCGCTTGTCCCGACCGTCACCGTGTAACCAAACGTGGCGGTCACCCCGCCGGCAATCGTGCCCGGATTGGCCCCGGACACGACGGCGTACGCGCCCGTGTCGTCCCCACCGTTGGAGAACGTCAGCCCTGTCGAACCGATGTTCGCACTCGCCTGACCCGTGTTCGTCACCACCATCGCGACGGCGAGAGATGCTTGTCCTCGCGAGACCTGCGTCGGCGTCGTCCGCACGCTCACGATCGAGAGCACCGCAGGCGCCTGGACCGTCCAGGAGTCGGGCTCATCGGCCGAAGTGTCCGTGATCGGCGCTCCGCTGTTCGCATCCGTCCCCGAGACCGTTCCGTTCAGCGCCGTCAGCCCCAATCGGGCGCTCGTACCGACCGTCACCGCGTAGCCGAACGTGGCGGTCGCCCCGCCGGCAATCGTGCCCGGATTGGCCCCGGATACGACGGCGTACGCGCCCGTGTCGTCCCCCTCGTTGGAGAACGTCAGCCCTGTCGAACCGACGATCGCCGTCGCCTGGCCCGTGTTCGTCACCACCATCGTGACAGCGATGCCGGTCTGCCCGCGACTGACCACGACAGGCAAGGCCGAGACACTCTCGATGGCCAGACGCGCGGGAGTCTGGACCACCCAGGAATCGATCGTGCCGGCACCTGCATCGAAGGTGTTACCGTTGGCGCCCCTTCCGCTGATGCGTCCATCCATGACGACGGTGCCTGGCGTGGCCGTGGGTGAAATGTCGACCGTGAAGGCGAACGTGGCCAGGTCACCGGCGGCCACGGAAGGAGGATTTCCCCCGGATGGAGTGACGGTGTACTCGGCGCCCAGCTCGTCGCCGTTGCCGAAAGTCAGCTCCGCGGTGGTGACCGTACCCGGCAGGGTCCCGGTGTTTGCCACGGTCATGCTCACGGAAAGCCCACGCTGGCCCTGGCTTGCGTGACCCGCGCCGGCAGTGACAGTGACGATCTCGAAAGCCGGGAGACCCGGCTCGACCGTCCAGTGATCGAGCGCGTCGCTCCCGGAGTCCCTGGTAGGCTGTCGGCTCACGGCGCCGACGCCCTCGACGAACCCGTCGAGGTTCACCGTCGTCGTGGTCGCGGTGGCGGAGACGGCGACCACGAAGGTCAGGGTTGCAGTGGCTCCGGGGGCGACGGAGGTCGGGATAGAGGGCAAGGCAACTCTGTACTCCGAGATGAGGTCCCTTGCCTCCAGTTCCCAGGTCTCCCCGCTTTCACTGGAGGGGTCTCCTCCGACGGCGCCTCCGAAGAGCACTGCGCACTTTCGCGTCGGGTCGTAGGCCATCGCGTGGCCGTTGCGCGCCGCCGGCCTGCTGACAGGACTCTGCTCGAGCCAGTCGGTGCCGTCCCACACCCACGTATCGTCCAGGCGAACGCCGCTGTATCCGCCAAAGAGTATCATCCGTTCGAGGGCCGAGTTGTAGACCAGGTCGTGAGTCCGACGACCCAGGGGGCTCCGGGTCGGGTGCTTCCGAAACCAGTCGATTCCATCCCACTCCCAGGTCTCGGCAAAGCCGGTGGTCCCTCCGAATAGCACCACGCGCCGGCGAGTAGCATCATAAGCCATGGAGTGCTGATACCGCGCCGACGGCCTGGTGGACGTTGCCGCCCGCGCCCATGTCGTACCGTCCCATTCCCACGTGTCATCAAGGGAGACGGCACCTATCACCCCGCCGAAGAGTACCACTCGCTGGCGCTCGGCATCATAGGCCATCGCGTGACACGATCGCGCGGGGGGACTGCTGGCAGGGGTCTTCAGAACCCAGTCGATGCCATTCCACTCCCATGTCTCATCGCCACCGAAGCTGCCACCGAACAGGACTGCTCGCTGACGGGCCGCGTCGTAGGCCATGGCATGCATGCTGCGGTCCGAGGGCCGGCTGGTGGGCGTCATCTGCACCCAATCAGTGCCATTCCACTCCCACGTTTCACCAGCGAGGCCGAAGGCGTGTCCGCCGAACAGCACGGTCCTTCTGCGACTGGCGTCATAGGCCATCGCGTGATAATGACGCGCTGCTGGTGCAGACGTCGGGTACCGCCGAATCCACCGGAGACTCGTCGCAAGAGTCAGACCAGCAGAGGTGACCGAGGCCGCTTCGTCGCCTGTGTTGGTCACAGTCAGGTCGACGAGCAGACCCCTCTGTCCCTGCCGCACCGTCTCATGCGAGGTCGCCACGGCACCAATGGAGATGCGGGCCGGGCGGCCCACGGTCCAGGAGTCGGTGGTGTCGGCATCGGAGTCGACTGTGCCCAGTTGCGTGCCCGAACCGCTGATGCTGCCGCCGACGGTCACGGTGCCCGTGGTAGCGAATGCCGATACTGCGACGGTGAAGGTCAGCCTGACCGTTTCACGCGCAGAGATGCTGACCGGGTTGGCCACGTCGGGGGTAGCATCGAATTCGGAGTCGACCGGGACTGCGCGCGCGAAAGTCGGCGTCGCCGAGAGGATCGTGCCGGAGGTGGTTCCCGAGTTGGACACCGTCATGCTCACTCGAAGGTCGCGTTGCCCCTGGAAGACAAGATCCTCATCTGCGGTCACGGCACCGATACGAGACACCGGTCCTGGCAAGGTGACCTGCCAGCCATCTGTTGTCTCGCAGCCAGCATCGCTGGTGAGCTGGCTACTCGAAACCCCTGCCCCCACGATGGCTCCGTCCACCACCACTGCTCCCGTGGTGGCGACGGCCGAGACGCCAACGACGAAACTGAAGGTCGCCGTAGCGCCGGCAGCGACAGACGTAGGGTTGCCGGGGACAGCGGCCACGGAGTACTCCAAACCCAGGTCGGCCAGACCAAGTTCCCACGTCTCTCCGTTTTCGCCCCCGTCGCTTCCCCCGAACAGGACGGTACATCGACGGGCCGAGTCGTAAGCCACCGCATGGCCGTTTCGGGCCGATGGTCTACTCGCGAATCCCCGCTGGGCCCAGACAACACCGTTCCACTCCCACGTGTCGCTCCTCCTCACGCCGTCGTATCCGCCGAAGAGCAACACTTGCCGCAGAGCAGCGTCGTACGCCAGAGCATGGGTCCACCGAGCCGGGGGGCTCGCCGCCACGGCGATCCGGAGCCAGTTGGTTCCTGTCCATTCCCAGGTCTCCGCCCCACCGTTCGATCCTCCGAACAGCACCACGCGCCTACGTGCGGCATCGTAGGCCAGGCAGTGTTGGTAACGCGCGGACGGGCTGGTGGCCGGCGTCCTCTGCTCCCAGTTCGTGCCGTCCCATTCCCACGTGTCGTTGCGAGCGGAGCCACTGAGTCCACCGAAGAGCACGACTCGCTGGCGTGTTGAATCGTAAGCCATGGAGTGGCCGGTTCAGGGCGAGGGCCTGCTTACGGGGCTCTTCAGCACCCAGTTAGTGCCGTCCCAAACCCACGTTTCATCTCCACCGTAGCTTCCTCCAAAGAGCACCACCTGACGGCGCGCCGTGTCATAGGCCATAGCGTGCAGGCTGCGATCGTAGGGCCTGGTCGCCGGTGTTCTCTCGGCCCAGTTGGTCCCATCCCACTCCCACGTTTCGTTGGCCAGGCCGAAGTCATGCCCTCCGAACAGCACCGTCCGCCGGCGCTCCGGGTCGTAGGCCATCGCATGGTAGTGGCGCGCGGCGGGAGCCGTGGCAGGGTGCAACTGCGTCCACTGTTGCTGCATCCCGAAGGTAAGCCCCGCCGTGGTGATCGCTGCCGCCTCGTCGCCCGTGTTCGTCACGGTCATGTGGACGACCAGCCCCGTCTGCCCCTGCTGCACGGTCGTCGGCGTCGTCGCCACGGCCTCGAGGGAGAGACGGGGACCGGGCTGCGCGGCCAGGGGCCGGGCGGCCACTGCGGCAAGCAGCGCAGCGACGGCAAGCAGCACGCTCGAAGGCAGAACCGGAGACGTCGAACGCCTGTGAGCGTCCAGCTCACGAGAGAGGCTCAGAACTCCTGACATGCCGGTGGCACATGTTGACACGTGCTTATATCGCGCGCGCATGTGCGCGAATTCGCCCGGGTTCTATGCACTGGTGTGACAGGCCAAATCGCCACCCCCCTCCGTCGGCCTCCAGCGGGAGCCGGCGAGACTCCCTGCACCACGAGCTGCTGCTCGAGAAGGAGCGGTTCCTCGACTGAGGTGAACGCCCAGTCGTCGTCGCGCGCTCACCGTGCAGACGAGAGACTGCCCGCTCGCTGACCTCTCTCTTTCTCCTCTGTGGCCCTGTGCCCTTGTGGCTCTGGGTTTCAATGGCAAACCGCAGTCGCTCCCACCTGCGGGACGGTACCCAGAGGTGAAGCGCGGGGTGCGTGAAGGCGCCGGGCGAGCTCCGGATTGCCTATCGACCCAGGGCTTTCGCGAGCCGCCTCGAACGGCGCAGGGCGAGGAAGCACCCAAGGAAGGCAAGCGAGCTGATGGAGGCGCCCAGCCGGAAGGAGAGGGGCTCGTACCGCATCTCGACCAGGCGCTCGCCCTGCTGGACGAGGACGCCTCGGAAGAGGCCCGCGACTCTCACGAGCGGTCTGGGCCGGCCATCGACGGTCGCATGCCAGCCGGGGTACCACTTGTCCAGCAGGACCAGCAGCCCGCGCCCGTCGAGGTCGATCGATATCTGGAGAGCATTGCGCCCGTAACCCTGGATGCGGCATTGCCGCACGCTTCCCGGGCGGATCGGTTCGCCGGCTCCGGAGTCCCCATCCGTCCGCTCGAACACGACTTCTCCAGGCAGGGCCTGGATGGCCGCCGTGGTGACGTGGACCGAGCCCGCAGCGACGGGCACGGCCCTGGGTGCTATGAAGGCCCGCGGCGTGGGCCGGTCCAGTTCGCGAATCGAGACCGAGCCGACCTGGTGGACGATGCGGCCGACGCGGGGCCCCGTTCGGTCGAGCCCAGGCTCCAGGGAATAGCGGACTCCCAGCGACTCCGCGGAGCGCAGGATGCTCTCCTCGTCGACGCCCCGGACCAGTTCCAGCAGTGCCCTGTCGGAGTCCAGCCTCAGCGACATGCACGGCCACAGTGAGTCGAACCCCAGGCGCGGCGCCTGGTGATGGAGCATCAGCTCGCGGCCGAGCGCCAGGGCGTGCAGGGCCGTGGAGTGCCGCCCGTGCCACCTGACCTCGGGAAAGGCCGTGAGAATGCGCAGCGGCGGTTGACCCGGGCCGTTCGAGCCGAGCCAGCGGGCAGTCTCGGGTGGTTCCGTGAAGACGTGATCCGGAGCAACCGAGTAGCTGAGGCGAGTCGTGGCGGCGAGCTCGGCGATTGCCAGCAATCCCGGCAACAACGCCGCGGCAGCTCCGAAGCTCCCCAGGGTCAGCCCGGCCGAAAGGCCCGGCGAGCAGGACGGGCCTCCGCGCCCGTCCTGACCCGCGCCCTTCGATACGCGGCCCAAGGGGCCGCTGTTCAGGGCGAGCGGATCCCGGGTCAGGACGCCCAGCGCCAACAGGAGGAGCGCCGAGAGGACGGCGCCAAGCAGCAGGCTCCCCATCCACCCGCTGGCCATGGCCCGCAACAACTCGCCGGGTTCCTCGAATCGCTTCAGTCCCACGCCTAGGAACAGTCTCCCGGCCTCGCTTCCCGAGGAGTGAAGCGCCGCAGCGCCAGCGAGGCAGGCCAGCATCGAGAGCAGGGAGGCCGCGGCGCCGGCCTGACGACAGCGCGGCCGGCGGGTCGAGATTCCCTCGAACCCCACGGCCGCCAAGGCGGGAACCGTGACGGCGAGGAAGAAGAAGTACTTGGCCGGGAACCTGAAAACCTTGAGCGGCGGGAAGAGCTTCGTCGCCAGGTCGAACAACGGCAAGTGCGGTCCCATCGAAAGCCCCAGCGCAAGCGCCGAGAGCCCAATCAGCGCGGCCGACGTCCTGCCCAGGTCCTGACGATGCCGGCTGGGCCCGGCCAGCCAACCCAGGGACGCCGCTCCGAGTATCAACACGGGCAGGCCAAAGTAGAGGTCCACGTAGAAGGGTTCGCCCGAATCCGGGAAGCTGGCCCAGAAGAAGGGCGAACCCGGGTCCGGGAAGTTGATCGGGACGACGACGTTCGCGAGCAAGCGGGGGCCGATCGCGAAGTCATTCAACTCGCCGGCCTCCACGCCGCCACGGCGGTCCGAGTGGGCGTAGACCTCTGCCAGGGGCAGATACTGGTAGGCGAGCAGCAGGAGCGCGAGCCCTCCGGCGGCGGCGGCGCCCCCCAGCGCCTTGCCGGGCGGCATTGCCGCAGGCCCGGGGCGAACAAACGGATAGGCCGCGATTGCCATGCCGGCGAAGAGCACGTAGTTCGGGTCGGTGCCGCTTCCCTCGACCCAGAGAACGAGCGAGGTGGCGATGAGCGCCCTGACGCTTCCCGTCGCGAGGAAGTGGTCGAACGTCCAGAGGGCCAGGACCGTCCAGGTCAGCCCTCGCAGCATCGTCGTCAGCATCGTGCCGCTGACGCTGAAGCCGCAGAACATCAGGACGGCCGCGCCGAGCGCGCGCGCCGGCCGGGAGAGAGACCACCGGCCGAGCAACAAGTACAGGAAGGTCCCCGCCAGCGGCACGTGGACGACCGTGAAGAGGTCGTATCCGCGCGGCTGCGGCAGCAGCAGCAACGCCGAGAGCGGATAGAAGACGAGCGAATGCGGATCGGCCAGGAACGGATATCCGGCGTTGAGAGTGGGCTCCCAGAGCGGCAGTTGCCCGTCCCGGACGGCCTGCACCGCCAGCATGGCCTGTCGGACGGTAAGGAGCCTCCGGCCTCCTGCGGCCGGGTCCTGGCGGGCTCACTGGAATCACTCGTTGGCTTTCGGCAGGGCAACGTCGCTTCACCCGGCTGATTCTCTACCACGCCCGGTGTCTCGAGAGCCAGGGGCGCGCCCCGTATGCTATCGTGGCCGGCCATGGAAGCCGCGAAGCTGGAGCAGCAGGGGATCTTCGACGAACAGGCCGCCCGAGAGATCCTCGGCCATTTCGGCGTCGATCGCCAGTTTGCGGCGGCCCTGGGAATGGGGTACTACCGAGAGCTGAAAGACGTCGAGAACGCCCGCCAGGTGGCGCGCCTGGGCTTGCACGCAGGAAGCCGCCTGCTCGACGTCGGCTGCAACATCGGCGAGTTTCTCCTGCGCGCGCGGGAGACCTACGGCGTAGAGGGCGTGGGGCTGGACCTTTCACTCGGAGCCCTCGTGCGCGCCCGCAAGGTGCTCTCCCGGGTCAACCGGGGGGACGCCGAGGCTTTGCCGTTTGCCGCCGGCACGTTCGACGTGGTGACCAGCTTCGACGTCATCGAGCACGTCCCGCATCCGGACCGACTGCTGGCCGAGATCGCGCGGGTCCTGAAGCCGGGTGGAAGGTGCCTGGTCTATGCCATCAGCCGGCAGAACCAGTACACCTGGCACGCGTTCCTGCGGCTGGCGACCCTGGGCCGCATGGGGCAGGACGTCGCCGGGGGCCACCATCCGGACCGCTTCCTCTTGCCGGCCGACGTCCGCAGATGGGCCGCCGAGTCGGGGCTGCGCGAACTGCAGCTCGTGCCGTTCCACGCCTTCTTCACTCTGGCTTTCGACGAGTTTGGCGCCAGAGGGGTCTCCTTCCTCTACAAGCGCCTGCTCAGGCGAGGCATCGGCCCCAGACCGGAGCACTTCCCCGATCTGCTGGTGCGCGCCGCGGGCCGCCTTTTCGGCGGGCTGCACGTGTTGCTGAGCCTCGCGGACTTGCCGTGGACGGCCGCGACCCGGTCGAATGGGTTCTACTTCCTGGGCGAGAAGGGGGTTTGAGGGGTGGCTGCGGGCTGCGGGGCTGCGGGCGTGAGCGAGTGGATCAGCCTTGCTCAGGACATGCTTGCGGCCCGCGAAGTCAACGGACCGCTCCACAAGCGGGGGACAAGCCCCCGCGCTACCGACTCGAGATGCAACCGCCAGTCGCCTTCCCATGAGTTGGCGTCGCTCCCGACACCTGACACCCACCTCCGGCCACTCCGTCGGATATAATCGAAGCTCGTCCCATGTCCCGCTTCCTGCCGGCCCCCATTTTCCGCGCCGTCCCCGCCTCACGCCGCGGCGGACGCGAGGTGTGCGTCTACTGCAACCGGACGATGGAGCCCAGGCGCGGACTCTGCCCCCACTGCGGGAAGACGCCGTTCATGCGCGAGTCGAGGGTCGGCCTCCTGGGCCTTTCGGGCGCCTTCTTCGTCTCCAGTCTGGCGCTGCAACCGTGGGCAGGGCTGCTGTTCGCGCTCTCGGTGCTGTTCCTCTCGGGCGGGCTCTTCCTGATGGCCCGTCAGGAACACCGCATGTCCGAGCAGCGCCTGGTGTTCCTGCCCCTGGCATTCCTGATGTTCGCCATGATCCCCTGGCTCGCGGGGTCGGCCGTGCCGCTGGTACTGGCGCTTCTGGGCACCGCGTTCACCTACTGCGCCCTGCCGTCGCTCCACTCTCCGGCCAGCGAGGACCTCTCGCGCAGCATCGAGGAGTTCGAGGCGCACAACCAGTTGACCTACGGCTTCGGCAACATCCGGGACCAGATCCGGGCGACCATCTCAGCGTCCGATGGCGCCAAGCAGATGGTCCTGACCCGCGAGCTGATGCCCCGCATCAACCACCTGCTCGACAAGAAGCTGCTCTCGATCCTCAAGCGCAAGGTGAGTCTCGAACGCATCATGGCCACCACCGATCCGAACCGGCTCGAGGACGACCGCAAACGCGCCCTGGACCGGGCGGCTCTGGTCAAGAGCGACGCCGTGCGGGGGGAGCTGGCGCGCAGCGCGGCCCTCTCCAAGTCGATGCAGGACAACTACCAGAAGATCGCCGAGTTGCTGAACGTCTACAATGTCCAGATTCGCAATCTCCAGAAGGTGCTTCTCAACCTCAACATGAAGATCGCCGCCTCGGCGTTCAACGATGGGGGCCTGGACTCGATCCGCGAACCCCTGGACGCGCTCGATCAGGAGATGGAAGTCCTGGAGAGAAGCTTCAAGGACTTCGACCTGATGCTGCAAATGTAGCGGGACTTGGAGCGCGGGGACACGGGCTGCAATTCGACCCGATGGGTCGTTCCTGTCCCACATTGCCGTCTGCGCAAGGGGAATTCCTCCCCTATTGGCAGAAAGATGTTGACATTCTGCCGTCACGAGTGGTCATTCTAGAGCGCTCAGTTCTAGGAGTTTGGACACTGGGCCCGGGTCCGTCGAAACACGGCCGGACGGGAAGAACTCCGCGGGTTTCATGGGCTATGCCGGGGGGCAGCCCTGAAGCCCCGAACCTGGAGTTCCCAGCCCCGCCTGCCGAAACCTGAACCGAACCCTCAAGCCCCTTTGCATCGCGGAGAAACCCAGCACATGTTCCGGAGCCCCCCCTGGCAGGCGTCCACGAGTACCAGCACGGACCTGTTCCGGCCCGTGCCCGCTCCGCCGCCCGGCCTGTTCACGATGGTGGAGCTCGAAGTGAACTCGAGGTGCAACCTGCGCTGCGAGTACTGCCCGGTCTCGGTGGCACCGCCGGCCTCGATGCCCAGGTTGATGGCTCAGCCGGTCATGGACCGGGTCATCGCCGAACTGGCCAGGCTGGGGTTCGCGGGGCGCCTCTCGTACCACTTCTACAACGAGCCGCTGCTCCATCCGAACCTGGACCGCCTCGTCGATCAGGTCCGTCGCGGCGTGCCGGGCGTGCGTCAGGTGCTCTACACCAACGGCGAACTCCTCACCGATGAGAAGCACCGGGTCCTGGTCGAGGCCGGGGTCGAACGATTCATCATCACGCGCCACACGGGCAAACCGGTTCCGGACCGGGAAAGGCAGACCGTCCTCGAGCCCTCCGAGTTGGTCCTGACCAATCGCGGTGGGGCCATGGGGCCCGAGACCCGGACGCTCACCCTGCCCTGCCACGTGCCGAACACCATGTTGATCGTCACGGTGACCGGCGACGTCCTGCTCTGCTACGAGGACTACCACCGGACTCAGCCGATGGGCAGCATCCTGGAGCGCCCGCTGGACGAGATCTGGTTCTCGGAGCGCTTCGTGCGACTTCGCAGCCACCTGGTGCGTGGGGACCGTACCCAGACTGAGATCTGCCGGCACTGCACGAATCGGGCACACCTCACGCCCGAACCCTTCGACTACGTGCTGTAGGGGGCTTGGTGGCCCGGCAGGCTGGCAGATCCGTTCCAGAAGCGGGGGACAAGCATGCCCTGAGCCTGTCGAAGGGCCCCCGCGCTACCGTCCGTGAAGCGCAGGTCCCGTGAATTCCATGGATGCCTGAGGAGGAACGCCTCAGGCACGCACTTCTGCCATTCAGTTCCGATACGAGGCTAACTGAGAGAGAGAGAACAGGGATGTGGAGACTGGAGATTTCGAATCCGGTCGGCAGCTCGTCGCCCAGTCCCCGGTCTTGGGTGCCGGGTAACGCCCGGGGGGAGCGACGCCAACTCGACGCCAACTCCTGGGGAGATCAGGATCCGTTCGTGCTGAGCCGGAGGCTCGTTTACGAGCCTCCGAGTCGAAGCACGGCTTGCAGAGCCAGTTCTCCCGCCCCCCTTCGACATGCTCAGGACATGCCCTCGACGCGCCCCGCTACGCTCGGCGGCTCAGACCGTATAGCGGCCCCCTCCGTCCGTCCTTCGAGACGCGCTCCTGACACTGAGGAGCTCTGGTTGGCTCCTGCGGCGCGCTACTCCGGACGAACGGAGGGGGAAAACTCAGCCATCCAGTCTTGTTGGCGGGGCCCCGCCATAGTAGGGCGAACGGAACGAGAGAAGGCAGCTTCCCATTTCCCCGCGTCGCTCCCCCCCCGGGTTGGGATGCAACCTCCTGCCACCCTCGATGGTAGTATGGGTCAAAGACAGGCGTTCTGCCGTACCTTGCCCTTGCTTTCGAAGGAGGCCGTTCCCGTGAACCGAGCTTGCATCCTGCTCCTCATCTGCCTGGTGGCCACTCTTGCTACGGCTTGCTCCAAGCCCCCCCCGGCGCCCATGGGTTTCCAGAACCGCGCCCAGTTCGAGGAGTACGTGGACAGCATCACCATGCCGGATGCGTGGAAGGAAGCTGTCAAGTCGGAGACGCAGCAGGTCTCGGGCAAGTACATCAACAACATGGCCCGCTACCTCAAGCTGCAGGGCGAGCCGGTCATGGCCCTCTGCAAGAAGTACGGCATGAAGGCCGAGATCGGCTTCGAAGGGGTCGACCCGACGCCCGCCATCCAGCAGGCCGTCCGCGACCTGATCACCGCCGGCGACAAGCAGAACATCTACAAGAACGACCGCTGGAAGGACACGGAAGAGCTCAACGGCGTTTGGGAAGAAGGCCGCAACAGCTTCCAGCAAGCCGCTGAGTTCGCCCGCCAGAACCGCGGCGACCGCAAGTCGTCGGTGGCCAGCCAGCCCGACTTCGGCGACGTCAAGGACCGCTGAGGCGGCCCCCACCTGCTCGAGCTATCTGCCCCCCGGAGCGTCTCGGCGAGCCGGGGGGTTGAGTGTTTTGGGAGATGGCTGGATGGCTGGATGGCTGGGTGCGTGGCTCGATGGCTGCATGGCTGCATGGCTGCATGGCTGCATAGAGCCATTGATGCACGGAGCCATTGACGCGTGGATGTAGGGCTGCGGGGCTGCGGGCTTCTGGCTACTGACTACTGGCTACTGACTACTGGCTACTGACTACTGACTGCCTTCTCGCCCCCCGGTCCTGCCCCCTGCTCCCTACAACATCTCCGAGCGGCTCTTTTCGATGTGCACCAGCGAGCGGCGGGCGTCCTTGGCGTAGTTCGACGTCGGGTCCAGCGCGATGACGCGGTTGTAGGCCTTGATCGCCTCGTCGTAGTTGTTGAGGATGCGGTGGATCGTCGCGATCTTGAAGTGCGCCTCCACCATCGTCGGATCGAGGTAGACCGCCTTGAGGTACTCCTGCAGCGCCTCGCTCTTGAGGTTGCGGTCGTAGTTCTCGTTGTAGGCCTCGCCCAGCTCGAAACAGGCGCGTGCGTTGTTCGGGTTCTTCTCCAGCGCCTGCTTGCAGGCCTGGATCGCCTCGTCGTACATGTGCTTGCCGGCGATCGATTCCTTGTTGTAGACGCGCTTGAGACCCCAGTAGCCCCACGGGCTGTCCTTGTCCATCGATAGGAGCTGCTTGAACTCGAAGCTCGCGCTCCCGATCTCCTCTTCCGACAGCGAGAAGGACGACGTCAGGGCCAGGTAGGCGTAGCCCAGGTCGAAGTGGGCCATCGGATCCTTGGCGTTCTCGCGGGCCCGCTCCTCGAACTCCTCGCGAAGCTCCCGGTAGCGGTCCTCCACGCGCTCGTCCTTGTCGTACATGATCTTGTACGTGTCAATGAGCTTCATCCGGTACGAACCGTCGTCAGGGTTCAGCTCGATCAGCTTCTGCAGTCGCTCGACGGCGGACGGGTAATTGCCGCCCTTGAGGGCGACTTCCACCAGGCGCTCGTGCGCCAGCAGGTTGTCGGGCTCGACCGACAGGACGTGGCCGCAGTACTCCTCGACCCGCTGGGGCTGGTTGAGGATGAGGAAGACCTGGGCCAGCAGGTTGCCCGCGATGACGTTCTCGGGATCGGCCTGCAGCGCCTTGTCCAGGTACTCGGCGGCCTTGCTCAGGTTCTCCTCCTCGCCCATGGACGGGTCGAGCTTGAGCATGTGGAAGTAGCCGGCGTTGAGCTGGCTCTGGATGTTGTCCGGCTCGCGCTGGGCGGTCTTCTGGTAGCGCGCGGCCACCTGCTGCAGCGTCTCGCCGTCGGCGTTGGTGCCGCCGTCGATGACGAAGAAGCCCTGGTACTGGTTGATCACCGTGAAGTGCAGGTCCGGGTTGTTCGGGAAGAACCGCGTCGCGACCTTCAGGACCGGGATTGCGTGGGCACCCTCGAACTTGCGAGCGTAGAGCTTGCCCAAGCGCAGCGGCAGGTCGGGCAGCTCATCCTGGTCGGGGGTGGCCGACCAGATCTGCTCGTACTGGAAGATCGCCTCCTCGTTGTTCGACTTCAGCTCGTTGAGGCGTCCCAGGTTGTAGCGCGCCTGGATGTGTTGGGGCTCCAGGCTGCAGACTTCCGAGTAGCACTGCTGGGCTTCGTCGAGCTTGCCGGCCTCTTCCAGGCTGGCGGCCTTCTCGAGCAGCTCGGAGATGGTGGCGCTGACTTCGGCTTCCTTCTCGTTCTGGAAGTAGTGGCGCACCTCTTCGTTCGACGGATCGAGCTTGAAGACCTGCTCGAAGTAGTGGCGCGTGCGTTCGGCATCGCCCGCGGCCTGGCAGACGCGGCCCATCTGGAGGAAGGTGTCGACCTCGCCCGGCTCGAGCTGGCTGGCCCGCCCGAACGACTGGAGCGCCTCGTCGGTTCGGCCGGCGCCGGCGTGGGCCAGGCCCAGGTGGTAGTGGCCCTGGAAAAACTCGGGGTCGACCTGCGCGAGCGACTGGAAGCAATCGACCGCCGCATCCCAGTTCTCCTCGCCCAGGTGGATCTGGCCGAGCTCGAGCAGCGTCTGGAGGTGTTCGGGGTTGGCCGCGCGGGCGCGTTCGTAGTAGTCCTTGGCCGTCTCCGGCTCGTTCTGCTCGCGGTAGATGTGGCCCAGGTAGTGGAGAGCCAGTGGATGCTGGGGCTCGGTCTCCAGGACGCGCTCGAAGCCGGTGATGGCGTTCTTGACGAGGCCACGCTCCATGAAGATGCGCGCTTCCTCGAGGGTCTCGTTGGTCTCGGAGCCCTGTTTCTCGGCCAGGATGCCGTCCAGGCGCCGCTTGTACTGCAGGTTGGAGGGCTTCAGTTCGTAGGCCCGGCGCAGGTTCGTGACCGCCTCGTCCAGCTCACCCAGGCTGTGGTGGACCTCGCCCAGGTGGAAGTAGGCGGCGGCCTCCTCGGGGTTGACCTGGATGGCGCTCCGGAGCGACTTCACGCCGTCGTTGAAGACCTTCTGGTCATCGTACTGCCGGCCCATCTGGACGTACAGGCGGCCCAGCTCGGCCAGGGCCTCGCTGTTGTCGGGCTCGCTCTTGACGACGTTGCGCAGCTCATTGACCGCCATGTCCATGTGCCCGGCGCGGTCGTGCACGCGCGCGACGGCCATCATCAGCCGCGTCTCGCGCGGGTTCTCGGCCATCTGCGCCTTCAGAATGCGCATCGCCTCTTCGGTCTGCTCCTCGGCCAGGAAGGTCTCGGCCAGCTCGACGACGGGCCGGACGTCCCGGACGTCGACCTCGCGCGCCCGCTCCAGGACTTCCCGGGCCGCGGCCAGGTCGCCACGATGGAACTGGGCGCGTCCCAGGTCCAGCATCGCTTCGAGGTTCTCCGGGTCGTGCGCGAGCGTGCGCTCCAGGATGCCCACAGCGTCGTCGAACATCTCCTGGGCCAGGTAGACGTGCGCCAACCGGAGAGACACCTCGACGTTCTTCGGGTTGCGCCGCAGCAGGATCTGGTACTGCTCCAGCGCCTGGTCCGGGCGGTTGACGCGGAAGTAGATCTCGCCCATCCGCGCGTACAGGTCCAGGTTGTCGGGCTCGAGCTTGACGGCCTCCTGGAGCATCTCGATCGCCTGGTCGGTCAGGTTCTGGAGGACGTAGACCTCGGCCAGGCTGGTGTAGAGCGCGGTGTCGGACCAACCGAGCTGGCGGGCCTTTTTGAGCTCGGCCGCGGCCTTCAGGTGGTCCTTCTGGCCGAAGTAGAGCCGCCCCAGTTCGAAGTGCGCCTCGGCGTGGTCGGCGTTGCGCGAGAGGATCTGCTGGAAGTTGAGGATCGCCTTGCTGTCCAGGCCCTGTCGGGCGAAGATGCGGCCCTGGGCGAGCAGCAACGGCTCGTTGTCCGGGTCCTCCTCGAGCAGCGAGGCGTACAGCTCGCTCGCCTTGAGCAGCAGGCCC
>JACQZL010000140.1 GCA_016213865.1 Candidatus Rifleibacteriota bacterium
AGCTGAGCACCTGGAGCGTCAACTGGGCCAGCTCGATGTAGATGCTGATCGCCCGCTCGAAAGCAGGCCCGCTCCACGCGTAGAGGCGGCTGTCTTCGAGCGCCCGCGCCGCCACCAGCCGGCGGCCGTTCACGAACGTCTCGACGATGCCGAAGAGCTCACCCGCCTGAGAGCAGTAGACCAGGTCGTGGCCGTCGTCGAAGCTGCGCTCGAGCTGCACCTTGCCGGAGATGACGAAGAAGACGCCCGCATCGCTAGTGGGCGAGCCGATTTCGAACACCTTCTGGCCGCGAGGAACGACCAGTTCGACACCTAATTCCAGGTAGCGCATCTCGCGTCGGCCGAGTATAGCGCGAGTTTCCGCAGAAAAACAGAACCAGGAAGCACGTTCGGCTTCCTGGCGCTGTGACTTGAGTGCCTTTCGGCGGGGGATTGTGCCTGGTCTAGAGCGGAGGATTGGCGGCCGGGTTCATCAGCTTGCCGACCCGACCCTGCGCCTTGGCGAGCTTGTACTCGTCACTGTGGAAGAGCGACCACTGCACCGACTGGTAGGTGAGCTGGCCGTTGTTCAGCATGTCGACCATGCTCTCGACCTCGTCGATGGTGACGGTGCGATCGCAGATGGTCTTGTAGGCGGCGTGTACGAAGAAGTAGTTCTTGAGGTGGGTTTCAGCGGCCTCCGGGGTGAGGGCGTGGACCTTCTCGGTCCAGTAGGTCATCTCACGGGCCGTGGGCTCGCGGTAGGCGAAACGCTGGAACAGGCCGTTGACGAAGCTCTGGGTCGCATCTTCGGCCGCCGCGGCCATCGAGGCCGTCAGGACCAGGGCTACCAGGATTGTCATCGCCGTCTTCGTGGTTCTCATCGTCATCGCCTCCCGCCGGGCTGAACTGCCCATCTGCTCAAGTCGCAGGTAAGTATAAGGACGGGACGGGGCATGACAAGTGGGGGGGCGAAAATAGTTCATGACCCGACGGCTCGAGGTCCCATCGAGGGCCCTGGGTCCAGACCGTAGGGCGGCCCCACTCCGCCTACCGGTAGAACAGCCAGTAGATCATCACCAACAGGAGTGACGCCACGCCGGCGATCGCCAGGTTGGCGGCCGAGAACCAGCCGCCCGGCTCTTCCTCGAGGTCCGGCTGGGACTGAGCCGCTGCCAGCGGCCGGGCCAGCTCGTTGAGCGCCGCCTGGTCCCCCGCCTCGCCGACAGAGCGCTGACCGGAGAGGAGGGCCACCGTATCGTAGGCGCTGCCGAAAGTGTCTCGTTCCGCCTCGAGCGTGCGCTGCTCCTGGGCGCGACGGCGTTCGGCCTGCAGGGTCTCACTGAGCCGCTCGAGCTCTCCCAGGCCCTGCTCGAAGCCCGAGTAGTCCTCGATGCGCTGACCGAGGGTTCGGGTCGTCGTGCCGACGAAGAGCCGAACGAAGCCGGCCACCTCGTTCCCGGTGAGCTCGGGATATCGAAGCTTGAGCGTCTCGGTGAGCCCGTCCGCCACTGCCTCCGCGGGTTCGTCCTTGCTCGGCATCTGGCGTCTTCCGGACGCGAGCCCGAACATCGTCACACCCAGGAAGAGCAGGTCGGGAGCAGGGCCGGTCGGCTTGCCGGCCGCGGCACGGGAAATGACCGACGCCCCGCGCGGAGTGCCGAACCTCTGCAGCTTGAGCTGGCGGTCGCTCTGCCGGAACAGGGCATCCTCCAGGCGAATGACGCGCGAGGGGAGGCCCTCCTTGTAGCCCAGCTCCAGTAACGCCGCTAGCTGGTGCAGCACCGCGAGCATCGACGGATACGGCATGCTGGAGGTGCCGGAGGCGAGTGTCTCCAGTGAGGGCGCGGAGAAGAACTCCGAGACGACGCAGAAGCGGCGCGACATCGTGTCGATCTCGTGGTACCGCAGAAGCGCCGAGTGGGCGGGCAGGGCAGCCGTCGTGCGAAGCTCGGCCGAGTAGCGATCCAGGAAGACCGGGTCCTGGGCGAACCGCTCCTTGAGGATCTTGACAGCCAGGTCGGTGCCGTCTGCCAGCAGCCTCCCCTTGAAGACGAAACACCTCTCGGTCTCTGCGATGCTGTCGAGGATCTCGTACTTGCCCTTGAGGATCTTCGAAGCGGGCGATCCGTCTCGACCTCCCGAGGACGCGGGCCGCGGCTCAGAACTGTTCCCGTCCGAAGGCGACGCTGTCGACATAGAACTCGAGCTCGATGGTGCCCGCCCCTTCGACGGGGATCGGGACCTTCTCTCCGGGGAGGTGCAGTCGCGAGTAGACCGAACGACGGCTCTGGCCGTTCTCGGACTGGTAGACGTCGAGCCGCTTGGGCGTGAGGCCGGGTGGCATCGCGAAATCGACGGTGAACCTCTTCACGGGCAGGTCGACCGCGGGCGATTCGGCCGTCGTCGGGGTCGCGGGCTCCCGCGCGACCGTCAGGATCAGACGAGTCGAAGAGGCGGCGCCCGGGAACGGGTCCTGCTCCGTGACCGTCCCGACCTCGATGCCGGGCCCGGCCGGCTTCTCGACCACGTCGACTTTGGCGAACCCCAGTTTCTCGAGAGTCGTCCTCGCCGTGCCTTCGTCGAGGCCCACGACCCGCGGGACCGGAGCAGGCGTCGCGCTGGGCCCCTGACTGACCAGGAGGTCGACCAGGCCGCTCTTGCCCAGCTTTCCGGAGGATGCGGGGTACTGGTTCACGACGGTGTCCTTGGGCTGCTCGCTCGAGATGGCGCAGACCTGCCCGACCCCCAGTTTGGCCTCCGAAAGCGTGAGTTTGGCCTTGCGAGCAGTCTGGCCCACGACCGACGGCACCTCGACCAGATCGGCCCCACGGCTCAGGACGACCAAGATGGGCTTACCGACATGGACGGGGGTCCCGCCCGGAGGGTCCTGGGTGATGACTCGCCCCACCGGCACATCGTTCGAGGTCACGCGAGAGGCGATCTTGACCGGCAAGTTCGTCGCCTCGACGGCCTCCTCGATCGTCTTGCCGACCAGCGACGGCGTCATCACCGAGCCGCGGTTGAAGTACGAATCGAGGGCCTGCTTGCCGTACAGGTATCCACCGTAACCCAGCAGCGCGAGCAAGCCCAAGACGGAGACTATCTTGATGAGCCGGATCAATCGGAAAGCCCCTCTCGGGCCTCCAATGTAGCATCTCGGCTAACCGCGCGTCATCAGGCGTGCGGCGCGGGGGTGGCTGGGTGGCTGGGTGGCTGGGTGCAGGGCTGCAAGGCTGCGAGGCTGCAAGGCTGCAAGGCTGCGAGGCTGCAAGGCTGCAAGGCTGCAAGGCTGCAGGGCTGCAAGGCTGCAAGGCTGCAAGGCTGCAAGGCTGCAAGGCTACAGGGCTGCAAGGCTGCAGGGCTGCAGGGCTGCGGGGCTGCCGGTTGCAGGGCTGCGTGTTGCAGGGCTGCGGGTTGCAGGGCTGCGGGGCTGCAAGGCTGCAAGGCTGCACGGCTGCAAGCTGCCCTCAAGCCCCAAGCCCCGAGCCCCGAGCCCCGAGCCC
>JACQZL010000141.1:0-11066 GCA_016213865.1 Candidatus Rifleibacteriota bacterium
CGCCCCGGGTGGGCCCGAGGAGCCACAGCTCGTGGGGCCGCGACCAGGAGCCTACCAAGGAGCCCTGGCCGTGACGAGGTCGAGCCAAGGACCGCCAGCCAAGGCCGCGGCAGGCCGGGGTTCTTCGATAGCTCTAAGCAGGAGCCGTCTGGCTTCCGATGTTTGAGACGACAAGATGCGCCTGAAATTCGCCATTCTTGGACTATCGCCCCTGCTGGTGGCACTACCGGCGGCTCTAGGGGCGCCGCTCCCGGTTGCCTCCGGCGACGCGATCGTTTCCGCGCCCGCGGTCACCAAGCGCTACACCTCCAGCCTGGCGCTCCGGACGCTCGCGGCGGGCCATCCCGAAACGAACCCGCCCACGGAGTCCCCGCTGGAGGTCGCGCAAGAGACAATGCCCGCCACGCCGGATACCCTCCTGGAGAAGGCGGTCCGGGCGTTCTTCCCGGAGGACGGCAGCTGCCGCATCTCTCTCGCGTCCCGCTCGCATGGCGACGCGCTCCAGGGCAAGTTCTCGAGCTTCCGCCTCGAGGTCGGGGAGACGACCGTCAAAGGGATGCGTATCCAGTCGGCCGTCGTGGAGCTGGAGGATTTCGCCGTCGACCTCCCCCAGCTCCGCTCGAGTGGCAAGATCAGGGTCTTCTCGGCCGAGCGGATGAGCTATCGCGTCGCCATCCCCGAGCAAGGACTCAACTGGCTGCTCTCCGGCAACAAGCGGCTGGGCAAGGACCGGCCGCCCAAGCTCGAACTCAAGAGCGGACACGTCATCCTCTCCGGACGGATCCGGACAGAGCTGCTCAACACGGCCTTCCGCCTGAGAGGCAAGCTGGCGGCCCGTCACGAGCGGGAAGTGCACTTCGTGCCCGATTCGATGAGCGTCGGCTGGCTGACCCTGCCAGGCTTCCTGATGGACTTCGTGGCCGGAAGGGTCAATCCGGTGGCGACGGTGGACAAGATGCTGGAACTCCAGCGCTGCAACCTGCGCATCCGGGAGATCTCGGTGTCACCCGGCGTGCTGACCGTTTCGGGGTGATTCTGCCATGCAAGAAGGATTGAAGAACTTGCGGCCCGGCCGCTACGGACGCCACAGGCGCAATCGCCTCGCCACGCTCCTGGGCCTCGTCAAGGCCTGGCTGGCCATCCTCCCGGCCTGCCTCCTGGTGGCGCTGGGCTTCATCGGCGGCTGCGGGACCACCGCCGAGTCGCTCCTGCCGGCCGTCGATCCGCTGGCCGGCATTCCCGACAACAACCAGACCCAGGTGCTGCCATCCAATTCGGTGACCCCGGTGTCGGGCACCGTCGGGACGACCATCACGGTCCGAGGACAGGGCCGCACCTTCCCCGCGGGTTACGCCCGCTTCACCTTCACCGGCAGCGCGTCGGTCGAGGTAGAGGTCCCGTCCGCGACGGGCGAGATCCGGGTCAAGGTTCCCGCGGGGGCCCAGTCCGGCCCCTTCGGCTTCACGATCGCCGGCCGCTCGTCGGGCCGCGACACCAGCGCCCGGATCCCCTCGGATTCGAGCCTGTTCAGGGCCTACACCGTCGAGACGCCGGGATTCACCGTGGTGCCCGCTCCGGTCCTCAACAACGGCTGAGAACCTTCGATAGGCGCGGACACGGAAAGAGAGGCACCAGAGGTGCCTCTCTTCCTGCTCCTTCAACCTTTCACGGCCGTAGGACCCTTCCTGGTGTCCGATCTTGCATCACGGTATTCCCGTGGATGCAGTGATTCTAAGGAGGAAGGAACGATCGTCAAGTGGGGGAGCCTTCTTTTCTTCGGAAGGCTCCGCGCGACTACCCGCGCTTGCCGCCCATCGCCTGCATGCGCTTGATGAGTTCCTTCATCTCGGCCGAGGCGGGGCTGCCCTGCTGGACCCGGAAGTTCAGCCGCTGCACCAGCGAGGGCATCAGGGGAGCGACGATCTTGAAGCGCGGGTTGTTGGCCTCCTTGGCCTTCTCCATCAGGAAGACGAAGTCCTTGAGCGCGCCGACCTCGTCCTTCTCGATATCCTTGCCCAGGCTGCTGTCCAGGTCGCGGACCAGGAACTCGAGGTTCGAGCTGGCCCGCAGATCCCGCGACTCGAGCTGGCCGGCCATGTAGCCCACGTTCTCGCTCGCCGTCCGGAACAGCCAGATGATCGGCATCGAGGCCATCGCCTTCAGGTCGCCGGAGGTCTCCGAGCCGCGGGCGTAGATGCAGAACTTGCCGGGCAAGGTCTCCGGGTCGGTCCGGAGCGCCTTGATGCGGACCGTGGCGGTGGAGCCCGGACCGGTCGCCGTCAGGTTGATGTTGTTGACCAGCACCATCTGGACCGGGATGGTGGTGTAGCGCGACGGGATGCGCGAGGCCAGCTTGAGGCTCGACCGCAGGTTGGCCTGGTCGCCCCGCCAGGCAGACACGTCGGACAGCGAGCCCACGCGCCAGTGGAACGGCATCGACAGCTCCAGGTCCTTGATGGCCTTCCCGCCGGAGCTGATCATGATGTCGAAGTTGTGCACCTGCCCGATGCCGGAGATGCCGCGCGGCTTCACCGTGACGGCGCCGTGCTCGAGCCGATGGAGCCACTTGAGCGTCTCGTCCCGGTAACGCTGGGCGATCTGCTTGTCGTGGATGACGATGATGTTCTCGGCGTTCTTGTTGAAGCCGGCGCTCGAGGAATTGGCCGAACCGGTGAGCACCATCGCGTTGGGCCCATCCGGATCGACCGTGAACACCTTGTGGTGAACCTTCCCGTGCGGATCGTCGCCGATGCAGAACGGGATGTTCGATTCCACGAGCCGTCCGATCTGGTTGAACGGCTGGAAGTCGCCGAAGACCATCGAGTAGTCGATGACCGCCCGCACGTCCTTCTGGGCCTCGGCCTTCTCGACCAGCAGCTTGCCGACCTTGCCGTTGAAGAACGCGAACTGCATCACGTAGATGCCCTGGTCGGCCTTCGAGAGCAGCTCGATGACGTGCTCCTCGGTCTGGTCGTTGCGCGGCTGGAAGAAGATCTCGATCGGGACCTGCCGGTCTTTCAGCTTCAACGTGACCCGGTGGATCTCGTCGGCGTTGACCTCGTTGTAGATCTGCCCGGACCACAGCTTCTCGAACTCGTCATCGAAGATCTTGCAGGCCGCCCGGTCGGCGATGACGACGAGGTTGTTGCTGTTGTTGTAGGAGCAGGTGTCGGTCAGGTTGTAGCTGCCGGTCAGCATCCGCTCGCCGTCGGCGACGACGAACTTGTTGTGCATGATCGCGTTCGGGTTCTCGTCGCTGTGGGTCTCGATGCCCGCAGAGCGCAACTGCTTCATGAACTCGTTGTCGTAGTACTTGTCCTCGCCCACCAACCGCACCGTCACGCCGCGCTCGTGGGCGCGGATGAGCGCATCGCAGATGCTCTTCAGGCGCACCTCGTGCACCGCGCAGTTGAGCCGCGTCTTCGCGCTGTCGATCAGCTTCACCGTCTGGGTGTCCAGACCGTTCGGGTCGCCGGCCTTCGTCGGGCCGAAGAACACGGCCAGCTCCGAGCCAAAGAGACCCGCCGTCAGAACGCAGGACAGGAGCGCTGCCAGGACCGGGAATCGCAGATGACGCGAGAACATTGGGCTACATCCTTCTTGGACGGGGCGCCGGTGGCGCCACCGGACCCCGCGGGATCCGGACGAAGGCGGTCCGTCCGGAGGGACGATCCCGCTGGCACTGACTACCGTTGATCTCATAGGAAGGTTGCAGAGGATGTAAACTCCGGTTCGCCAACCGCCGTCCGCGCCCCTCCACCTCGTGCCTGAAATCCTGGACAAGTACCGCCTGGAAGAAACCCTCGGCGAGGGAGGCATGGCCCGCGTCTACCGGGCCACCGATATCGGCCTGTGCCGCCCGGTGGTGCTGAAGGTCATGAAGCTCGGCCTCGACCAGGTCGAGCGCGAACGTTTCCTGGCCGAGGCCCGGGCGCTCGCCCGCCTTAGCTCGCCTCATATCCTCGAGATCCTCGACTTCGGCGAGCAGGACGGCACCTTCTACTTCGTCATGCCCTTCCTGCAGGTGCTCTGCCTGGCCGACCTCATGGAATTCCGCCGCAGAGAGGGCCGCCATTTCACCGGCGCCGAGGCGGCAGCGATCGGACTGCAGATCGCCCGGGCCCTGGAAGAGGCCCACGCCCACGAGTTCGTCCATCGCGACGTCAAGCCCCAGAACCTGCTCATCACGCCGGCGGCCAAGGTCTACCTCACCGATTTCGGTATCGTGCGCGATCTGAAGAGCGGCGGGGTCCTGACCCAGGTCGGCACCGTCCTCGGCACGCCCCGCTACATGGCTCCCGAGCAGCTTCGCGGCCAGCCGGTCGACTTCTCGACCGATCTCTACTCGCTCGGGTTGATCCTGCACGAGATGCTCCAGGGCCGGATCCCGGGCGAGGTGCCGGGCGATCTGGCAGCCACCCTGAGGTATCGCCTCGAGGAGACCCACGGCCCCGTCCAACCTGCCTCCGAGAGCGGCTCCGCCCTCGCCTCGGTGCTCGATGGCCTGCTGCTCCCGCAGGCCCAGCGACTCCACCGCTCGGCCCAGCAACTCTCGCAGGAGCTGACCGCCCTCGCCGGCGGCCCCGAAACCCTCGAACAGCTCGGCGCCGAGGTCCAGGCGCTGCTCGGCAGCGGGGCCCGATCCGACGGGGCCGCTTACCAGACCTCTCCCTGGACCCTTCTGGGAATCCAGGCGACCGGCTCGACGTCGGTCGCGGACGAGCCGCCCCCGCCGGTGCCGCGGCCCGCCCCCGCCGGGCAGGCCCCCGCCGGGCAGGCCCCCGACGGGGGCCTGCTCGACGAGGCACGACGCCAGGGCAGCCCGTCGGCCGCCAGGCGGCTCGACCCGGCGACCCGCAGTCGCCACGACAGCCAGGTCCTGACACGCACCGGCGAAGATGCGGGCAACCCGCGCCGTCTGGAGGTGCCTCCCCTCGCCAGGCCTCGCCAGGCCACGCCACCCGCGGCGCAGCCGGCCACGGCACTCGCCTCGCTGCCGCGGTCGCTTCTCGTTCTCGCTCTCGCCGGCCTGGGTCTGTTGCTCTGGCTGCTGCCGTCCGGCAAGCCCTCGGTGCAACCGCCGCTCGCCGACCACGCCCGGGTGACCGTGGGCTTTCACAAGATCCACGTCGACTGGGCGGGCGACGTCAAGGAACTCTCGCTGGTCACGCCGCGTGGCCACGAAGAACTCTACGACGTGCGCGACCGCCAGGAGTGGGACAGCGGGTCGCTCGTCGAATCCGGCAACTACTCGGCCTCGCTGGTAACCCAGTCCGGCGCCAGCGCCATGC
Organism: Candidatus Rifleibacteriota bacterium; assembly: GCA_016213865.1. The sequence continues at coordinate 5,292 of JACQZL010000141.1, forward strand.
TCCCCGCCTTCGAGTTCCGGCCGTTCGTCCCCGACGAGGTTTCCGCGCTCCTGGAGCGGGATTTCGGGAGCCTCCGGTTCCGGGTGACCGTTCCCCGGGAGGCGGGGGTGGAGGTGGTGGTCAAGGGCTCGGGCCTGTCGGTGGCCAGGACGTTGTCGACCTCGCCTGCCCGCGAGCACCAGCTCGAGCTGAAGTTCGACCCTCTCGAGACGGCCTCTTACAGGTTGTTCTTCCGGAGCCGCCTGGGCGAGGAGGCGGCCTGCGGAAGCCGCGTCCTGCCCTCGCTCGCGACCGTCTTCCGGCAGGCGACCGCCTCGACGATGGAGCTTCACTCGAAGGTCCCCTGGCGCTCGTTCTACGCCGGCCTCCTCGGACGGATGCACGACCGGAGGCTGGAAGAAGGCGCCCGGCGAGAGGTCGCCGCGCTCGGGCTGCGGAAGGCGTTCGAGGGGCTCACGTCGGCCATCCCTGGATTCCTGGCCTGCCCGACCGTGCCGCTGGAGGCCAGGAACCAGCTCCTCGAGGCCCTGAACCGGGCCAGCGACCCGGAGTTCTTCGGCGAACGCTACGGTCTGCCCGCCGCCGCGCCGCTTCTCGACTCGGTGCCGCCCGAGTGGACCTGCACCACGACCCCCAACCTGAGTGGTACCGAGTCGATCGAGCTTCCCTTCGACGGCATCATGAGCTTCAAGCCCAGGTACTCGGAGAAACTCTCGTCCTACGACCTGACCGACGAGGTCACCCGGGTGGAGAGCAAGGACACCGAGATCTCGCTCGATCGCGTGGACGGGCTACGACGGGCCGAGCTGATGCTCGAGACCTGGGCCCTCACGCCGGAACAGTCCTTCCTGGTCACCGTCAACGGCCGGCTCACGCTCGAGTTCCGGGTCCGGGGCCTGCGTTACCAGCAGGCGCTCGCCGCGAAGCAGACCGTCTCGCTGTACCACCAGGTGGATCGCTCGGTCTTGAGCGAGGGGAAGAACCAGTTCCGGATCGCCATCCGCTGCTTGCCCAGCAACGCGGCGATCGATTCGGCCGCGCTGAACTCGGCCGTGCTCTACCTCGAACGCGCGCCGCGCGGCTCAGGCCGCCCGACGATTCCTGCCGGCGGGGATCTCGATCTGCGTTCGTCCGAAGAGCCTGTCCAGCCAACGGCTCCACAGGGAGGCCCCGCTCGCTGAGACGGACCTGGGCCGCATCCGGACGATTGACAACTCGTTGACCCGGGCGGTGAGCTGGACGTTCTCTACGACCACCTTGTGCAGTAGCCGGCGCAGTTCGACCAGCTCGAGCGAGAGCCGGTCGCGCTCCCGCGCGGCCTGCTCGAGGCTCACGCTCAGCTCGAGCAGTTCCTTCAACGCCTCCCGCTCGGGCGAGTCGTCGCTGGCCTGTCCTGCCACGCGGGCCCGGAAGAGCAGGTAGGCCATCAGCGCCGCCTGGCTCTCGAAGGCCGTCAGCTTGCCGGTTCCGCGGACCGCCACGCCGGCCAGCGCCACCTCGGCGTCCAGGTCGCGACGCGGGATTCCCAGGAGTCGCGCAACGTCGTCCAGTCGCGGATGGGGCATGCTCATGGCAGGGCAACTAGCGCGGGGGACCGGAAGCGTCAAGCGCCCGTTCGACTGTTCTCCTATCGAGCCACAAGCCTCGAGCCTCGGAGCGGGCGAGGGCCGCGCCGTGCTATCGTGCTGGGCCATGGATGCGGTCGCGACGGGGGATTTCACGCTTCGCGGCCGGGTGTTCGACGGAACCCGGTTCCTCGACGATGCGTCGATAGCGGTCCACGACGGGCGGATCCTCCGGATGGGCGGGCCGATGCGGGCCGGCGAGATCGTCCACGACTTCGCCGATGGCTGGCTCGTGCCGGGCCTGCTGGACGTGCACGTGCATGGAGGAGGGGGCGCCGACTTCACCGACGCCGATCCCGGGAGCCCCGAGCGCATCGCCCGCCACCTGGTCTCCCACGGGACCACCGGCTTCCTGGCCTCGCTCATCTCGAGCCCCGACGCGACGATCCGGACCGCCCTGGCCAATCTCTCGCGGTTCGTCTCCCGGAGCCCCCTGGCCGATTGCCTGCTCGGCGTGCACTTCGAGGGCCCCTTCCTGAGCCCGTCGATGCGGGGCGCTCACCGCCCGGAGGATCTGCTGGAGCCCTCGCTCGAGCTGGCGGAGGCCTACGCTCGGGCGGTGCCGGGAGGCCGGCGATGCCTCTTCACCGTCGCCCCCGAGTTGCCGGGGGCGCTCGACCTCATCCGGGGCCTGCTGGCGCGCGGTTGTCTCGTGGCGCTGGGCCACTCGCGCGCCACGTACGAGCAGACGCTCGAGGCGATCGCGCTCGGGGCGCGCCACGCCACCCACCTCTTCAACGCGATGACTCCGCTCCACCACCGGATGCCCGGGATGGCGGCCGCCTTCCTGGCGGCCGGCGACACCACCGTGGAGCTGATCCCGGACGGCGTTCACGTGCACCTCGCAATGCTGGAGCTGGTACACAGGTTGAAGGGAACCGGCCGGGTGCTGGCCGTGACCGACGCGATGCCGGCGGCGGGCCTGCCGCCGGGGCTGCACCGGTGCTGGGGACGCGAGGTTCTGGTGCAGGACGGCTGCGCGCGCCTTCCCGGAGGCACCCTGGCCGGGAGCATCATCGACCTGCCCGCGGCCATCCGGACGCTGGTCTCCGCCGGGCTGGAGCCGGCGGAAGCCGTGAGGGCCGCGACCGAGGCCCCCGCCCGGCTGCTGGGACTCTGGCCCGAGCGAGGCAGCCTGCGGGAAGGCGGGCGCGCCGACATCATCGTCCTTTCGCGCGAGCTGTCGTTCGTGCGAAGCTACGTGCAGGGCGTGCCGTTCGAGGCCGGTCCGGGAGCGGAGTCCGCCCAGGCAGGTCGCGCCAGGGAGTAGAACCATGAAATTCTTGTTCGTCGACGGATACGATCAGCTGGGGCGCCACGCGGCCATGATGGTTGCCGGCCGGGTCGTGGTGAACCCCAAGGTGGTGCTGGGGCTGGCCACCGGAGATTCGCCGGTGGGGCTGTATCGCGAGCTGGTGAAGCTGCACCGGGAATACGGCCTCGATTTCTCCGGGGTCCGCACCTTCAATCTCGACGAGTACGCCGGGCTCGCGCCCAACCATCCGCAGAGCTACGCGCACTACATGCGCCTCCATCTCTTCGAGCATGTGAATCTGCAGACCGAGAACACCCATCTACTGGACGGCGTCGCTCCGAACCAGCACGGCGAGTGCATCCGCTACGAGGAAGAGATCAAGCTGGCCGGCGGCGTCGATTTCCAGGTCCTGGGAATCGGCAAGAACGGCCACATAGCGTTCAACGAGCCAGGCGATTCCTTCCAGGTACGCACGGGGATCTTCGAGCTGTCCGACTCGACCCGGGAGGCCAACTCGCGATTCTTCGAATCGGGTGAGAGCGTGCCCAGCCACGCGCTCTCGGTCGGAATCGGCACGATCATGAAGGCCCGGGAGATCCTCATGATCGTCAGCGGCTCCGAGAAGGCGGCGGCGATCGCCGCCTCGGTCTTCGCGCCCATCGATCCGAAGCTGCCGGCGTCGATCCTCAAGATCCACCCGAACTTCACGCTGCTGGCCGACCGGGCCGCTGCCAGGGACCTGCTGGCCAGGGACCTCTCGGCCTACCAGTGAGCGGACGGGACGGCCCGCGCGCGCGGTCTGGTCTCGAGACCGTGAACGCCCGTTTCCCCATGAGCCGGCCAGGGCATGAACTTGAACAAAATCAGGCCCGGGGGATTGTCACTCGGCAGTAACGGATTCATACTGAAGTGCTCCGGACGGGAAGGGGACTCGAACTCCAGAGACGGAAGACGTGGAGCTGGAATCCCGGGGCTTTCAGTGAAAGGACGGGCGCCTTGGCAAGCCACTGCAAGAACGTCGAGTTGACCCAGCTTTCGCGTGTCGAGAAGGAGGCCGTCGACCTCTTCTACGGCCAGCTCGTCGAGCGGTTCGGCACGAAGGTCTCGTCCATCAGCGTTCATGGCCTGCACGGGCAGATGTTCCAGCAAACCCGGGAGCTGAACCTGGTCGTCCTGCTCAAGAAAGCTTCCCCCGTCCTCGAAGCGCAGGTGGAAGACCTGGCGCTCGACCAGTTCATCGAGACCGGCATCTACCTGCAGGTGCGCTGCTTCGAACAGAGGCAGTTCAAGTCGCTGCAGAAGATGAAGCTGCCCGCCGTCACCGCGCTCCAGCAAGACGCCGTGAGCCTCTGGGCCGCATGAGACCTGGGTAGTCGATCGCCGCCGCTCGCGCCAACTCGCCAGAATCGGCCAGAGCCTGGTGCGGGTGCCTCATCAGTTCTTCATCGGGTGTGTTCTGTCTCTCTGTTCGACTTTCAAATCCGTCATCTCGAACTTCTCGTCTGTCGGATGCTCAATGCCCGGCGAGCGTCTGTCATCAGCCGGATGTCGAAACCGGCAGACGAAGGAGGAAGTCTGAAGACTGGAAAGTCAGACTGAGAAACAAGAAACACCCAGTTAGAAACCGAAGAGGCCCCACCCATGCACAGAGTACGCACCCACCTCCGAGCCGTTCGGAGTTCCTTGCCCCCAACCCCTTACCCCTGACCCCTGATCGCTTCCAGATACGTCTGCAGCAGCAGCGCCGCGGCGACCTGATCGACCCGGCCCCGCTGCTGGCGCGAGTTCAGCCCCCCCTCGTGCATCGCGCGCGCCGCCCCCACTGTCGTCAATCGCTCGTCCCACTCCACGACCTCGACGCCGGTCGCCTCCCGCAGACGCCGGGCCAGGTCCCGGGCCTTCTCGACCGCGGGCCCCTCGCGTCCGGAGAGCGACAGGGGCAACCCCACCACGATCAGCTCGACTCCCTCTTCCGCCACCAGCCGCTTCACGGCCTTCACGGCCTCCGCGATCTTCTCGAAGGCCACGACCTCTCGAGGAAAGGCGAGCGAGCGGCCCGGATCGGAGATCGCGAGGCCCAGCCTCCGGCTCCCGGGATCGACCGCCAGGATGGGTCCCATCACGGTCGGACGCGACTGCGCGTCACTGCTGCTGGCTTCCCGTGAACCGAGACCCGGCCTGGTTCAGACGGCCTTCCTTGGTCTTTCGCACCGACGCGGGCATTCGCGGATAGACCAGGAAGTCGAACGCCCGCTGGCCGACGCCGGGCTCCCCTTGCTGGCGGGCCAGCGTGACCCTCAACTTGAAGAATGCCACCTTCGGAAAATCCTCGGCCTTCAGGAGTTCGTGGGGCGGCGACGAGGCGTCGAAGGGCCAGAGCTGCACATCCTGGACCGTCTCCTTGAGGATCGACTCGCCGTTACGGTTCAGCATCCGGGCCGCGGGATTGAAGGCGTACTGGACCTCCTGGGTGGGCTGGTCGGAGGTCGGGACCAGCAACACCAGGGTCTCGAGCTGCCCCTGGGCGCCGCGGCGGAGCACCTCGATCTTCTGCATGCCCCGGACGTCGCGCTGCAGCAGCTCGATCGCCTTCCTCGCCTCGCGCTGCAGCTCGCTGAACTCCATCACCTGCTTCTCCTGGAGCGAACCGCTCCGGAGCACCTGCAGGACCACTCCGATGAGCATTCCGAACAGCGCGATGCCAATCAGCGCCTCGACGATGGTGAACCCACGGAGCGGGCTGCGTCCGCTCCGAGGCTGGAGGCTAGAGGCTGGAGGCTGGAGGCGGACGGCCTGGAGCCCTCGCGAGGTTCGACGACTCTCGCGAGAAGTAGGCCAGGGGAAGCGGCCCGGCCGGCTCACAGCGTTCCCCCCTGGGAAAGGGTCGGCTTGGGC
>JACQZL010000141.1:11210-19386 GCA_016213865.1 Candidatus Rifleibacteriota bacterium
GGCTGGTAGTTCTCGTTCTCCACCAGCGTCGACATCGCCAGCTTCCGAGCTTGCTGCACGCCCCCCGCCACCGGTTCGCGCCAGTGGACCAGCACGCGCACTCGAATGCGCTGGCGCATGGCCATGAAGCCGGGGCTGACCGGGTCCGGGTTGCCCTGCGGGAAATAGGCGATGTAGGTCATCCGATCGAAGATGACGCCGCCGGTGCGCACCAGTCCTTCCTCGATGATGTCGGGCAGCTCGGGCAGCTGCTCGAACGGTCCGTTGACCAGGTCGGGCACGTCGGGCTGGCCGTCGGGCAGCTCGGGACGGGTCGGATTGACGATGTAGCGTTCCAGCTTGCGAAACGGCATCGCCTTGAACTTCTCGAGCTGCGTTCCGATGATCTGCGCCGCCAGGATGTAGTTGATCGAGTTGGTCGTCGACTGGCGGGACGACTGGAACAGCATGAAGAGGGGAATCAGGATGACCGACAGCAGCACGGCGGCCACCAGAAAGGCGACCAGGGAGAGGCCCCGGGAGGCTCGAGGCTCGAGGCTCGAGGCCCGAGGAGCGAGCGGCCGAGGAGCGAGCGGCCGAAGCGTACCCACGACAGGCGGCCTTGCCAGGCGCGCCACCAGCCTCCAGCCCCCAGCCCCGAGCCTCTTCATGGCTTGGCGGCCTCCAGCTCCCGCATCGCCTCGTTGACCTGGTCGAGCGTCTCGCTCGCCGTCGCCTTCTGACGGGCGTCGAGGTCGACCCGGGACAGCTCGTCGGAGAGCAGCGTCAGGTAGCGCTGGAGCAGGGCCTTGAGCCCGGGTGCGTCCTTGGCCTGCTGGAAGACCTGGATGGCCGCCTTGAGCACGTAGATCTGGACGCGCGAACTCTGATCGGTCATGCCCTCGATGAGCTTGCTCAGCGCGGGCCGGCCTTCATCGGATCGGCCGCTCCTGGCCAGCTCCATCGCCGAGACGAACTCCTTGCCCAGATCGCTCGCCAGGAAGGCCGCCAGCTCGTCATGGGCAGCCCTGAGCCGCTCGGACCGCTCGTCGATCCGGTCGGCCTTCTCGAGCGCCGAGAAATAGGCCTTCTCGGCCACGGTGGACGGCCGGAAAGGCTCGACAGGATTGGAGAAGTCCGGCGCGCGCTTGATCGAGGGCGCCACCGTTCGAGGGGGTTGACGCACCGGCGTGACCATGTCGTCGGCGTAACGCAGCGACGCACCCGGCAGCCGGATCTCGCGGAATCCGCCGGTCACCTGGAAGAACGCGAACGCCAGAACCACGGCGGTTCCGAAGAACACGCTGATGGCGATCACCCTGTTGGCGCTGGAGACGTCCACGAACTTTCGAGAGACGGCCGCCCCGACGGCAGCCGGGCCTCATCCCGGACTCCCAGTCTACACGCTCGTCAGCGCTTGCGCTGGCGGGAGTTGGCGAACTTCTGCTGGAACTTCTCGACGCGGCCTGCCGTGTCAACGAAGCGCTGCTTACCCGTGAAGAACGGGTGGCACTTGGAGCAGATCTCGACGCGGATCTCGGGAACCGTCGAAAGCGTCGTGAACTGTTCGCCGCATGCGCAAGACACGTTTGCCTTGTTGAGCTTGGGATGTCCTTCGGGCTTCATCTTCTTTCTTCCTTCTTTCCGTTGGGGGTGGGTTGCAGTCCGGGAATCGGGTGTCGCCGCGCGGCCTCGCGCGGGCTCAGTGGGCAGCCTGCTTGGGGCGCCCCTTCTTCTCTTCGAAGCTGGCCATGGCCTTCTCCACGCTGTCGAAGATCGGAAGCACGTAGTCGAGGTGGATCAGGCGGAAGATGCCGAGCATGTAGGCGTTCAAACCCACGAGCTTCATCTCGCCCTTGAGTTCCCGGACGCGCTTGAGCGAGCCGATCAGGAACCCCAGGCCCGAGCTGTCGATGTAGTCGACCTTTTCGACATCCAGCAGGATCTTCACCTGACCCGCATCCATCAGCTCGGCCAGCGACTTCTTGGCCTCCGGCAGGCTCTGCAGATCAAGGTCTCCCGAGAACCTCATGACCGTGATCGCGCCGCTGCGGGATTTCGCGATGGAAAGCGGCTTCGGATTGGATGTGCGTTCGACCATCTTGAGACAACTCCTCTTGAGCGACCTGGTTCAGGCAAACTTGCGGATCTTCGCTCTCAAGGTCTTCGGATCGATCTTGAGGATGCGTGCGGCCCGAAGCTTGTTGCCGGCGGTCGCCTCCAGCACCCGCTGGATGTGATGCGCCTCCGCCTCCTCCAGCGAGACCAGGGCCTCTTCCGGCAGCGAGGGCCTGGCGGCGTCGACCTGCGGCAGGTTCACGAACTCAGGCTCGAAGCTCGCGTTGCCGTCCGTCAGCCCCAGGACCACGATGCGTTCGATCCAGTTCTTGAGCTGGCGGATGTTGCCCGGCCAGGGATAGCTCATCGCGTAGGCGAGAGCCTCCTTGGGCAGGGCGAACCGGGGCTTCTTGTACTTGCGGGTGAAGGTGTCCAGGAACCGCTCGACCAGCAGCGGGATGTCTTCTCGCCGTTCGCGAAGGGGGCCCAGGTGCACCTCGATCACATTCAACCGGTAGTACAGATCCTCGCGGAAGTGGCCTCGGGCAATCTCGTCGACCAGGTTCCGGTTCGTCGCGGCCACGAGACGTACGTCGACCTGCAACGTCTCCTTGCCGCCGATGCGCTCGAAGCTCTGCTCCTGGATGACCCTGAGCAGCTTCGTCTGGGTCGCCGCCGAGATGTCGCCGATCTCGTCGAGGAACACCGTGCCCCCGTTGGCCAGCTCGAACTTGCCGATCTGCCGCCGGTAGGCGCCGGTGAACTACCCCCGCTCGTGACCGAACAGCTCGCTCTCGAGAAGCGTCTCGGGGAGCGCCGTGCAGTTGATCTTCACGAACGGCTTGTCATGACGCGTACTCTGCCGGAAGAGTGCCTGGGCGACCAGTTCCTTGCCCGTTCCGCTCTCTCCCGTGATGAGCACCGTCACGTCGCTCGGCGCGACCCGCCGCACCATCTCGCGGAGCTTCTCGATGTGGAGCGAGTTGCCGATCATCTCGGCCGAGTCGGTGTACTGCGCCAGCTCCTCCGTCAGCCGCCGGTTCTCGGCCTGCATCCAGAGCTTGTCGACCGCCTTCTCGATCACCAGGCCCAGCTCGTCCATCTCGAACGGCTTCGCCAGGTAGTCGAAGGCCCCCTCCTTCATTGCCGTCACTGCGATCTTCTCGGTCCCGAAGGCGGTCATCACGATGACCAACAGGTTGGGCCGCACCGCCCGGGCTGCCTTCATCAGCTCGATACCGTTCATCCCCGGCATCGACATGTCGGACAGCAACAGCTCGTAGCTCTCGGTGCGGATCTTCTCGAGCGCCTGGATGGGGCTGGATTCGACGACGACCTCGTAGCCACGCTGTTGCAGAGAGACCTCCAGGGTCTCCAGCAACACCGGGTCGTCATCCACCAGCAGGATGGGCTTCTTGTAGGCTGGGGCGTGCATCGAAGGGGCGATTATATCACGAGGGAAAAATTCCCTGCAAGTCCGATCTCGCCCCTGACCCTGGGGCTGCGGCCCCTAGCGCACGCCGGCCTGCTCGCGCAGCTGCTGGACGCGATCGTTGGCGGCCTTGTAGTCGCGAACCGCCTGGGTGGCGGCTTCCGAGGAGGCGCCCAGGCTGCCCGCCTGCGTCTTCATGGCATCCACCAGCCGCGTGTAGGCTTCCTTTCTGTTCTGCTCGGCCTTGGCCAGCTCAGCCTGCAGCGAGGACGAACCCTCCGGCGCGGACGGCTGCAGATTGGATCGGAGGTCCGACATCGGAGCCAGGCCGGCCGGGGCCGCGTCGCCGAGCGGCGTGACGGGGGCGGTGCTCGCCGGCTGCAGTCCGTAGCCGCCGGCGGTGGCCAGCGAGGTGTTGCCGAACGCCGCGGGGCCGCCAACGTAGAAGTTCGACATCCCGCCGTAGTACGCGTTCGAGTAACCGCCCGCCGGGAGAGTGCCTCCCATCGCGTAGGGCAGGGGAGCGCGAGAGGTCACGCGGGCCCGCCAGCGGTCGAAGAAGGCCAGCGGCTTCTCGACGAGCGACGCCGCCCTGACCTGTGGGTGGGCCTTCTTGTAGAAATGGTAGACCAGCAGACCGGCCCCGATCACGGCGGCCGGGACGTAGAACCAGGGCTGGGTCACGACGCTGGCGACCGACGAGAGGCCGGTGGTCATCATCGAACCCAGGCCGCGCATCAGCGACATGGCCCCGGTCGATAGCGTCGACGTGAGCGAGGAAACGCCGGACATCAGCCCGCCGACCGCTCCGCCCACTGTCGCGGCGACGCCGGTGCCGGCAGCGCCGACCGTGGCCACCGCCGAGGCCGGGCCCACCATCGCCTTGATGGCGAAGAGAGCGCCCACGCCCACCGCGGCCCCGAAGACCACCGTCTTGACCCCGACTTCCGCGGAAGCCGTGCCGACGCCCTGGAGAGGGCTCAGCACGAGCAGGCACAGGGCCAGGTAGAAAGCCAGCCCACGGCTGAAAGTCATCGAAGCGGTCATGAGGCCACCATCCTGCTCCATCTCCGGTCGGAGCCGGAGAGCTGACCGGCTCCCATCGGAAGCCGGATGTTCTGAAATTCGCAGGATTATAGGAATGGCCAGGGAAAGTGTCAATCCGTGGTCGGTTCCCGGGTGCGACGCGCGGGCTCAGAACCCGGCTGCGTGCAGCAGATGCTCGGTGACCCAGAAGAAAGCGATGCCGCCGAACACGACCAGGGCCCAGCGGGGGCTGCGCTCCTGGTTGACGATGGGAATCAGCTCGCTCGAGGCCACGTAGAGCGTCACTCCGGACGACACGGCCAGGCAGAGGCCCAGTTCCATCCGCATCCAGACCAGCGTTCCGACGACCCCGGCCATCGTGGCCACCCCGATGGCGATGGCGCTGCCCACCGCCACGCGCAGCGACTGCCCCGTCGACATCATCACCGAACCGATGGTGAACCCCTCGGGAATCTTGTGCAGGATGACCGCCAGGAAGACCAGCATGCCGAGCGAGGGCTTGACCAGGAACGAGCTGCCGATGCTGACGCCATCGAAGAAAGCGTGGACGAGCAGCCCGAACAGCACCGTGTAGCCGACGCTGTGGGAGCCTATCTCGTGCGGGTGGGTCTCTTCCCCGAAGTGGAAGTGCGGAACGATCGAGTGCGAGAAGAAATGCACCAGCAGATAGCCGAGCAGGATGAACTCGGGCGCCAGTTCGGCCAGCTTCATCGCCTCGGGGATCATCTCGAGGAAGGCCGCTGCCAGCATGAATCCGGCACCGACAGCCATCAGGACGTTCAGGTAGAAGTGTTCCGCCTTGCCCCGGACCAGCAGGAGCATGCCTCCCAGCACGTTACCCAGGGCCGAGAGCAGCCCGAAGAGGATGGGATAGAGATGGGAGTTCAAGAGGCTGCCTGCCTTCCGGCCGCACCGGTTGCAGCGGCCGTCCGCGGACCCGCCAGCAGGCGCAGTCCGTTGATGATGACGATGAGGGCGCTGCCCTCGTGGGCGAGGACCGCCCCCGAGAGAGCCAGTGCGCCGATCGAGGCGAAAATGACCATGCCCGCCACCGCGACCAGGCTGATGGCGACATTCTGCTTGATCGTGCGGCTGGTCCTGCGAGCCAGGGCGAGCATCTCCGGGATGCTGCGAAGGTCGTTGCCCATGATGACGATGTCGGCCGTCTCCATTGCGACGCCGTTTCCGGCCGAGCCGATGGCGATGCCGACCGCCGCCCTGGCGAGCGCCGGCGAGTCGTTGACGCCATCGCCGATCTTGGCCACGGGGCCGTGACGGGCCGAGAGTTCTCCGATCGCTTCGGACTTCTGCCCGGGCAACAGTCCGGCGCGGACCTCCCGGATGCCGACGTGCTTCGCGAGCGCATGAGCCGTGCCGGCGTGATCTCCCGTCAGCATGACGAGCGGCGAGACCCCCATCTTCTCGAGCCGCTCCACCGCCTCGGCGGCATGCCGGCGAGGTTCGTCGACCAGACCGAGCAGCCCCACGAGCCGGCCGTCCCGGCCCACTCCCACCACCGCGTGTCCCCGGGCGGCCAGGCCGACGAATTCGCCCTCGTGGGTGGCCACGTCGTAGCCCCGTTCGGCCAGAAACGCCGCCCGGCCGAGGTGGTGGCGGATTCCCTGGTGCTCGGTCTCGACTCCCAGGCCAGGAAAGGCCTCGACCCGTTCGGCCGCAGGCGCGGCCAGCCCCCGCTCCTTCAGGTGCTCGGCCACGGCCCGGGCCACCGGATGGTCGGAGTTGCCCGCCGCCCTCGAAGCGGCCTCGAGCAAGCTCCGCTCGTCATGGGTCCCGACGGGGATCTTCTCGGTCACGGCGAACTTCCCCGTCGACAGGGTGCCCGTCTTGTCGAACACCATGGCCTGGCAGCTGCCGAGCGCCTCCAGGTGCGCGCCGCCCTTCACCAGCACGCCCATCCGGGCGGCGCGGGCGAGTGCCGACGCGATCGCCACCGGCGTTGCGATGACCAGCGCGCAGGGACAGGCCACCACCAGCAGCGTGAGGGCCCTCTGCATCCACGGGGCGGCCTGGGGCGCCAGGAGAGCGCCGTAGAGCGCCAGCAGGAGCGAGGAACCCATCACCATCGGAGAGTAGACTCGACCGAAGCGTTCGGTGAACGTCTCGCTGGGCGCCTTTCTGCTCTGCGCCTCCCGGACCAGCTCGATCACCTGGCTCAACGTGTCCTGTCCGTGCGGACGGATGACGACACCCTCGAGCATCCCGGCGCCGTTGACGGCTCCCGACAGCACCTCGTCGCCGGCCGCCCTGAGTACCGGTTCCGCCTCTCCCGTCAGCGAGGCCTGGTCGACGTAGCTCTCTCCCCGCTCCAGGCGCAGATCCACCGGCACTCTCTCCCAGGGGCGCAGGCGCACCAGGTCGCCGAGCCGGAGCGCGTGCACCTCCACCGGTTCCTCGGCGCCGTCGCGCAGCCGGGTCGCTTGCCGGGGCGCCATCCGGACCAGTTCCTCGAGCGCCCGCCGGTTCCGGTGCAGCGCAAATCCTTCCAGCCAGGTGCCGAGGCTGTAGAGAAAGACCACCAGAGCGGCCTCGTGCCACTGCCCCAGCAGCGCTGCTCCCACCGCCGCGACCCCCATCAGCAGGTTGGTGTCGACGGTCAGCAACCGGGCGGCGGCCAGGCCGGTGCGCATGAACATCCAGCCCCCCAGCCCGACCGACAGCGCCAGCAGCACGGTGGCGGTCTTCTCGGAGATCGGTAGCACGGATGCGGCCAGCAGCAGCGCGCCGGAGAGCGCGGTGAAGAGCAATCTGCGGTTCTGCTGGGCGTGAAGCGACTCCCCCTCGACCACCACGTCGTAGCCCAGTTCGCGGACACGTCCCATGATCCGGCCCGGTTCGATCCGCTCGGCCTCGTACTCGACCTGCATCTGTAAGGTAGCGAAGTTGACCTGGCACCAGACGACGCCGGGCATCTGTCCGATGCAGCGTTCGATCTTCGCAGCGCAATCCATGCAATCGAGCCCGTTGACCGCGAACCGGGCATGCCGGAACCGGCGGCTGAGTTCGACGCCGGCAGCCCGCGCTCCGGCCTCGACCGTCTCCAGGCCGGTCAGCTCGGGGTCGATGGTCACCTCGAGCAGCGTGCGTTTGCGGTCGATCCGGGCCTCGAGCACCCCTCGTGTCGAGCGCAACGTGCCCTCGAGCCGGTCCATGCAGCGGTCGCAGTGGACCGAGTTCGGGAGGATCAGGGCTAGTTCGAGGCTGCAGGTGGTCACGATGGCGCTCCCCGCGCGCGGGCTCTTCCTGCGCCGAGGCTGTAGGCTGGGGGTGGAACCCTCGTCGAGTTCGACGGGCCACGCGAGGATCCTCGCGGCTAGTAAACTGGCGGGCGATCACGCTAATATACTGGACGGGATGATTGCCATCACAATCCAGGTGCTGCTCGGGCTGGCAGCGCTGATTGCCGGAAGCCTCTGCGCCTCGTCGAGCCCCTCGGCCTCGCGGCCTCTCGCGTGGGTCCGGAGTTGCGTGGCGGCCGTGATGGGCGAGGAGTTCCATGTCGCCGACTGGGTGATCGGCGTCTTCTATATCCTGCTCGGTCTCTTCGCCCTGTTCAACGCCTTCATGAAGTTCGGCGCCGTCTACGGGTTCTGGGTGGTGTGAAGGCAGGGGTTGGGGGCAAGGGGTTAGGGGTTAGGGGTT
>JACQZL010000112.1 GCA_016213865.1 Candidatus Rifleibacteriota bacterium
CGAGACAGTCGACCCCCCTATGGAGTTGCGGTTGACCCCCGCCGAGGCGCCGAGCGGCCTGGCGTGGGCCGCCGCGGTCCCGCCCGGGATCCTCCGAGAAGGCGCCAACCGGGTCCGATTCGAGGCTAGCACGCCACGAGTGGCGGCGGCTCCCGAGTGCCGGCTGACCTTTGGCCGCGACCCGGCCTTTCCACGGACGCGCAACGCCTCTCCGCAAGTCGTCTGCCCCGCTTGCTGCCCGCCCGACCCCGAGATAGACAAGTTCTGGGACCTGTGGTTTCACGGGAAGCTCTTCAGCGCCATGCAGCACATCGAGAAGCTCCGAAAGCGGTGGCCTCGCTGCGCCCAGGCCCTCTGCGCCGAAGCCAACGTCTGCTTCCGGATCGGCCTCGAGCGCGAGCAGATTGGCGAGATGTCGCTCGCGGTCAGCATGGCCGTGCTGGGGGACGGCGATTCGCACTCGGACGTCGGCAGCAGCCGGGAACTGTGGGACCGCGGGTGCGAGCTGCTGGTCACCGCCACACGGCTCTACCCCGGCTGGACGGAGCCGCCCTATCGCTTCGCCCGGGCGGCACGGGACTGGGGCAGGCTGGGGCCCGCTCTGCGCGCCGCACGTTGGGCGGTCGCCCTGGGGGCCGACGATCCCGTGCTCTGGACGGTGCTCGCCGACGTCGAGTGTGCCCTGGCCCAGTCCCCCAGGGGAGACCTCTCCCGGGCCGGACGCCAGTCGCTGGTTCGGACGGCCTTGGTCCACATCGACCACGCCCTGCCGCTGCTGCCTCGGGCGGTCGCGCAGGACGAGGCCCTCAAGATCAAGGAGGCCATTCTCGCCGGCCCGGGTTCACGCCCGGAACCCGGGAAGAGGGCGAAGTAATGGACGGCACCGCTCGAACCGGCTGACGCGCACGCGCAGTCTCTCGGTTGGGGCGGAGCGACCCTACTTCCGCGCCGGTAACCTGTCGATCGCCTCCTCGGCGGCAAGCCAATGACGCACGCAGACGGCCCCGGGTATCTCGCGACCCGTGACGAGCACCGCGGCGAGCCCCGCCTCCTTGTACGCGTCTCGGTCGGATTCCTTGTTGCCGAAGCCGAAGTGGAGCTTGGGAAAGGCCTTGGCCATCGGAACCAGGATCTTGGCCTTGTACTTGGCCTCGTCGAAAGTCGGGTACTCCTTCGGGTTGAGGAAGAACGACGGCCCCGGCGGGAAAGCGTAGCGGTGCAACCACGAAAGAGTGCGCTTGCGGAGCTGGCGCGCGCGGGCGGTCACATAGACGGGCGTGTAGGTCTTGGCCAGCCGCGCAACGACCTCGGGGGCGAACTTGAGCGGCGGGCTGTCCGAGCTGCCGACGGCGGTGTTCACGTTGTCGGTCATCGAGATGGTCCAGTCGATGTCGAGGATCATCAAGGGGTCTTCCGGTGTGCGCACGCACAACAGCGCGTTGTACTCGCCCCGCAGGTTCTCTGCATCCCCCTCGAAGAGGGCCTTCACGACGTGATCGCCGCGCGCGGGGGCCGTCACCCGCACCGAGGCCACCCCGTCGTCATTGGTCACCCCGGTGCCCACGGGCTCTCCGTCCAGCAAGAACGAGATCGTGGCACCCTCGATGTCCTCGCCCAGGGTCGAGTTGCTCTCGAGCTTGGCCCGGAGCTCCACCAGCTCGCCGGGCCGGGCCAGCGCGTCCGCCACCTCGAGATCTACCAGTTGCTTGTCCGCGGCGCAAGCGGCCGTCGCGACCACCAGGAGCGTCAGAGCGACCATCCAGGTCAAGCCCGCACCCGCGCGCGATATCATGTCGACCTCCTCGGAGTGTTGCAGTCGTCTGCCGAATGATAACACCGGCTTTTCGAGGTTCCAGGGCCTCGGGAGCGACGACGAATCATGGGGAAGATGAACCACCAAGACCCCAAGGCACGAAGGACTGCACGAAGAAAAGCCTGATCGAATGAGGCCCTTTGGCACCGGTCACCATGGCCCGAGTTACCCGTACAACTCAGGCGTCAGTCCCGCGAAAGCGGGAATCCAGGAGTCCTGAGCGCCGCGGCCCTGAACCGGCTGGAAGCCGCCTCACCCTTCCCGGGACGAAGTGTCCGGAGTGCCTGGCTCGCCGGGTCGGGCAGGACTTCGATGCGGGCCGAGCTACCGGTAGGTCTCGTCGAAGACCAGCGTGATGGTCGGCTTCTTCACGACGGTCCAGTCGAAGGTCAGCGCCGATGCGAGCGCCTGGAAGACCCGGTCCAGACCGATGGGGATGCCGGCACTGACGCTCTTCAGAGTGACGACCAGCTTGCGCGCTCCGGCGTCGTAGGCGAGCGAGCCCGTGGCCCGGGCCCGGAAGCTGCCGTAGACCAAGGAACCCTCGAACGAGCCGGCACCGACGACGAGTTGCAGGTCTCTCACCGACGTGCCGGCCGTCGCCGGGGCCTTCCCGGAGGTGTCGATCCGCCCTATCCGGACTTCCCCCTTCTTGACGAGGGCGGCAAGCAACCCGCCGACCGGGTTGTTCAGATAGGCATCGTCGACGGTGAGCGGCGTGGTCAACTCGAGCTCGGAGATGAGCGTGGTCTTGCCGGCCCGGCTGACCTGGACCTGCTGAACGCCCAGCTTGGCCTGGCCGGCCTCCTGCGTGATGTTGAGGCCCGTGACAGCGAAACGGTCACCCGCGCCGGGCTCGGCCGGCCGTTCAAGGCCGACGAAACGGGACATCGCGACCGCTTCCCGGACGTCCGACGCGACCGGCGCCGGAAAATCAGCGGCAAGGGCCGCACTGGCGGCGAGCGTGACCAACAGGACCGTTGAACTCGTTCTGAACATCGCGTGGCCTCCGGAGGGTCGTCGACGGGTGCCGGCCGGCGGCCTGACCTGCGGCCGTCGGAGCGCAGGATGATAGGCGCCGGACAGGGTCAAGTCAATCCCCTGTCGAGCGAGAGGGAGCGTCCCCGGATCATGGGGCAGAGAGGACCCAACGCAAAGACGCCAGGACGCAAGGACGCCAGGAAATGCTGTTCAATAGGACCTTCTTTGCGTCCTTGCCCCTTTGCGTCCTCGCGTTGAAGACAGGCACCGTGGCCACTCGACGACGCGGCTTCCCACTTCTCAGGGACGCTCCCGACGTTTCCCATGCTCCGAGCGGGTGGCTGCATCAAATCGTGATGGTTACCATATC
>JACQZL010000113.1 GCA_016213865.1 Candidatus Rifleibacteriota bacterium
CAGGCCGCATCCCAGCAGGGACGGGGGCTTTTTTCCGGCAGAGGATGGTGATCCCCAACATAGGCTTGGCCATGATCAGCGAGCCAGCGGCGAGTGGATTCCGCAAGTGGCGCGCCGGGGAGTCACGCGGCTATCTGCAGCCGCTTGCCGTCCCACCAGGGTATGGGCCATGGGTGGTCCAACAAGCCAGAGGCGAGGACGATGGGCAGGTGCGCATGCTTGTGCAGTCTGATGGTGACACGGCTTTCGGAGATGTCCACATCCGCAGGGGTGTTGACCAGATCGCGGAAGATCTGGCGTGCTTGGGCGTCGTCATACCCGCGCATCCGTCGCGCCAGAAGGCGGTACAGGCCGCTGGCTACGACGAGCAGGCACATGTCGAAGTCGACCTTCATCCCCACGGAGGACGACAGGGCATCCATGTGGAAGAACCGGACGGCGTCCGAGAGAGCGTTCTCGATGAGCATACGATGGGCGTAGCGAAGGATGAGGATTGAGGCCGCTGGTTTGAACTGATTGGTCAGAAGAACCGTGGGCTTCTCGTGCCCCGAGTCCGAGACGTAGAGCTGCCGAAACAGGCGTTTGTGGACGATCACTTTCTGCTCGGAGACTGGTGGGGTACGGAGCTTGCGGGCGCGCCTGTCCGAGGCGCTCGAGAGCCGCGGACCCCGGAGCACGTGGCTCACAACCCCGGATCCCATCGGGGTCATACTCCGGGCCGCAGGCCTGGCCACCGACGCTTCTGCGTGGGCGGCCCGCCTGCGCCACTTCTCCTGGACCGACGCCCGACGGTGTCGGACCTCCCCGCGGGTCTGGACGGTGCCAGGTTCGGCTACCGGCGGGCGAAGCGGGCGGCGTCGACCCAGCAGACCGAGACGTTGTAGCGGGTCGTGATCTCGAGGGCGACGGCCCCATCGGCGGCGGCGCCGTCCAGCTCGTAGGCGTACTCGCTCGGCTCGTGGCCCCAGGGGTCGGTCGCGACGGCCGTCCTGGCCAGCACCTTGCCCGAGCGGTTCAGGACGTTGATGCTGGCGAAGACGCCCGGGGCAGGGCTCAGGAAGACGGGCTTCTGGATCCGGAGCCGCAAGCGCAGCAGCTCGCCCGTCCCGGGAAGCTCGAAGACGGCCTTCGCGCCGGTCGCCAGGTCCTGGGTCTGATAGCTGCGCGCCACGGGCGTGTAGGGGTTGACCGCATCGCCGGTCGGCACGCTGACGGCCTCGCCGACCGCGGGCGAGGCGCCCTGGGGCGAGTAGAAACCGATCCGGTGGTCCGAGAGGCCGGTGTCGCTCGACAGGGCGATGATGAAGAACCTGGCCGCCTGCTCCTTGCTCCGGTAGATGCGCACGTCATGGGTCTTGTTGAACGGGACGTAGAACTTGGCGGTTGCCAACTGCCGGTGCTCGGTGTTCCAGACGGTGAATCCGAACCCCGCGTGGCTGCTGGAGCAGACGCCCGGCACCAGCTTGGCGCGCAGCTCCTGGCCGGGCTGCAGGTAGACCAGGCCGAACCGGTGGGGCTCGCGGCGCAGGACGACGTCGCCGCACATCCAGCTCGGCGCCTGGGTAGAGCCAATCTGGAAGAACTCGGGCTGCTCGCGCAGGGGGCCGCCGGGGTTGGCGCCTGTCACGGGACGGACCGCGACCCGGGCCGTGAAGGCAAAGGGGAACGTGTACGGCTGAGCGAAACAGATTCGAATCCGATGCGGACGGGCCTCTTCGTGCGTCTCGCCGTAGAAGCTGAACGCGCAGGTCGTCGTGCCTTTGAAGTAGCGCGAATACGTCCGGCCCAGGCTCTGGCCGTCGGCCGACAGCACGTCGATGCGGGCCACCGCGGCCCACCACGGCCAGTCGGAGCGCGTGCGGTGCATCGTCACCTCGACGTCCCAGCGATTCCCCGGGCCCGTGTAGGCCGGATTGAGCAGGTGGACGACCTGGTCGACGACCTCTCGCTCGAGGGCCCCGGAGAAGGTCTCGGCGTGGACCGGCGCGCCGACCTTGCCGCACTCGGCCTCGGAGAAGCCGATCTGGGCGCTCGCAGCCGCCGGGGCCAGTGCCATCGGAGCCAGCGCCAGCAGCCAAACCAGGAGGCCCGCTGCAACCCACCGGCCGTTCGTCCGCTGCGTCCCGTTACGTCTCACGAGTGCCATGTCGTCTCCTCCAGAGGTTCGTGCCCCGTCCTGGGCGCCCTGTTGTAAGAAAGGACCGGGCCAGATCCAGGGAGTGCTTATCTGGAGCGGGATCAACGGGCGCCGCCACCTTCTGGAGAGTGTCGCCGCTGTTACTCCCAGGGTGCGGCGGTGTTACGGTGCCGAGAAGCGACCTGGCCCCGACCCGGCCCTGACGCACGAAGAGGACATGAAACAGGGGCGCTCGAGCCCTCCCCTTCGTGCAGCCCCGCGGGTCTTCGGGCCTTGCTGGTTCCGCCGCGCTACGCGTCGCCCTTCGCCCGTTGCTCGGCGTTCCACTTCAGAAACGCCCGGATGAAGCCTCCGATCTCACCGTTCAGCACGCGGTCGACCAGCGGACTCTCGAGGTCGGTCCGGTGGTCCTTGATCATCTGGTAGGGCTGGAGCACGTAGCTGCGGATCTGGCTGCCCCAGGCGATCTCCTTCTTGACGCCGCGTTGCTTGGCCATCTCCTCTTCCTGCTTTTTCAGCTCCTCCTGCAGCAGGCGGGACTTCAGGACGCGCATCGCAGTGAGCTTGTTCGAGGTCTGGGAACGCTCGTTCTGGCAGGTGACGACGATGTTGGTCGGCAGGTGCGTGATCCGGACGGCCGAGTCGGTCGTGTTGACACCCTGGCCACCGGGACCACCCGAGCGGTAGACGTCGATTCGCAGGTCGGCGGGGTTGATGGTGATCTCGACTTCTTCCTCGATCTCGGGCATCACGTCGACGGAGACGAAGGAAGTGTGCCGGCGGGCGGCCGAGTCGAAGGGGCTGATGCGGACGAGCCGGTGCACGCCGCGCTCGCTCTTGAGGTTCCCGTAGGCGTACGGGCCCTTCACGATGAGGGTGGCGCTCTTGATGCCCGCCACTTCGCCCGGCAGGACATCGACGACGTCGACCTGGAACCCCTCGTTCTCGGCCCAGCGGCAGAACATGCGCATCAGCATCTGGGCCCAATCGCAAGATTCCGTCCCGCCCGCGCCAGGGTGGATCGAGAGGATGGCATTGCGCGGGTCGTACTTGTCACTGAGGAAGACCTGGACCTCGGCCCGTTCGACCAGCTTGGCCAGTGCGGGCAGCGACTCGGCCGCTTCTTCGAGCAGGGACTCGTCTTGGCTCTCGGCGAAGAGCTCGATGAGGGTCGCGAGATCATCGCGGTTGCCCTGGATCTTGCGGATCTGCTCGCTCTGGGTCTTGAGCAGCTTCAGCTCGCCCGAGAGGCGCGTGGCCTGGGCCTGGTTCGACCAGGCGTCGGGGGCCGCGAGCCGTTCCTCGACCGAGGCGATCTGGGACTGGAGGCGGTCGGGGTCAAAGATAGCCCCGCAACGTCTCGATGCGGGGCCGCAGCTCGTCGAGCTGCCGATGGACGTCGTCGATGTGCATGGAGGGTCTCCGTTGAGGTTACTGCCGGTGGGAGTCGAAGCGTGCTGGGGAGAGTCTCGCGGAGCGCCCTCACTTCAGACCGCAGCACTTCTTGAACTTCTTGCCGCTGCCGCAGGGGCATGGGTCGTTGCGCCCCACCTTCTGAGCGACTTGCACGGGCTTTCGGACCTGCGCCTCGCCGCCCTCGGGAGGGCCGTAGTGGAGCTCGCGCGGGCGGGCCTGGGCCACCTGCACGGGTTCGGCCTCGGGGACCTTCTGGAGCTCCAGGCGGAAGAGGTAGGTCGCCACGCGTTCCTTGATGGTGCCCATCATCTCGTTGAACGCGTCGCGGGCCGCGATTTTGTACTCCACCAGCGGGTCCTTGCCCGCGTAGCCCTTGAGGTGGATTCCCTCCTGGATGCCGTCCATCGTGTACAGGTGGTCCTTCCACTGCTCGTCGACCACCTGGAGCAAGATCATCTTTTCGAGGAACCGGAGCTGGACGGCGCCCAGCGTCTCCTCGCGTTTGCGGTAGGCCTCGAGGACCTTCTCGCGGATGGCCTCGGCTGCTTCGGGAGCCTCGAAGTTCTCGAGCTCCGAGAGGTCCAGCTCGAGTCCGAAGGTCGTCTTGAGATGGGCCGCCAGCTCCACCCAGTTCCACTCGTAGCGGGGCACCTCGGACGAGAGGTGCAGATGGACGACCGTGTCCGAGACGTCTCCGAGCAGCGAGAGGATGTCCTCCTGCACGGTCTCTTGCCTCAGCGCCTGCTGGCGCTGCGCGTAGATCGTGTTGCGCTGCTCGTTCATCACGTCGTCGTACTTGAGGACCTGTTTGCGGATCTCGAAGTGATGGTTCTCGACTCGCTTCTGGGCACGCTCGATCGCGTTGGAGATCATCCGGTGCTCGAGCGGCTCGCCCTCTTCCCAGCCCAGCTTGTCCATCAGGTTGCGGATGCTGGGGCCGCCGAAGAGGCGCATCAGCTCGTCCTCCATCGAGAGGAAGAACTGGCTGGCGCCCGGGTCGCCCTGGCGTCCGGAGCGGCCGCGGAGCTGGTCGTCGATACGGCGCGAGTCGTGCCGCTCGGTGCCCAGGATGAAGAGGCCGCCCGCCTCGATGACCGCCTTCTGTTCCGCGGCACAGTCGGAGGTGAACCGGGCCAGGTGGGCCGGGAACTCGGGGTCGTCGAGCTTGCCGCCCACCCGGCCGCGGGCCATCATCTCGGGGTTGCCTCCCAGGATGATGTCCGTGCCGCGACCGGCCATGTTCGTCGCGAGGGTCACCCGCCCCTCCGGCCGGCCTCGGCGACGATCGCGGCCTCGCGCTCGTGCTGCTTGGCGTTCAGGACGCTGTGCTCGACGCCGCGGCGCGTGAGCATCCCGGAGAGCCGCTCCGACTTCTCGATGCTCGTCGTGCCGACGAGGATCGGGCGG
>JACQZL010000211.1 GCA_016213865.1 Candidatus Rifleibacteriota bacterium
CGAGCCCACCGGCTCGCCCGTCCGGATGAACTCACGGACGAGCGCGCGCAGGATGGACTGCTGCCTCGGCGCCAGCGCGTCGTCCATGTCGTCGCCGGGGCGAGTCTAGCACTCGACCTATTCGAGTGCTATGCGCGCGGGTTATCCGGCGGAGTGCCGGGAACCGCGACAGGAGGCACATCCGGGCGGCCGGCGGCTGCCGGGTGGCCATGGTGCGCATCAGACGCGCCGTTCTTGCTAGGGCTCTGGCCACGTCCAGGAGAGCCGGTTCTTCATCACGTCGTGGTCGCTCGACAGGGCACCGCCGTCGGGCCGCTCTGCGGCCGGCTGGATCCCACCGGCCACGAGGTGCACCCTGCGGCGGAAGAGGAGATGGAACTCCTCGTCCCCGTGCATGATCACAACGAGAGTGCGGCCCGCCGTCCGCTCCAGAATCGTGTCCATGACGACCCTCCGGCTCTCGACGTCCACGTTCGCCAGAGGCTCGTCCAGAACATAGCAGTCCGCCTCCTTGAGAAGTGCCATGAGCACCGCGAACTTCTTGCGCTGCCCCGCCGACAGCTCCTCGAAGTCCTTGTGCAAGTGCTCCGCAAGCTCGAAGCGCTCGACCAGCGCGTGGGCCTCGGCCCCGCTGCCGTCCGGGATGAGATCGCCCACCGCCCCCGGAGCGAAGAAGACGGGGTCCACAACCGCGCTGACCTCGGCCGGGACCACCCCGGACCCTTCCTCGGGCTCTAGGAGACCGGCCATAATGTTGGCCAGAGTCGACTTCCCGGATCCGTTGGGTCCCACCACCAGCAGCCGCTCCCCAGCCGGGACCTCGAGCCCGACGTCCCGGAGGACAGGCGCGGTAGCGTAGGAGAACCGCGCGCCTTCCAACCGGAGCGCGCCGTCGGTGGCACGCCCGAGCCGTGGAGTGACGGCCTGCGCGCCGAGCGCCTCGAACTCCATGACCCGCTCGATAGATGCCCGCAGTCTGGCAAGCTCCGGGACTGCCTGGACCACCGAGTTGATGGACTGCGTGGCGATCCAGAAGGCGTTCGTGAACGCCATGAACCCGCCGAAGGTCATCCGCCCGGCCAGCATCTCGTAGCCCCCGCCTACCATCACCGCCATCTCCATCCAGGAACCGAAGACCCCACCCACCTGCATATAGACCCGGGAAGTGCGGAAGCGCGAGTAGCCGGCCCCAATGGTGCGCTCCAGGCTCCTCGCGAACGCACGACGGACGGGACCGCCCAGATCGAACGCCCTCGTTGTCTTGTAGGAGCGAACGATCCGAGTGACGACGGTTCTGAGGAGTGCCTCCTGCTCTTGCTCCTCCTTCGACTGGGTGGCGATGCGCGCGTGGAACCTGGCCGACAGGTAGTGAAGCGCGGGGGTCACGACGGCCAGAACGAGTGCCAGGCGCGGGGCGAGGAGGAACACGATCGTGGTGCTCACCACGAACGCGCCGGTTCCGCTAACCAGACGCCCGAGCGTCTCGATCACAGGACGAGAGGCCGCCCGTACCTCGTCGTACATCCGCGATACGAAGTACCCCTCCCCCTTCTTGATCACCTCAGCGTACGGAATCCGGTGGTATGACTCGAGTGCGCGTTGTCCCAAGCCCCGGAATATCGCGTTGTTCGCCCGCTCCCGGTACAAGACCTGCAGCAGCTCCGACATACGCCACAGCGTGAATGCCGTGACCGCGAGGACGGCCGCCACCACAAAGAAGGTGAAGCGTTTCGCGATGATCCCCTCGTCGAACAGGTACTTGAGAACCAGCGGTTGGGTGAGCGAAGCGAAAACGTCGTTCGCAAGCCCCCAAGAGGTTGCCACGACAACGCCGCGGGTGTGGGGGCGAACAACATACGCGATCTCCTTGATCACGTGAGCACCCTCTCCACTGCTGGGCCGCCGGATCGGATCGCGGCGAGCAACGGCGGAGCCCTCGAGGTGCGCACGCGGTCGCACGCGGATGCCGTCTCTGCATCGTCGGGAGCTTCGACGAGCTTCTCCAGGAGGGCCCTTGCCACCGCTGCCGTGCGGTTGGGGGCGTTGAGCTTGGCAAGCAGGCTCGCGACGTGACGCTTGACGCCGTTCTGCGAGATTCCGAGGTGCCGAGCGACCTGCTTGTTGCTGAGTCCCATCACGAGCAGCCTGAGCACCTGACCCTCCCGACCGGTGAGATCCGCCATCGCGTGACGGCGCACGGGGTCCGTCCCTCGGCGTGCGGCTCCAAGGAAGTGAGCGGCCAAGGCCGGGGAGACGACGAACTCGCCGGAGCGGACCCGCAGAATCGCGTCCCCAAGCGCGTCAGTCGTGAGAGCGGATTCGAGCAGGAAACCCAGGGCAGGGAAGCGCAGGGCCGCGGCGATGTGGGCAGGGTCGTCGCTCCTGACCAGGGCGAGCAGCCGCACCCCGCTCGGTAGCACAGACAGGAGGGTGTCCAGTTGCTCGCGCCCCATGTCCGTGCCGATGAGGACGGCGTCCGGTGGTCGAGGTCGGGCGAGCAGGCGCGTCGCTTCTTCTACCGATCCCGTGGAGCCGGCCAGCTCGACAAACCGCGCGCACGCGAGCATCGCTTCAAGCCCCCTCCGGGAGAGCTCGTGCTCGTCGACGATCAGGACCCGAACGCGCGGGCGGGTCCGACCCCAGTTCGGCGCGAGGTCGCGGCGACGCCCCCCCCTCGCCCTGTGGTCGCGACCCTTCCCAGGCTCAGCGCTCGGGGACGTTGCTGTCTCCTGTCCATGGCCGGTATCCTCCCAGGGGCCACGCCCCACCCTCTTCCCAAAAGCCAAATCTAGTGGGTTAATCCACTAATGGTCAATGGCCCCATCCCATGACTGGCGCTGTGCAAACCGGCCTCATCCCGTGGCCGGAGCCTCGGAACTGGGAGGACCGTTCAGGATCATGCGGACGATTGTCTCCGCCAGCGGGTTCGCGACATGCAGAACCCGTGACCCTGTCGCGACCGTGACATCCCACGCTGCGGCGGAGATCCCAATCACAAGGATGTCGTCAGGCAGGCGGCCCTCCAGGACGACACCGACATCCGCGCGTGAGGTGATGACCGCCGAAGCTCCGGAGGCATGCGCGAGCCGGATGAGATCCCACCCGGCTCGCCGCACGTCCCGGAGATCGAGCTGCTCCGCGCACGTCCGAAGCGCCGCCCGCAGTACGGGCGAAACCTGTCCGACGATTACCAGGGGTCTTCGCACGACAAGCCTCTCCCCACAGTCTGCATCGTGAGGCCCCCGGAACAAGGCCTACGTGGCCGCCCCCGCCGGGGAAGGAGATCGGCCTGCCCAGATGGGTACGGCAGCGAGCCCTTGATGGAGCGGCCGGAGCGGCTGCCCGGATGAGTGCCCCGAACTGGTCTTCCGTCAGAACGCCGGGCCGGAGGATCCTGCAGCGGCATGGCCGCCGAACTGGCAGATTTGGCAGGTCGACGGATGCATCACCCCCGCGGTGGAGTTCCACCCGGGCAGACATTCGACGAGGGAAGGGGGTGACAAGATGACCAACGTGTTGGCACTGCAGCGGCTCGCCGTCGCGGATCTGGGGACCGAGGGGATCGAGCTCGGCTGGAGCACGGCGAGCAACAACTGCTCGTCCGCCTCTGGGGTGTGCGGCATCACCGACCTGTAGCCGAGCTGAGCAAACCAGGTCGTACCCAGAGTGCCGGCGTGCCGGGTACGAGCCCAGCAGGGATCCTCGCCGCGGGGCCACCCAGAGGAGTGTGACACCAGCCCCGCGGCGAGGCGCTCCAACAAGCGTGCGACGAGGACGTCTTGCGATGGCGAACGTGTTGGCGCTTCAGCGCCTCGAAGGCGCGGGGGCGCGGGCCCCTTCTACGGCTTGGGCCCCGATTGACTCAGACAATGGTTGCACCCCGGCAATCACGATCCCGCCTCCTGCGAAAGGCGCGGCCTGATCGGTGTTCGCTCGCATTCCGCTGTTCGTGACTCGCCGCATAGACGGGAGGTGTTGAAGTGCGTGGTGCGCCCATCCTGTATACGTTCGTTCGCTCGGACTTCTATGAGCCGCCTGCCCTCTACGCGCCCGACGCGGCACTGCTGCGAGTCGTACGGGAGGTGCTGCCTCCGAAATGGGACGTGCGGCGAGACGGCATTTGGGTGTACTGCACGCCGCCAGACGCCTTCCTCCCAGCGCAGGGGTGGAAGATCCACACCTCCGCGACCCTCGAGAACTGCGAGCGGATCCTGAGCCGTGCCGCGAACGTATGCGTCGAGCGTCATACGCCCTTCAAGTTCAAGGCGGACAAGAGGCTACTCGCCTTCACGAACTCCAAGGGATGGCCGCGCGGGGCCACCGGGAAGTTCATGACCATCTACCCCGGGGACGACCAGGGCTTCAGGAACCTCATCGACGCCTTGTCGCCCGCCCTGCAGGGATTCCATGGCTCCTACATCCTCTCCGACCGCCGGCTCGAGAGCTGCCCGATTCTCTTCTACCGGTACGGCGGCATCATGTCGGCGGACGTCCTGTCGCACACTGGCGAGCGCACGCAGATCCTCATCGGCCCCGAAGGTGAACGCATTCCCGACGTCCGCACCCCCTACTTCAACCCACCTCCGTGGGCCAGGGACCCGCTTGGCGACCAGGATGACCCGGAAGCGGAGGTTGGCGCAACGATCGCCCTCAAGAGCGGCCGCTACGTCGTGGAGAGGGCGCTCAGCTTCTCGAGCACGGGAGGCGTTTACGTCGCACGGGATCGGAAGACGGACGGGCCCGTGCTCGTCAAGGAGGCCCGGCCCCACACCGGAGCCGACGGCCGCGGGGACGCCGTGACGT
Organism: Candidatus Rifleibacteriota bacterium; assembly: GCA_016213865.1. The sequence continues at coordinate 4,804 of JACQZL010000211.1, forward strand.
TCCTCGAGAAAGAATACCGGATCCTGCGCCGGCTGGCCGGCACGCGCGTCGCCCCCGCACCACTCGACCTCTTCCGGGAGTGGGAGCACACGTTCCTCGTCGAGGAGTACCTGGAGGGCCAACCGCTCGGGAGCTTCCTGGCGGGGGGCAGTCCCCTCCTCGACCTCGACCGCCGGCCCGCTGCCGTCCGGGCCTGGTGGGGCACCGTCCTGAGGATCTGGTCGGGCCTCGTGGAGATAGTCACGGCACTGCACGGGCGGGGAATCGTCTTCGGCGATCTCTCCCCGAACAACGTCATGGTGCTGGACCGGGACGCGCGCGACCTGCGCATCATCGACTTCGAAGGAGCGTGGGAACGCGGCCACGACCAACCCACACTGCTGCACACCCCCGGGTTCGCAAGCCGCAGGCATGCCTTGCGCGGCTCCGTGTGTCCCGAGGACGACCTGTACTCCCTCGGAGCCATGATGCTCTGCACTCTGTTCCCGATCAACGGGGCGTTGGAGCTCGACGCATCGCTCAAGGACCGCTTTCTGGACGCCATCACGGCCGACCTCGGCATATCCAGGAGGCCGTCGAAGGTCATCCGGGCCCTCCTCTCCGAAGACGAGCGACGCCGGCCCTCGCCCGACCGCGTGCTTGCCAGGGTGAGGAGAGCCCGCAGACCACGCCGGGGGGTTCGGTGGAGCGGTGCCCGAACACAGGACGAACTGCGCGCGATCGTCCGATCGACGGCCGACTACATCCTCTCCGCGGCGGATCCCGGGCGGCAGGACCGCCTCTTCCCGGCCGACCCAAGGGTCTACGCGACGAACCCGCTGAGCGTTGCCTACGGGGCGGCCGGCGTCGCGTACGCGCTCTCACGAATCCGGGGCGAGGTCCCGAGTTGGGTTGCTGGCTGGATCCTGGCGCGCCAGGTGACGCCAGCGGCCTACCCGCCGGGACTCTACGTCGGATCCGCTGGCATCGCGTGGGCTCTGGAGCAGATCGGGATGCTCGACGTAGCCTTGCGGGTGTTCGAGGCGGCCCACAACCATCCGCTTCTGGAGGAGGCCTCCGACGTCTTCTGGGGGGCCGCCGGGTACGGCCTCGCCTGCCTGTTCTTCTGGCATCGAACGGGGGATTCCGAGTTCCTGGCTCGGGGCGCAGCGGTCGGCGAACACATCCTTCGCACGAGGAGCGAGGACGACCGCGGCTGCTGGTGGCCTGCCCCAGATGGCAAGGTGCACATCGGCTATGCCCACGGGGCGAGCGGCATAGGCCTGTTCCTGCTTTACCTGTCGATCGCCACCAAAGACCGGCGCTTCCTCGACGCCGGCACACGGGCTCTTGACTTCGACCTCGCCCAGGGTCAGGCGTGGCCACCCGGAAAGGACCTCATGCTGAGCTTCCCGTCGGAGCCGGGCGGCCGGATCGTGCTCCCGTACTGGCAACACGGGAGCGCTGGTGTCGGAACGACCCTGCTCAGGTACCACGCGGCCACCGGGGAAGGTCGCTATCGTGACGCTCTCGCGCGAGTTGCCCCCGACGCGGGGCGGAAGTACGCCGTGTTTCCTGGACTCTTCAATGGCCTGGCCGGTCTGGGGAACTTCCTGCTCGACTGCTACCAGTTCCTCGGCGAGGAGCGCTTCCTTCGCGAAGCCAATACGGTGGCAAGCGGTGTCGTGCTCTTCCGGGTTGAGCGACCTGGCGGTGTGGCCTTTCCCGGAGACTTCCAGCAGCGCATCAGCACCGACCTCGGGACGGGCTCCGCCGGAGTCGCCCTCTTCCTTCACCGTTTGGCCGAGGCCCAGCAGCGAATCCCGAACTTCAACTTCCTCCCAGACGGCCTCCTGCAGAGAGGGGCTCAGCTGCAGGTCGAGCGGGAGGCGGCACAGCCCCCGGCACCAGTGGAGCCCCGCAGCGCGCGGGCTGCCGCCGGTGCCGTCCGGCTGCCGGGGGGCTGAATCCCCGCGACGACTCTGAACATCGGGAGCCGAATCAGCCGTCAACCGGCAGCGCCGCCTTCCGGAGGTCTGGCTCCGCCGTGGTCGATCTCAACGCTCGCCCTCTCAAGGCCCGAGTGACTCGCTCCCGCTGCTCCTGTGGGCAGACCGGCAGAGCGAGACCCGGACCACCGGGCCGCACCTCCGCACGAACATGCCCGTCATTCGCATAGCCGCAGCGCGACCTCGTTCTCGAGCAGCAGGCCGCGGCGCGTGAGGGTGAGCCTCCCGCCGGCGACCCGCACGAGCCCGGCCTCGCGGAGCACCTCCGCGTCTGCCCGCAGGTCGCGCCCGAGGCGCGCGCGCGCCTCGGCGAGATCGACCCCCTCGATCAGGCGGAGCCGGAGCTGGAGCCACTCCTCGTCGCCGGCGCGGGCGAGTCTAGCACTCGACCTATTCGAGTGCTATGCGCGCGGGCTGTCCGGCGGAGCGCGCGAAGCGAGGCACGCGACCCGCCTCGAGCTACTCGACGTAGAGGATCGTATAGTCCTCGCGACCAGTCACGCGGCCGCTGCCGTCCATGTGCCGGGTCTGTCGGCGCTCCCGCACGGATAGGCCGATAGACGGGGCGAGCCACAAATCGATTCGCCCCGCGACCCTGAAATAGGGAGTTCGGTGCGTGTCAACGTGGACGACGTGCCAGGTTATCCAGGTCCTTCCCCCGGCATCGCTGACCTGCTCCGAACCGACGACCTCGACAACGGTTTCCTGCTGGGTCTCCGCACCACCCCCGCGGCACTTCCACGCCTGAGCGTGCCCAGCGCGTGGCCGGACGGGGAAGCGGAGAAGCTCGACCGGAGGTTCCACGATGCACGCGCTCGCCGGAAGATCGGACTCCCCGGTTCTCGTCTCGGCGGAAAGGAGGAACATGGCCTGCCGCCCCCAGCGATGACGGACGGTTACTACGCCCTCCTGATGTTGCGGCCGTTTCAAGGTGGTTCGCTCGGAGATGGAGATCACCTCCCCACCATCGAGGGCCACCTGAACGCTGACGTCCTCGCCCATCTCGAATCCGGCGAATATCCCGCTGGAGTGACGGGAGCCAATCCGGTATCGGTACGTCCCGGGCCGAGGAGGAAGGAACGTCGCCGGGGCTGTGGCGCTGCCCGCGCGCCCCTCCCGCTCC
>JACQZL010000212.1 GCA_016213865.1 Candidatus Rifleibacteriota bacterium
GGCTGTCCTTGCCGATGAAGAGCGTCTGTTCGGCGCCGTCCTTCCAGGTCACCTTGAAGAGCGGTTTGTCGAGGCCGTACTGGGCCAGATCGACCTTCTTGCCGGGCACGACGTCCTCGACGAGTCGGTCGCCCTTGACCTTCTCGAGCCGGTTGAGGAGGCTGTCGAGCTTCTCGTCCTCGGGGCGGGCCTTGAGCGGGGCAGTGAGCTCCCACTTGGAGTCCTTGCCCTTCTCCATGACGAGCTTGGTCTTCTTCTCGAGGTCTTCCAGCGTGATGTGGGCAATGGCCGCCCGGTCGCTCGACGCGACGATGGGGACCGCCAGGTCGGCCATGGGCACTCGTTCGTACTTGTAGACGTAGAAGCCGAGGCCTCCGAGGATGAGGAGTGCTACGAGGGTGGGGAAGAGGTTTTTCATAGACTGCTTCGCCTCCACCAGATATAGAGACCCAGGGCGAAGATGAACCCGGGGATTATGAGCATCGTGGCATAGAGGATGCGGTTTGCGTACTGAGCGACCTCGGCTTCGAGCTTGGGGGCCTCCTCGCTCTTGGGGCGGATGCTGATGCGGCCGGTCTCACCCGACAGCCAGTTGACGGCGTTGACGAACAGGTCGATGTTGTTGGGGCTGCGCTCGACCCAGGCGTTGGTGATGAAGGACGTGGAACCGATCACGACCGCTCGCGAGGAGACCTTCGGCTCTTGTGGCTTGGCCTCCATCGGGTTGGCCGGGGGCGGCGGGGTCTCTTCCTTGCCGAAGGCATAGGCCAGAGTGCACGGCCCCTTGACGTCCGTGCCCTGATCGAAAGCGGCGCGGGGGTTGTCGAGAGTGACCTCGGCCCAACTGTCCGGGCTGGTCTTGACCAGCTCGTGGTACGTGAAGCCCTTGCTCTCGGGGGTCTCGGCCGCACGGGCCAGGTTGGTGCACGACGGCATCTGCAGGGCCCGCTTCTTCTCCTTGAGAGGGTCGACGATGGCGTGGGTCGCGTAGTCCGGGATGGGGATCATCGGCGAACCGCCGAAGACCTCGGGGACCCTCAGGTTGGGCTCCAGGACGATGTTGCGGCCGGTGTCGATGCCGTGCTTGCGCAGCAAGTCCTGAAGGCCCCGCGGCGTGTCGAGGTCCACGAGGAAGAGGACGCTGTTGCCGGCCGACATCCACTTGTCGAGGATGTCGACCTCCTGGGGCGGGAGGTTCCGTCTGGAGCCGGCGACGATCAGCACGCTGCAGTTGGCCGGGATCTGCGGGGTCTTGAGCAGGCTGAGCTTCTCGAGGCGGTACTGCTCGCGGAGGAGGTACTCCTTGACGGCCGCCAGGCCCGTGTCCTCGTTGCCGTCGATGTTGCGCTCGTCGTGGCCCTCGAGGAAGTAGAGCGTGCGGACTGTGCCGCTGGTCAGGTCGAGGATGGCGCTCGTGAGGGCCTGCTCGCCGTTGAACGCCTGCAACCGCTGGCTGAAGAAGCTGCGGTTGTACTCGAACATCTTGTCCGTCTCGACGCGGACCTTGCGGTCACCCGACTTGAGGACGGTGGTGCCGTTATAGGTGATCTCGTATTGCTTGGTCAGGATCGGCTCTTTCTCGGGGTCGATCAGCTTGTAGGTGACCTTTTTCGAGGACTTGGCGTAGCGATCCAGGAGCTTCTGGACCATGACGCGTTCCTGACTGGCGCGCTGGCCGCGCTGGTCGCCGAGCTGGCCCTCGATGAAGAAGGCGAGGATCTCGATGTCCTGGGTCAGGCCGTCGAGGATCTTGAGCGTCTGGTCCGAGAGGCTGAACTTGCGGTCTTGCGTGAAATCGTAGGGGACGTTGCGCCGGTAGGCGATGAAGTTGAGCATCCCCAGGATGCCGATGACCGCCAGGATGAGGATCAGGTTGTTGATGGAAAGGCCGAAGCGCCGGTGAAAGAAGGTGCGCTCGAGCCAGGTGTAGTTCACGACCAGGGCGTAGCCCAGGGCGAGGGCGCCGGCCGTCGCGACCCCGATGGCCCATCCGGCCAGCTCGGGGTCGACCAGGGCAATGGCAGCGCCGGCAAAAAGCAGGAAAATGCCAGCGGGCAGGGCGACCGATGAGGCAGGTCCACCCGTGCCCAAGCGTCGGGGAGTAGAGGGTTGTTTCGGATCCATATGGGTTCTCCTCTCTCAGCGCCACCGATTGGCTTCCAGCATCCGGATGGACGCGAAGATGGTGAGGACCATGAAGCTCACGTAGAAGACGATGTCCTTGGTGTTCACCAGGCCCTGCAGCAGGTCTTGCTGGGGGCGGTAGATGCTGACGTACTCGACGACGGCCGCGACGTTGTCGGGGAACCACGCCTTGGTCGCCTCGATGATGTGCAGCGTCACGATCAGCACGATCCCCAGGACGCCGGCGATGACCGTCTCGGAGCAGACGCTCGAGGCGAACAGGCCGATGCCCACGTAGCAGCCCGCCATCAGGACCAGTCCCAGCAGCCCGCTCTTGACCGGGCCGAAGTCGAGCGGCCCGAACTTCTGCAAGATCCACGGATAGAACAGCGTGATCGCGATCATCAGGATCACGAACAGGTAGCAGGCCAGGAACTTGCCCACCACGATGGAGGTGTTCGAGATGGGGGAGGTGAACAGCAGCGCCATCGTTTGGCGCTTACGCTCCTCGGCCAGCAGCCTCATCGTCAGGAAGGGGACGATGAACATCAGGGCCGAGATCATGAAGCCGTACGTGGGGGCCATCAGGGCGTACTTCAACTGCAGGTAGTAGTTGAAGGCCAGCCCCGAAAGCAGCAGGAAAGCCCCGGCCACCACGTAGGCGATCGGAGAGATGAAGTACGCTTTCAGTTCCCTTTTGAAGATGCACCAGGTTTTCAGCATGGTTGCCTCCCGGGCGCCTCAGCGGCCGCCCTCTTGCTTCGAGGACGCATCGCGGTCCTTGAGGAACTGGGCTACCGGTCCCAGGCGTGGCGGGTACTCCCCTTCGCCGCTGGCCGGGAGTTGCTCGGCCACCAGTTCGGGGTGGTGGGAGAGAGCGCCCAGCCTGCGAGTCTCTTCCTCACCGGTCGTCAACTTGATGAACACTTGCTCGAGACTGATCTCCGGCGGACGCATCTCGAGGAGCGGCCATTGCTTCTCGGCCAGGAGACGGAAGATCTCCTCGCGGGGGTCACGGTCCGACTCGGTCTCGACCATGTAGCCCGAGACGTCGCCATCGGACGCCTCCCCGGCGAGGACCCGGCGGATGCCGGAGAGCTGGCCGAGTGACTTTGTGACCTCTTCCCTTGGGCCACGGATCCGCATCTGATAGTGGTCGGCGCCCAGGACGGTCCGAGAGAGCTCGGCCTCTGTTCCGTTGCCGACGATGCGACCGTCGTGGATCACCAGGATTCGCTGGCAGGTGACGTGGACCTCCGGCAGGATGTGGGTCGAGAGGATGACCGTCCGCTCGCGGCCCAGGCTCTTGATCAACTCGCGGATGTCGATGATCTGCTTGGGGTCGAGGCCGGTCGTGGGTTCGTCGAGGATCAGGAGCTTGGGATCGTGCACCAGGGCCTGGGCCAGACCCACGCGCTGTTGGTATCCGCGGGACAGGTGGGCGATCAAGCGGTTTCGCACGTCCCACGTCCCGGTCTCTTCCAGGGCCCGCCGGACCTTGCGCGAGCGTTCCTTGCCGGGGACTTCCTTGAGCTGGGCTACGAAGTCGACGTAGCTCTGCACGGTCATTTCGGGATAGAGCGGCGGCGACTCCGGCAAGTAGCCCAGCAGGCGTTTGACTGCCATGGGCTCGTCGAAAATGTCGTGTCCGCCGATCCACGCGCGGCCGTAAGTGGCCGGCATGAAGCAAGTGAGGATCTTCATCGTCGTGGTCTTGCCGGCGCCGTTGGGGCCGAGCAAGCCGACGATCTCGCCATCGTTGACCGAAAAAGAGAGGCGATCGATGGCCTTCAGATCCCCATAGAGCTTGGTCAAGCCGTCAACCATGATCATTTCGGGCATCCAGGGTCATCCTTTCGGCGCTCTCACGGAAGGCGGATCCTTCCGCGGGAGGAGCCAGGTTGAGTCGCGAAACACACGAGAGAAAATACCAGGTTCGCCCCCCGGGGACGAAGGAAGCTGTGGCTGCGGGAGCCGCCTTGTCGAACCCCCGAGTTGTTGGAAAAGACCGAAGCAGGTACGGGCCGCATCGTCAAAGGGTCCGGGCGCTGTCGTTAGCGCTCTTTTATCATTGCTGCTAAAACCTGTCAATAGGGAAATTTCTCGCGGGCGTGAGATTCGGGGTTTGCGGCCGGGGGAGCAGCGTTCACTCAAGGGGGATTCGCCGGGCTCTCGAACCACCAAGACCCGAAGACCCAAAGGACTGCACGAAGAGCGGCCTGATCGAAGGGGGGGCGCGCGCGCCCCATCGCTCCCCGGCTGTTGCCGCGGGGTGCGCCAGAGGCTATGATCGTCGCTCGTGAGCGGGCTCCACGGTTTCGGCGTCTTCCTCGACCGCGACGGCACGGTGGTCGTCAACGACGGCTATCTGGCCGATCCGGCCGCGCTGTCGGTCTACCCCGACGTACCGGAGGCCCTGGCCCTGCTGCTCGAAGCCGGCGCGCGCCTCTTCCTGGTCACGAACCAGTCCGGCGTCGCCCGGGGGTTCTTCGACGAGCGGCAGCTCCAGGAGTTCCATGCGGCGCTGCAAGAGCGGCTGGGCCGCCCGTTCGCAGCCATCTACTACTGCCCGCACCACCCCACGGAGGGCGAGCCGCCCTACCGCCGTGCCTGCCGCTGCCGCAAGCCCGATACCGGTCTCGTGGAACTTGGGCTGGCCGACTGGAGTCTCGATGCACGGGACTGCTACTTCATCGGCGACAGCGACCTCGACGTGACCTGCGGTCGGAAGGCCCACACGACCACCATCCAAATCCTCGGCCACGGCAGGCGGCAGGTCTCTCCGCACGCCGTGCCGGACCACGCGTGCCAGGACCTGCTCTCGGCCGCGCGCTGGGTGGTGGAGGACGTCGCGCGAAAAGGCCGGGAGGCCTCTTCCCGCCAGAGGAGCCTCGTGCCGATGAGAGAACTCGTGGCGCAACTGCTGGGCGAATCCGCCCGGGTCAAGCAAGCGATGATCGAGGCCAATGCCCAGGCCGTGGCCGACGCCGCGGCCCTGATCGTCGAGTCCCTCCGAGCCGGGGGCAAGGTCCTCTTCTGCGGGAACGGAGGCAGCGCCGCCGACGCCCAGCACCTGGCCGCCGAGCTCTCCGGCCGCTATCTGAAGGACCGCCCGGGGCTGGCCGGGGTCGCCCTCACGACCAACTCGTCGGCCCTGACCGCGATCGGAAACGACTTCGGTTTCCAGGAGGTCTTCGCGCGCCAGCTCGACGGCTTCTGCAAGCCAGGCGACGTCGTCCTCGGCATCTCGACGAGCGGGAACTCGGCCAACGTCGTGCGCGCGCTGGAGAGGGCCCGCCAGCTCGGCGCCAGGACGATCGCCTTCACCGGCTCTGACCGCGGGCAGGTCGACTCGCTCGCCGACGTGCTGGTCAAGGTCCCCTCCCGCTCCACCCCGCGCATTCAGGAAGGACACATCACGGCGGGACACATCGTCTGCCACCTCGTGGAGGAGGCCCTGACCACCCCGGTGACTCCCCCATGAAGTCCTACCTCGACAAGCTCGCCTGCCGCGAGGAGTTCTTCCGGCGTTCGGCCGAGCTGCGGGCCGCCGGCCGCCGAGTCGCCTTCACCAACGGCTGCTTCGACCTCCTCCACGCGGGGCACGTGCGCTACCTGGCCCGCGGTCGGGGACTGGCGGACGCTCTCTTCGTGGGGGTCAACACCGATGCCTCGGTCCGGCGCCTGAAGGGTCCCTCGCGTCCCCTGGTCGAAGAGCGCGAACGGGCCGAGGTCCTGGCTGCGCTCGAAATGGTCGACTGCGTGACCCTTTTCGACGAGCCGACGCCGCTCGAACTGGTCCTGGGCACGCGGCCCGACGTGCTCTTCAAGGGTGGCGACTGGACGAAGGAGATGATCGTCGGCGCACCCGAAGTCGAGGGCTGGGGAGGCCGCGTGGCGGTCATCCCCCTGGAAGAGGGGCTGGGCACGAGCGTGCTGATCGAGCGGATTCTCGCGCGCCACGGTGCCGTCCCGGGAGAAGGCCGTCCGTGATCCGACGCATCTTGATCGTGGCACTCCTGCTGGTCGTGGCCGCGGTGGCGCGCTATTACGTCTTCCGGCTCCAGGACATGGACATCGCGCCCGACTACTACGAGCGCAAGCTGAAGCTCGAGGATTTCGGCTTCCCCGAGCCGCAGATCCCTCAGGGCTATCGCCTCTCTGCCCAGCTTCCCGGAGGCCTCGAGAACCCGTCCCGGATTCCACCCGACCGGGCCGCCGGCCTGGTGACCCCGCGGATCGCCTTTCCAGAGCCGGACCGGCTCACCGCTGCCTATGCCTCCAGCTTCGAGAGCACGCTCGGAGACCGGGTCCTGGTGGTGGCCGGCCAGTACCTGCCCGGGCCCCAGGGCACCCCGGAGGCTCCGATGGGGTTCCTCCGGGAGGGCGTGTTCATGGTGACCGTCGTGGCGGCGGCCCCCGTCCAGCGCGAGGTCTTCACGAACGCCCTCTCCGAGCGACTCGACCGCGTCAAGAAGTTCGGCGTCAAGCTCAACAAGCTCAAGACGATCGGCAACGTCCTCCTGAAGCTCTTCATGAACATCCTGGTGGGCGGCTTCGTCTTCCTGCTGATGCTCTTCCTGGCCAAGTATTTCCTGATCATTCGCCAGGTGGAGGAGTAAGAGGCGGGCTGCGCTGCCGCGCGCGAGGCTGGGCGGCGTGGGGGCTGACTTCGGCGGTTCGTCCGCTCGCTGCCGCGCGCGGTTCTCACCATGTTCGAGCCATCCTCCGATACATGAACCGGGATGGCGTCGGTCCCGGCGCCATTTCACGAATCCTGGCCTCCAGGAGGGCGGCATGGTCTCTCATCCCGTACTCGCGGCCCTGGTCCTCTTCATGGTGAGCGGGATCTGCCACGCTTCGGAGACGCGGCTCGTGGCCGTCTCTCCGGACTCGGAGGTCCGGTTCTCGACCGAGAAGAAGTGGAGACCCGCCGAGGAAGGCATGACCCTGCAAGCAGGCGATCTGCTCTCGACCGGCTACCGTGCGATGGCCGTGCTGCAGTTCGACGGTCCGGCTTTCGTGCTGCTCCAGCCGATGACCCAACTGGCCATCGAGGAGCACGTCCGGGACAAGAGGCACGTGAGCACGCGGCTCTTCCTGAGGCTCGGCGCGGTCCGGGCGAAGGTGAAGAAGAAGTCGGGGACGCACCAGGAGTTCGTGGTCGCCACTCCCACGGGCCGGACCTGCGTGGAGGCCGGCGAGCAGCTCGTCTCGTACGCCGAGGAGTTCGGCACGCGGGTCCAGGTGCTGTCGGGCAGGGGAGAGGCGCGGGCCTCGCGCGACGGAGTGGTGGAGCTGGCATGTCGAGAGGCGGCAGAGCTGCGCCGGGGCCTGGCCCGCACTCCGGCCGAAGTCTACCGAGAGAAGGCCGCGCCTGACTTCCTCCCTCGCGGGAGCGACGTCGCCGAGAGGGATGCAGCCCGCGACTTCAACGTGTTGGCGACGAGGCCCCTCTCCGATCCGACGACCGTGAACACCCTGAGCGAGCAGGCGTCGCTCAGCTCGGCAGAAGCCACGCTCGTGTTCCGCTACGAGGTCCTGGCGGGCCAGTGAGCCCCCGACCGGAGCAATGATGACCATGGCGGACAACGTCTTCCTACTGAGCGAGAAGCTGTTGCACTGGCTGGCGTTCGCCCTGATCGCGTCGGCAGCGGTGCTGATGGGGTCGGGCTGTACCGGCCTGGAAGCCGAGAACGGCGACCGCATCCCGGTCTTCGCGACAGACCGCACGCTGCGCCTCAAACTGGTGCAGCCGCAGCAGGGCCTGGCTGGCGCGAGCAGCCTGGCTGCCGGGACCAGCGAGCAGTTCGTGGCGACGGCGGCCAACGCCGCCGACATCACCAGGCTGGTCGTCAAGGTGTACAAGGGCGAGACCGTGGCAACCGGGGTCCTTCGAGAGAGCACGACCAAGCTGCCCCCCTTCTCGGGGACGCTCTTCCTGCGGGCCATCAGCCCAGGCAGAAAGCTGGTCACCGTGGATGCGTTCTCGGCCACCGGATTCGTGCTCTTCTCGGGCGAGCAGCTCGTGAACTTCGCTCCGGGCGCGTCCAAGTTCGTGGAGTTCCTCCTGATCTCGGCTCCGCCGGCTTCGCCCACCGAGTTCGTCGGCGGGACTGTCGACCGCGACGTGCGGCTTGCCGCCACGGCGAGCCCGTACAGGATCTCGACTCCGATCGTGATCACGACGGCGGGGAGTCTGGTGATCGAGGGAGGGACGGACGTCCAGTTCCTGACCCCCGTCTCCACGACGCCCGACATCCTGGTGCACGGGCGCTTGCTGGTCGGTTCGGGAAACCGGGCCGCCATCCTGAGACGAGGGTCCGGCCGAACGCTGGGGACCCGCATCCGGTTCGAGAGCTGCTCGGGCAGTGCGGTCGTCAGCGCCATCATCTCGGGCACGGACGGCCCCGCGATCGAGGTCTCGGCGGCCGCGGTCTCGATCGCGACCTGCGCTTTCGTCGACGTCGGCATGGGGGTCGTGGCGAGCAACGCAACCCCCACCATCCGCGGGTGCAACTTCACCGGCGGCCCCGTTGGCCCCGGCGGCATCCGGCTCTCGCGCTCGACCGCCAGAGTCGAGTCGAACCACTTCACTGACACGTCGACCGCGATCGCCTCCACCGATTCAGCCGTGATGGTGCTCTCCAACGTGGTCACGGCCCGCACGCGGGCGGTCCTCGAGGGCATCCGCGTCGAGCGCTCGGCGGCCACCGTCGCCCAGAACCGGCTGACGGGGACGACGGCGACTTACGACGCCGGCACGACCCGATTGCTCGCGGGGTTGGACCAGGGGATCGCCGTCGTCGACAGCGTCTCGGGTTCTGCGGCCACGACCGGCCGCGTGCTGATCGAGCGCAACACCATCGAGAACGCGGCGACTGCCGCCGTGACGGTCCTCGCGAGCGATCCCGTCATTCAGCTCAACCGCCTGTTGAACGGCAAGGGGAGCACCCAGGGAGGCTCGATGGGCATCGCGGTCAACCGAGTGTTATCTCTGTTTCCGAAGCAACCGCTGATCCTGTCCAACGACATCATGGGAAACAGCGGTCCGGCCGTGGCGTACCTGACCGATCCTCGCCTCGAGCCGGCCGGAGGGGGCGTGATGGGGAACCCGGGCCGCGACGGCAACTTCGTGCAGGGAAACAACGTGTTGAACCTGGGACTCGTCCCGGGCATCGATACCACCGTGAGCGGGGTCGTGGACGGCGTCTTCGGTACGCGGACCCTGCAGGTGTTCAGCGTGGACGCCGTCGTGTCCGCGACCTCCACGATCATCACCGCCGCCGGCGCCCCGGCGACCGTCAGGTAGAGGTGACAACGATGTTCGAGACGGTTCGCAACCTCACGAAGACGGCCCGCTGGTTCCTGGTGGCCGGACTGGGCCTGCTGATCGGCGCGTCCGGGCGCCCCGCGGAAGCCGTGCGCCTCAACGAGACGGTCCGCCGGGTCGACGAGGTCCTCACGACCCGGGACGTCCTCGGCGAGTGGAAGAAGCCCGCCACGGCCGATCGCCTCGACTGCGAGTTCGGCGGGTGGTCGGGGATAACGATGGCGTCCTTCTCGGACGACGACAACTCGCGGACTGCGCCCGACCCCATCGATTCGCTCCTGCTGCAGGACCTGCGGGTGTGGACCCGGGTCTGGCTCCGCAACGGGATGACCGCCTACCTGCGGCTTCGCGAGATCGGGTACAGTTTCGGGACCGCCACCGGGCTGAACGACCCGGATCTGCCCTCGGAGGGCGTCGACCTCGACCTGGGCTATCTCGATGCGCCCGCCTGGGGCGGCAACTGGCGTCTGGGCCGCCAGTACGTCCGCTACGGATCAGGGCTGGTCCTGGCCAACGTCGTGGACGGCGCCCGCTTCACCGGTCAGCGCGGCAGCTTCGGCTACGGGGTGATGCTGGTTCGCAACAAGCCTCGCGAGCTGGACCTCGACTCGAACATCACCGCCCCCCGCCGCTTCTTCGAGGGCGTCGACTTCGACTACCTGCGACGGGACCAGCACCGCGTCTTCGGTTACCTGCTGGCCGAGCGCGACAAGAGCCCCCAGCCGGCCGGGATCACGGTCGCGACCCAGGGGTTTCACTACGACGCCAACTACCTCGGGGCCGGCGCGCGAGGACCCCTCTCGCACCTGGCCGACTACCACCTGGAAGGCATCTTCGAAACGGGGAGCAGCTACGCGATCGGTGCTTCGGGCAAGGATGCGGGGGACATCCGGGCTTTCGCAGGGTTGGCGCGCGTCACCCACCAACAGGACCGGCCGATGCACCCCGTCTACTCGGCCGAGTACGCCTTCGGCTCCGGTGACGCGGGACGCCAGCCCGGCATCAGTACCGTGACCCTCGGCCCGGTGGGCGCCACCGATCGCAACTTCCTCGGCTTCGGCCGCTACGACGGAGGGATCGCCCTCAACCCGCGCCTCTCCAACCTGCACGTTCTGAGGTTCGGGGCTTCCGCGCGTCCGTGGGACGACGCCCACGGGTTCGAGGACTTGATCCTGGGCGGAACGCTGTCGTTCTACCGAAAAGCCGACGCCGCGGGCAACCTCAGCGACCCGCAAGCCGTGCCCGGCAGTGGCGACGTCGGCTCCGGCACCGACCTCTACCTGGGCTGGAAGATCTACTCGGACTTGACGTGGATGGTCCAGTACGGCCACTTCTCCCCGGGTGACACCTATCCGGTCGGGGCGACGGACGAGACCGACGTGCTCTTCTCGAACCTGACCTGGAGCTTCTGAGCTGCTCTTTGCGGCCGCGCGAGGAGCGCGGGGCCCGCCGACGGCCGGCGGGTGGGGTCGCGGTCGGCAACGGGAGGAGGTGGCTCAGGTCCGGCATGTCGGCGGGCTGCCGAGGGGACTTGACCCCCAGGCCTTGGCGATGCCCAGCAGCGCGAGCTCGCGGCCGGGGCCGCCGGCAGGCGGCCCTAATGTCCGCGGCCAATCCGCTCGATGACGAAGAGAGGAGACGACCCGGGAGGGATCTCGAACCGATGAGCGCATACGCACAGAACATGGTCATTCAGGGCCGGCGCAAGGACGCCGAGCCTGTCAAGCCCGCCGCGGCCTTCGTGGGCCGCGCAGTCCTGGGTCTCTGCATTGGGACCAGTGTGGCCTTCTACGGCAGACTGGCCATTGTGAGCACGGCACCCCCGGCGGTCCTCCAGCAGTTCCACTCGGTGGCGATGATGGCCGCCGCCCTCAGCTTGATGATCGTCGGGTTCTTGAAAGTCCAGATGGTCGGCGTGGTGGGCAAACCCCACCGGGTGAAGCTCAACGGCCAGCGGCAGGAGGTCTTCGTTCGCAGGCGCCCCGAAGTGCTCTCGTGGATCGCCCGCCGGTGGCTCGTGTTCGCCGTCTGCCTCATCGCCGCCCTGGGGCTGCTGGCCCTCGGATTGAACTACTACCATGTGCCCCTTCCGGTCGAGCCCGTGCAGAAGGCCCTGGACCAGGTCACGCGGATGAGCCAGGACGTCCTGCTCCTGCTCCTGGCGCTGATCCTGGGGACCGCCACGCTGCTCCTATCCGAGACGACTCTGCGGATGACCGCCAAGGCCGGTCTGCAACACCAGGCCGCCTGGATCTACCTTCCGGCTATCGTCTCGATGGCAGGGCTGCTGACCTACCTGGCCGGGCGATAGTTCGACTGCACCCCCTTGTTATAGGGCCGTCTTCTCGTCGCCCCACGCCTCACTCTGGAACCTCTTGTACAACCTCCGGATGCTCGCCGCAAGCTCCTCGAACTCGGTGCGCCACTTCGGCTCTCGTCCGGTGACCATCCCTACGCGGATGGTCACGGGTCCGCACACGAGTGCGAAGGGCATCCCGTAGCGGGGGACATCCTGGCGGCCGACCCTCGCCAACACCATCGTCAGTTCATGGCCGGAGAGCGTATCGGGGCCAATCACGTCGCAGTAGCTCAGGACGTCGTTTCCCCCTGGTTCGATGGGTAGGTGTGGCACCTCTCGAGCCTCAGAACTCCTGACCTACCCCTGTGTAATAC
>JACQZL010000213.1 GCA_016213865.1 Candidatus Rifleibacteriota bacterium
ATGGCCACGAAAGATGAACTCTGGAAGCCCGAGACCCCGCCCGTGCCTCCCGGTGGCGTACTGCCGACCGGCCTGGCCCACGTCGAGACCGTGGAAACCCCCACCCCGGCGACCGAACTGGGAGAGGTGATGCTCGAGGTCAAGGACCTCTGCACCTACTTCTTCGGCGAGGAAGGCGTCGGCAAGGCGGTCGACGAGGTCAACTTCCGCGTCCGCCGCCGCGAGGTCCTGGGCATCGTGGGCGAGTCGGGCTGCGGCAAGAGCGTCACCTCGCTCTCGATCATGCGGCTCATCCCCAACCCTCCGGGCAGGACCGTGCGCGGCGAGATCGTCTTCGAGGGGCGCGATCTCCTCAAGCTGCCCGAAGACGTGATGCGCACGGTGCGTGGCAACAAGATCTCGATGATCTTCCAGGAGCCGATGACCAGCCTCAACCCGGTCTTCACCATCGGCAACCAGCTCACCGAAGCGATCCGTCTCCACATGAGGATGAGCGCCCATGAGGCCCGGGACCGCGCCATCAAGCTGATGGAGCTGGTTGGCATCCCGTTCGCCGCCGAGCGACTGGGAGACTATCCCCACCAGTTCTCGGGCGGCATGCGCGAGCGCATCATGATCGCGATGGCGCTCTCGTGCGACCCCCAGCTCATCATCGCCGACGAGCCGACCACGGCCCTCGACGTGACCATCCAGGCCCAGATCCTGGAGCTGATGAAGAGCCTGCAGCGGCGCCTGCACACGTCGATCATCCTCATCACGCACGACCTGGCGGTCATCGCCGAGATGGCGCACCGCGTCATCGTGATGTACGCCGGCAGGGTGGTCGAAGAGGCCGACGTGAGGGAGATGTTCAAGTCGCCCAAGCACCCGTACACCATCGGCCTGCTCTGCTCGATTCCGCGGGTCGATCAGCCGGGCGGCCGCCTGTGCGTGATCCAGGGGACCGTGCCCAGCCCCTTCCGTTTTCCCAAGGGATGCCGGTTCTCCAACCGCTGCCCGCTCAAGTTCGAGCGCTGCGACAGCGAAGAGCCGCCGCTCGTCCCGATCCGCAACCAGCCCGGCCACGCCACGCGCTGCTGGCTCTACGAGACCAACCAGGACCCCTCCGTAGAGCAGGAAGTCCGCCGCAAGATGCTCGAATCAGGAGAACGCGCATGAGCGAACATTTCATGGAGGTCAGCGACCTCCAGAAGTACTTCCCCATCTTCGGCGGGATCTTCAGCCGCCCGGTCGCTTGGGTGAAGGCCGTGGACGGCGTCAGCTTCTACCTCAAGGAAGGCGAGACCCTCGGCCTGGTCGGCGAGTCCGGCTGCGGGAAGTCCACCACCGGCCGCACCATCATGCGCCTGCTCGAGCCCACCGGCGGCAAGGTGATGTTCCTGGGCAAGGAGCTGGTCAGCCTCGACAAACACGAAATGCGGGCGATGCGGCGCAACATGCAGATGATCTTCCAGGACCCGTACGCCAGCCTCAACCCGCGCATGACGGTGGGCAACATCATCGAGGAGCCGCTGCAGATCCACGGCATGGGGACGAAGGTCGAGCGGCGAAAGCGGGTCTACTCGCTCCTCGAGGAGGTCGGCCTGCGCGAAGAGCACGCCTCGCGCTATCCGCACGAGTTCTCGGGCGGCCAGCGCCAGCGCATCGGCATCGCGCGCGCCCTGGCCATCGAGCCCCGCCTGATCGTCGCCGACGAGCCCGTCAGCGCCCTCGACGTCTCGATCCAGGCGCAGGTCATCAACCTGCTTCAGGAACTGCAGCAGCGCCGCAAGCTGACCTACCTCTTCGTGGCGCACAACCTCTCGGTCGTCGAGCACATCTCGGACCGCGTCGCCGTGATGTACCTGGGCAAGATCGTCGAGATCGCCGAATCGAAGAGCCTCTACGCAACCCCCAAGCACCCCTACACGAGGGCGCTCCTGTCGGCCGTCCCGATCCCCGACCCCGACATCCACCCCAAGCGGATCATCCTCGAGGGCGACGTCCCCAGCCCCATCAAGGCGCCATCGGGTTGCCGCTTCCATCCGCGCTGCCCGGTCGCCAACGCCGACCCGGCGCGGCTGCACAAGTGCAAGACCGAGGATCCGGCCCTGACCGACCGCGGCGACGAGCACTTCGTCGCCTGCCACTACGTGGCCGAGGCCGATCAGATCTTCGGCGCCACGCGCCACCGCCAGCCCGGGCAGTCCTGAGTGCCGGTGACGGCGCAGACACCTGCACCATCAAGACCCGAAGGCGATGCGCTAGGTCTTCAGCAACCCCGCGACCCCGAGGCCAAAGAAGAGCGCGGCGACGATCGTCCAGCCGATGAAACTCCCGAGCCTGGGCTTTCCCGTGGCCCGTTCGTAGAAGCGCAGCGAGTTGCGCATCGCGTCGGCGGTGCCACTGCTTTCGAGCGTCTCGAAGAACGGAAGACCGCATCCCCGCCACGCGCCCCATGCCTGACAGGCGCAGATGGCGCCCGCGCAAAGAAAGAAACCGATCATCTGCAGGTCCACGTCTGACGGCCTCCCGGCGGGCCCGAGCGCCCGCTCACACCTGCCATGGTAGCGCAGCGGGCACGCGAGCGCATCTCAGCGGCGCAGGGTGCATACTCTGCGCATGGGTAATCTGATGGCTCATCCAGAGCCGGAACCGGTGACAGGCAACCGGTTGCCAGTAGCCGGTAGTCGGTAGTCGGTGATGCCGGATCGCCGGCAGGCTGCGGACGGTTGGCAAGGGGATCCTCATCCAG
>JACQZL010000214.1 GCA_016213865.1 Candidatus Rifleibacteriota bacterium
CTGCGGCTGCTGCGGCGCCGCCGGCAGCAGGAACATCGCGAGCATGGCCTCGGGGAGCATCCTGGTCAGCCTCCAGCACCGGTTCCGGCCCAAGAGGGTAGCCGCGCCCCCGCCTGCTAGCATGGCTGACGGCGGCGAAGTCTGGGCGCGGCGCTCGACCGCGACCGCGTTCGACCGGGCCCGCGGAGCGACCGTCCTGTACGGCGGGCAGTACGACTGCTGCTTCCCGGTCCATGGGCTCGCCGATACGTGGACCTTCGACGGAGTGCGATGGCAACAGGTAGCGGTGCCGTCTCCCCCGGGGCGACTGCGCCATGCGATGGCCTATGACTTCGCCCGCCGCAGAGTCGTCCTGTTCGGAGGAATGGCTGATACGTCGAGCCGGTACCTGGACGACACGTGGGAGTGGGATGGCACGGTCTGGGACCAGCGAGCTCCGGCGACCTCACCCCCGACGCTCTTCGACGCGGCCATGGCCTACGATGCCGCTCAGGGGAGGACCCTGCTGTTCGGTGGCAGCTCTGGCACGAACCTGGCCGAGACCTGGAGCTGGGACGGTACTTGCTGGAGCCGCCTGTGGCCATCGACTTCGCCCGCAGCCCGGACGCTTCACGCCATGACCTACGACCTGTCGCGCGCGCGCATCGTCCTGTTCGGAGGGTCGAAGAGCAGTGGACAGTTCGGGGACACGTGGGAGTGGACGGGCAACGACTGGCGATGCGTGACGCCTGGAGCCTCCCCGCCGGAACGCTACGGCCACGCGATGACCTATGACACCGCGCGGCAACGGGTCCTGTTGTTCGGCGGCCAAGCCGTCAATACGCAGTACACGGTCGTGGGCCGCTACTCGGATTGTTGGGAGTGGGATGGGACCAACTGGACCCAGCTCGCGACGGCCTCTGAGCCACCTTCCCGGATGCTCCATGCGTTGGCCTACGATGCCGCGAAGAACAAGGCCGTTGTCTTCGGTGGCTCCAGCTATTCAAGCGACTGCGACGATACCTGGTTGCTCACCTTCGGAGCGGGGCAGCCCAACACTGCGCCGACGCCATCGGCGGGATCGGACGTCACCGTACAACTGGACGCTCTGGTGCAACTGGAGGGCTATGGAACCGACCCGGACGGCGACGGCGTGACCTACACGTGGGTTCGCGCGGGAGGTACCGGCACCGCGGCTTTGCTGGACAATCCGGCGGCTGCCCGGCCCGTCTTCCGGGCAGCGCAGGCGGGGACCTACGAGTGGACCCTCATCGTCAGCGACGGCAAGCTCACGGCGACCGATTCGGTGACGGTCACGGTAGAGGCGTCCGCGAGCAACAACCTGCCCAGGATCTCGCTCGGAAAGTCCCTTGCCGCGACTGTCGGACAGAGCGTGGTGGTGGCGGCCGGCGTTTACGATCCCGATGGGGATGCGCTGGCCTGCCGATGGGAGAGAACAGGGGGCTCGGGGCCGCCCGTCGATTTCGATGGCTCGGGCACGTCGTCGCTCACTCTCACACCTCCCAGAGAGGGTACGTACGAGTTCCGGCTGACCGTGACGGACGCGCGAGGCGAGACCGCCAGCTCGTCAATCGGCATTTTCGCGACAGGTGCTCCGCCGAGCGAGGGTTACTGGGTCCAGAGAAGGCCGTCGCGCTCCCCCTCTGCGCGCACGGGCCACTGCATGGCTTACGATCCCAGCCGGCGGAGGATCCTGCTGTTTGGCGGCAGGGACGTTCGAGGGGCCTTGCTGGGCGACACTTGGGAATGGGACGGCACTGCCTGGAGACGCTTCGAGTCCGACCCGGCGCCGTGCGCGCGCGAGCGGGCGGCAACGGCCTTCGATGAGACCCGCCAGCGTGTCATCCTCGTGGGCGGACGCGGAGCGGACTTCGTGGCCTACTCGGACGTCTGGGAGTGGACCGGCGCTGCCTGGTCCCAGTTGTCTGCCTCGGCGAGCTTTCCGGCTCGCAGCGGACACGCTCTGGCCTCGGATCCCGACCATCGCACGATGGTCATGTTCGGCGGCTCCGGGGTTGCCTCTTCCGGGGTCGCTTGGCAGACGCTCGCGGATACGTGGGAATTCGACGGGACCTCATGGCACGACCGGACTCCCCCTCTTTCGCCCACCAGCGGCAGCACTCCGACCCTGGCCTTCGATCGCGCCCGAGGCCAGGTGCTGTTGTTCTGGTCGATGTTGTTCGCGGACCCCCACGCCGAGACCTGGGAGTGGACCGGAAGCCTGTGGCAGCCTTTGTCTCCGCCCGGGTCGCCGACTCTGCGCGAGTACCACACTCTCGTGGATGCCGGGACCGCTGGAGGGGTAAGGCTGATTGGCGGGGCCGGCACCTGGCAGCAGCCACTGTCGGATTGCTGGCGATGGGACGGTCAGACGTGGGCTGCATCCCAAGTACCCGCAGGTTTCCCGGCCCTGCAGCAGCACGCCGCGGCCTTCGACTCGTCTCGGTCCCGGGTCGTGGTCTTCGGCGGCTGGGGGCAGTACCTCTCGGATGCAACCTGGGAGCTGACCGTCGCCTCCGGCTCGGGAGCTGACCGTCAGCCGCGAGTCGAGGCGGGGGGCAATCAGACTGCCACGGTAGGTGTTCCCATTGCGCTCCGGGGGACTGCGCAGGCCGCCGGGGGCATCGCGGTGACTGCCTCGTGGTCGGTGCAGAGCGGACCCGATGCCGGCAGACTGCTCGACGCACAGACGCTCGAGCCCAGGTTCGTGGCAACTTCCGGGGGGACCTATGTCCTGCGATTGGACGTTGCGGATTCGAGCGGCAATCATGGCTTCGACACGGTACAGGTCCTCGCCACGAACCCGATCGGGACGACCCGGCTGGCGCTCGAGGGGAAACTGGACCTCATCTCTCTTCCGGCCCGACCAGTGGACACCTTGTCAAGGGGCACA
>JACQZL010000150.1 GCA_016213865.1 Candidatus Rifleibacteriota bacterium
AATCCATGGCAGGAGATGGGAACCATGAGGATTTAATGCCATTGGGCTTGTCCCCCGCCTTTGGAGCGGCGACTCGACGGTAGCGGGCCGCAAGGACCCGCGCTACAACTCCTTGGACCTCGCACCCAGTCATGCGGCCCCCCACGAACTGCGCGCGCACCCGTCACCAGAAAGCTCCCCGCCAAGGCGTCGAATCCAGCCCTATCCGCCAGGGTCTCGCGCCCTTCAGACTGCGGGTTGACAGTCGGGGCAGATTCGGACGACCTCGGCCAGAGACGTTTCCCCTGCCAGCACCGGTGCAACGCCGTTCTCGAGGAGGGTCTTGAATCCGTCGCTCCTCGCCGCGGCTTCGAGTTCCGGTCGCGTGGCCCCACGGCGCAGACACCGCTTCAGGTTGGGGCCGATGGGCAGGACCTCGAAGATGGCCCGGAACCCGCGGTAGCCGTGCCCCCGGCAGTCAGCGCACCCAGTCGCCTCGCAGGCAGTCGCGTCCTCGGGAACGGCGGCTCCTGCAAGCTCCCGCAGGCGTTGCGTGGCCTCGACGGAGGGACGCCGGCAGGCCGGACAGAGCCGGCGGGCCAGCCTCTGACTGGCGATGCCCAGCAGCCCTCCAGAAAGCAGGTAGGGCTCCAGTTTCAGGCCCAGGAGCCACACCAGGCCGTCCAGAGCGTCCCCGGCCTCGAGGACCCCCAGGGCCAGGTGGCTGCCCAGACCGATTCGAGCGAGCAGGGCTGCCGTCTTGGCTTCGCGCACGCTGGAGCAGTGCACCACGTCCGGGTCCAGTCGCAGGAAGTGGCGTAATGTGGCCGGGAAGGTCAACCCGATGTCCGGACGGATCTGGACGTGATGGACGTGGGGCAAGACGACCTCCACTGGGTCCTCGACTGACAGGACCTTGCGATGCTCGGCGTCCAGGTGGGCCAGCAGCGCACGTGACGTCGTCCGACAGCCCGAGCCGTCCGGTCCCGCGAGTAACAGGAGGCCCCACGGTTGTGCCATCAGTCCGAGCAACTGCTCGCGCGGTTGCTCGTCGGGAATGACGGCCTCGATTGCCATCTTGCCGGGCTCCCAGTTCGGCTCGTTCACGAAGCGGAGGCAGACCGCCTCCCCGAGGACCGACGGACTGGTCGCTACCCTGAACTCGGCGGGCACCTCCCCCGAGCGAATCCGGACTCGCCCGTCTTGCGGCAGCCTCTCCTCGGCCACGTCCAGACCCGACATCAGCTTGAACTGGGCCACCAGAGGCCGGTAGTCGGCGCGGTCCACCTCGCGTCGAAGTTCGAGTGTGCCGTCTACACGGAAGCGGACGACGCCTGCCCCGCCGGCGACGGGTTCCACGTGAACATCGCTCGCCCTGGCTTGCAGGGCCTCCCGGATCAGCTCGCGAGACGCCGGGAGCCGATCGCCGGCCCACTCCTCGCCCCTCGCACAAGTCTCCGGGGCCGCACTCGTACTGTCTCCGTCCAGGACAGGCACGGGAATCCGAAGGACCCCTTTTCGCACCTGCTTGGCGATGGCCTTCGCCACACGATCGAGACGGCCCTGCGCCTCGCCCGCCTTGACCATGACCAGAAGGTCGTTTCCGAATAGCCCGGGGAACCTGGCGAGCCCGTCCGAGAAGTGCTCGCCCTTCTCGAGCCCCCCGATGACCGATTGCAGGACCTCGCCCAGCGGCGATGCGGCCAGTTCGCGCTGCAGGATCCTCAGGATGACCATGAGCGGGACGCCGGAGCTCAACATCGTTGCGAATCTCTTCCAGAAGCGCGAGTAGTCGTTCAACCTCATCGGGGCGGGCCTCCTTGGGTCCTCGATTCCAGCGGCCTCGAGCGGCCGGTCTGCTCCGCAGCCGTTGTCACTAATGGAACAGCGCCGGCCCCGCCCACGTTCCAAGTTTCGCCGGACTCCGGTCGGGACCCACCGGAGCGTCCGAGCATGGGAGCAACCCGGAGAAGACGGAGCCGGATGCGCTGGATGCGGTCAGACGCGTCAAACCATCGGTGCCGGAGACGGGCTCCGGCGGCCATCCGCTCCAGGACATGTGGGAGCTGGAGAAGCACTGGGATTGACCCGGCGCGGCCAGCCCGAGCTGCGCGAGGACGGCGGGTCTGGGGCCGGAGCCCCCAGCTTCAGCCCTGAGCTGGCGCCCACGGCTGCGACCTCTCGGTCCACCGT
>JACQZL010000080.1 GCA_016213865.1 Candidatus Rifleibacteriota bacterium
CCGGATGTGCCTTCGAGGAGTTCGTCCGGCTCGTCCAGGGGGCCTCCCGGGTCTACACGGATCGTCTCCACACGATGGTCCTGGCCTGTCTCCTGGGAAAGCCCGTGACGGCCTACGAGCTGCGGCGACCGAAGCTGGGCCCGTTCTTCGACCTGGCGATGAGCGATTGGGGCGACGTCACTTTCGTGACAGTCCAACGATGAACCGTGCCTTGATTTCTTGCAGGACAGGCTCGAGCCGCACGGTCACAAGCTCTGACGACCTTGCGCCCTTGCGTTCGGTTACTTCGGCACACTCACCTCGCGCGCGCCAGGCCTGATACGGGCTCTTATCCTCCTGGCGGATCATTGCCTACAATGCCGGGTGCGCCGCGGGCCGGCGCGACCCCAAGACGATGACCGCCCCCAAGCTCTCTGCCAGCCCCCGGACCTTCGAGGTCTCCTGCCGTCCGGAAGGACCCGGACGGGTCGTGATGGAGCTGTCCGACGGCGCGCGTGATTGGCGCCTCTTCTTTGACGCGGGCGAGCACTTGCTGCAGCCAGGGCTCGAGGCTTGCCTGGCCACTGTGCTGGTGCCGGCGATGGCGTCCGGGGCCGCGGTCCGGTTGCACGGCGTGGCCCGACCCGGGTTCTCCGAGCGGCTCGACGCCCTGAGAAGCGCTTACTGCCGCATCCACCAGGAACTGCGGCCCATCCAGGTCACGCTCGTTTCCCCGCAGCCCGCCGACGTTTCGCATCTGGAGGCGACGGAAGCTCCGGGTCTCGTCTGCCGGGCCGGTAGGGGAGAGGACCGGCGTGTCGCCTCGTTCTTCTCGGGCGGGGTCGACTCCTTCTACACCTTGCTGAAGCATCGCCAGATCCTCACCGACCTGGTCCTGATCTACGGGTTCGACATCGCCCTGGACGACCACGAGCTTCTCGAGAAGACCTCTCGAATGGCGCACCGGGTAGCTTCGGAGCTCGGCAAGCGCTTGCTCGAGGTGCGCACGAATGTGCGCTCGTTCCTGGACGCGCAGGTCGACTGGGGCAGGCTGAGTCACGGGCCGGCCTTGGCGGCGGTCGGTCTCCTGCTGGCTCCCGCCTGTCCGCGGCTCTTCATAGCCTCGTCCTACGCCTTGGCCCAGGTGGGTCCGTGGGGTTCTCACCCGGAGCTCGACCCGCTCTGGAGCACGGACAGAACCGAGTTCGTCCACGACGGCACCGAGGCCACGCGGTGGCAGAAGACTGAACGGATTGCGACCTGGAGGCTTGCCCTCGAGTCGCTCAGAGTCTGCCACCAAGGCCGGCCCGGCGAGTACAACTGCGGGCGCTGCGAGTCCTGCCTGGTGCTGACGATCGCCCTCAAGTCCCTCGGCGTGCTCGGGCAGTGCCGGACGCTGCCCTGCGAGCCGGACCTGAGGCGCGTGCGCAGGCTCTTCTTCCCGTCGAGCGGTCGCCACTTCTATGCCGGAGAGCTGGTAGGACAGATGACGGCGCAGGGGATGTTGCCCGAGGTCCGCGCGTGCCTGGCAAGGGCCCTTTTCCGGCCCCGCTGGGAGCAGTCTCTGCTGGACTCCTGGGCCGCCTTCCTGAGGCTGGTCAAACGCGTTGCCACCTGCAGTCCCTGGCTCTGGGGCCAGTTCCAGCGTCTCAAGTGGTACGTACGCGGCTGACCCGCGTGCTGGCGCCAATCCTCCCCGACCGGCAATCGAGCACGGATAAACCGCCGGTCGTGAGCGAGGAGAACGCGGCGAACAGTGCTCCCGGGCCGTCCTCGAGGAAATGGCCCGGGGCGACGACCGGATGCAGGTGTTAGCACTACAACGCAGGTTCGCTCCGGACCTCGAAGGTAGAAGCGGCTTTCAGCCGCTTGGCTGGCGGAGCCACCTCCGTTCGAGAGTGCGGCGCTGCCGGGCGTCAGCCTCGGGCCGCTCCGCGCCGCGAGACTGCGAGGCCCGGACCTTCACGTCGAGTCAACCAGCCGCGCTCGCAGCGGACCCCGTCGAACGGATCGTCGCGGATCAGCAACTGGCCGTCCAGGTCGGCCAGGTCCGCCAGCGACGAGATCTCGACGGCCGAGCCGATTCCCAGCGAGCTTTCGATCATGCAGCCGAGCATCGTGGTCATGCCCAGCTCGCGCCCACGCGAGAGGAGCTTGACCGCGCGCGTCATCCCTCCGACCTTCGTAACCTTGACGTTGATGCCGTCCACCTGGCCCGCGAGGCGCTCCAGGTCCGCGGGCGTGACGAGCGACTCGTCGGCCATGACGCGTACGCCGCGCCCGCGCAGGCGTCCCAGGAGGTGCTCCTGTCCGGCGGGGAGGGGCTGCTCGAGCCACTCCACGCCCAAGGCGGCCAGGCGTGGAAGGTGTCCCAGCGCCGTGTCGACGTCCCAGCCCTCGTTGGCGTCGGCCATCAGGCGGGCGTCCGGGCGGGCCTGCCGCACGGCCTCGAGGCCGTCGATATCCGAGCTGGCGCCCAGTTTCACCTTGAGCAGGCCGCATTCCGCGGCCGCGCGGGCGCGCCGGGCCATTTCCTCCGGCGCGGCGATGGCGATCGTGAACGAGGTCTCGATGGGCCGCGGCGGCTCCAACCCCAACAACTGGTACGCGGCGAGGCCGCCGAGCCTCCCGATCGCGTCGAGGAGGGCCATCTCGAGACCCGAACGGGCCGAGCAGTCCCGTTCGCCGAGACAGCGATCGAGCGCGTGGCCGAGCACGTCCACGTCGGGGCGCATGTCGGCCAGGCGCTCGGCCGCCCGGGCGACGGCCGCCATGACGGTCACGTCGGTCTCGCCATAGCGCTGACTGGGCGACGATTCGCCCAGGCCCTCGCCTCCGCGGTAGCGGACGCGGACCAGCACGTTCTGCCGGACGGTCTCGGTCCCGCGGGCGATGGTGAACGGATCGACCAGCGTCAGGCGCAGCGGCTGCGTGGTGACCTGGAAACGGTCCAGGTCCGACTCGAGCCTCACTTCTTGATGGCCGCCCGGAGCTTCTCGACGTTGCCGAGGAACTCCTCGATCAACTCGGCATTGACGCGGAGTCCCTTCTTGGTGGGGCCCTTGTAACCGGACGTGTTGGAGAACTCGCGGATGTCGAAGTAGGTCTTACCGTTGTGCTCGGTGAGGGAGAAGATGATGTCGGCCATGCTGTTCTTGGTCATCTTCGCGACTTCGTTGAGTTCTGCCCTGGGCTCCTGGTCCTTCTCCATGGTCATCCTCCTCGGGGTCTAGGTGGTTCGGCCGGCGGCATGAAATAACGTTGCGTTAACCGATCAACTCGCGCTCGATCTCGCTGAGGCTCTTCTTCTTCGCCAGGTCGTCCCGCAGCGGCACGACGGCGTTGATCTGGTCCTGGAAGAACCGCTGGTACTGCGTGCTGGGGGCCTTGACGAGGCTGTTGCGCAGGCGTGCGATCTCGGCCTCCAGGAAGGCGAGCTGGTCCTGGTAGCTGCCTCGCGCGTAGAGCGAGTGCGTCACCAGGTGAGAGAGCTTGCGAAGGTGCTCGTACTCGCGGAAGCGCTGGGAGCAGGCGACCAGGTCCTCACCGAGGAAGGGCGTCGCCGAAGGTCTGGGGCCGTAACGGGTAGTCCTGCCAGTCGATCCCGTAGAGCTGGCCCGAGATGGCGTGCAGGAACTGGATGTCGCGGTACCGGCGGTAGCGGCTCTCCCAGTCCTCGATCTTGGAGAGAGCAAAGAGCGGCGCGCCGTGCGCGGTCTGGACCAGCGTGATGCGGTGCGGGTCTCGCGTGCTGACCGTGACGAAGTTCTCGCCCAGGATCGCCCCCACGTGCTGGACGATCTCGGTCGTGTCGCGGTCGAAGACGCCCAGGAAGTTCTCGTGGTGGACGTGGTGCGGGAAGAGATTGTCGTCCAGTCTCCAGAGCGGCTTGCCTTTCTTGGCCAGGTTCTCGCCGATGTCGGCGATGTAGTCGGCGCCCTTCTTCAGGAGGAACTGTTCGATGGTCAGCTCGGAGAGCTTCGCCTCGAGGATCTTGGACGCGAAGCGGAGCGTGTCGCGCTCGAAGAGCTCGGCATTCTCGGAGTAGTAGGCCCACTTCTCGGCCAGGTCCAGGCCCTGCTCGTGTCCGACGTAGACCCCCTCGTAGGGTGCCAGCTCGCCCAGGAACCCCGAGTAGAGACCCTTGAGGTCGGACGTCTTCACGACCGAGTAGTTGAGCAGGTAGTCCTGGCTCGAGCCCTCGACCTCGCCCCCCAGGCTCACCTCGATGCTGCGCTTGCGGAACTGCGACTCGAGCTTGGTGATCGTGTCGCCCAGGCGATGGACCTTGACGAGCGCCTCGTCCAGCTTCTGGGCCAGCGCGATCAGCACTTCCTGCATCCGGTCCTGCAGTTGAGCGCGGAACTCGGCCACCACGGCCGCGTTGCTCGAGTGGATCGACTGTTCGGCGTACTGGCGGCAGAGGCTCTTGGAGCGCAGCAGGAACGACCGGTCGCACTCGCTGCGCAGGGCCTCCTCGGCCGCGTGGGCCTGCTCCTGCGCCGTCGTCATCTTCTTCTGGTAGTACTCGCGGCCGCGCTTCATCAGGCCCCGCAGCTCCTCGAGGTTCACCTTCAGGTTCTCGAGGAACTTCGTGGCGTAGCGGACGCCCTTGTTGGAATCGCCGAACATCTTGGCCAGCGTCTTCTGCAGGCTGTCCAGGTAGGTCGCCGTCAGCTCGGCCTTGCGGGCCGTGATGCGCTTGTCCAGGTCCGTGAGCGAGCGGTGCGAGACCCCCGCACAGTCCAGCACGACCTTGCCCAGGTCCGTGACGCTGATGTTTTCGATGTTGACCGCCACCGAGGTCCGCAACTCCTGCACGGTCGAAAGGCGGTCGATCGCCATCAGGTCCTGTTCCTGGCCCTCGAGCCCCCGGAGCAGGCCGTGGGAGTGGAGGAAGTCGTCCAGGTCCTGCTCCCAGGGCTTGGGGCGCTTGTCGTCCTTGGGGAACTCCTGGATCAGTTCGGGGAGGTCGCAGCCCAGCTCGTGGGCGAAGATCTCGCGCAGGCGGGCCGTGG
>JACQZL010000151.1 GCA_016213865.1 Candidatus Rifleibacteriota bacterium
CGTCATGAAACTGTCCCTGCGCGGTCCCGGTGCTGCAACCCAGCAGCACCATTGCGAGCAAGGCGGGAATCCATGGACTATTCCGGACAGACTCTCGCAACCGCATCATGAACCTCCCAGTCGAGCTCGAGGGAGCCAGAGTCCGGATGCCTCCGGGACGGCAACCGAGCGCTGGCAGCGGGCTCAGGGCCCCCCGTCGGCCTGACCGCTACGCCCTGCACTCGGCGTCCACTTCTGGCGTGAAAGAAGGCAATCTTGTCGAACGTGAGCCTCGTGACCGTAGCACGAAAGCAAGGCCGGTGCCAGGCTCTTGGTTTCCCCGGGAGCGATGCTGACTCATGGGGAGATCAGGATCCGATCGTGCTGAGCCGGAGGCTCGTTTACGAGCCTCCGTGTCGAAGCACGGCTCGCAGAGCCAGTCTTGCCGCCCCCTTCGTGTCCTGGAGTCCTGGTGATGAGGGGGCTTCAGCCCTCGTGGACCTCGACGAACCCAAGGTCGGCGATGCCGAGCTGGGCGGCCTCGTCCCAGGTCAGGACCTTGGACGGGTCCAACGCAACCTGATCCACCAGCGGCTCGGGGATGTCGGAGGCCTCGACCGCCATCAGCTCGACGCTGACATTGTCGGCGCCGCCGGCCTGGTTGGCGCGCTCGATCAACTCGCGCGAGAGGTCGATGAGCTGGGGGACTTCCTTGGGATAGCGAGCCAGCACGGCCTGGATGTCCCGGTCTTCGATCATGCCCGAGAGACCGTCGCTGCACAGCAGGTAGATGTCACCGGGGTGGAGCAGGCCGCAGAGACTGTCGACCTTGACGCGCTGGCGCGAGCCGATGGCCCGCGTGATGACGTTCTTGCGCGGGTGGTTGCGCGCCTCTTCGGCGGTGATGCGCCCCTCGCGCATCAGCTCGTTGACGAAGGAGTGGTCCTCGGTGATCTGTCGCAGCTCTCCGTCGCGGAAACGGTACGCGCGCGAATCACCGACGTGGCTGAAGTAGATGCGGCCCTGGCATGCGATCGACGCGATGACCGTGGCGCCCATGCCGTAGTAGCTCTGGTTCTCGCGGGCGGCGGTGTAGACGCGCTCATTGGCCCGCTCGACGGCGTGGTAGAGGATGCGACGCAGGTTCACGTAGTTCTGGTCGCGGTGCATGTGCGCTTCCAGCAGCGAGAGGTACACCTCGCGCACGACCGTGTCGATGGTCAGGGCGCTGGCGACCTCGCCGGCCGCCGCGCCGCCCATCCCGTCCGAAAGCACCGCAAGGTAGTACTGCTGGGCCTTGTCGGCCTCTCGGAACGAGAAGGAAGTGACGAGGATGCCGTCCTCGTTGTGATCGCGCTGGATGCCGACGTCCGTGCGGGATTCGAGCAGCATGTCGGATGGGCGGTTGCTGGCGTTGAAGGTGCTGTCGCGAAACCTGGCGGGACCGGTGAGCGGCCTCGCCCTCTCAGGGGTTCTTCGATGCCGGACTGAACCGGAACAGGGATTGCCCGATCTTGACCTCGTCCCCCGGCTGCAACCTCCAGGGCCGCCGCAGCTTCAGGAAGGTCCCGTTGACGCTGCCGGCATCCTCGACGAAGTACTCGCCCCCCTGGACGAAGACGCGTGCATGCGCGTTGGAGACGTAGCCATCCGTGTCGAGACAGACGTCGTTGTCCTTGGCCCGGCCCAGTCGCATGCCCGACGAGCTGAGCCAGTACACCTTGTCCTTCTCGCGTCCGGCCAGGACGACCAGGTGGGCACCTTCGCCGGGGCGCAGGGTCGAGTCGAGGTCGCTCGGGGTCGTGGCGGCGGCTTCCTCGGACCCCGGCGGCGCCAACCGTCCTCCGCACCAACCGCAGAAGAAGTCCGCGACGGCCACGGCGGCGCTGCACGACGGACAGGTGGGAGTCACGGCCCCGGCCTGAGGCTGCGGAGCGGGCATCTTGTGGCCGCAGTGCGTACAGAAGGGGCTGAGGGTGGTGACCTTCCACTGGCAGGACGGACAGTCACGCTGCCCCGGTGCCATACCCGAGCCGGCCACGGCCGCGTCGAGGCTGGTGCCGCACCGCTCGCAGAAGCGGCTCTCGTCATCGTTCTCCAAGGTGCAGGTGGCGCAGATCCTCATGGGTGATTCCGCTCCTTCATGAGTTCTATCGGCATCCCGGCGTGCCGGCAAGGGGCTCGAGTTGGCATGTCAGGCGGGCTCGCTCTCCCCGGCCAGCTTCTCGCCGCACTGCGTGCAGTAGCGTGCGCGGGGTCGGTTGACGTGGCTGCAGATCGGACAGGTGACGAGGGGTTCGGTGGTCTGGCTCGCTCCGTCGCCGGGAACCGGCACCGCGGGCGGTTGGACTGGAGCGGGAACCTCGGGCGGAACGGCCGGGGCCGCCTCGACGGGCCCGGACGCGGGAGCCTCCGCCGGCGGGGCGGGCACCTCCGGAGCGGAGGTCTCTGAGGAGGGTGCCCCGGGAACCGCGAGCTGCGGCAGTGGAGCCGGGTCCGGTTGCGGCCCTGGCGCGGGGCCAACCGGAGCGGGAACCGGCGGGGCCGGCGGCGCTGCCATGGCCAGCGGCTCGGGCTCGGTCAGGACTTCGATCTCGGCATACTCCTCGCCGGGGGGCAGCAGACTCAGCGAGAAGCGGATGCGCCCGAACCGCAGGCGGGCGCCCTCGACGACCGGCGCCTCGGAGGCGACGCGCGAGGCGCCCAGGTAGGTGCCGTTGCGGCTGCCCAGGTCGGCAATCGACCAGCCCTCCGCGGAATGCACGAACTCGGCATGGCGGCGACTGACCGAGGGATCTTCCAGCACGATGCCGTTGTCCGGTTCACGGCCGACGCGCATGCGCTCGCCGTCGATGTGGAACGTCGGGCCCCCGTCCTCCGACACCAGCCAGAAGGGGTCCTTGATCCGCGCCGCCTGGAGCGAGCCCAGGCCCGGCAGGTCGAGATGAAAGTCCCGCTCCGCCTCGTACCGGAAGAAGAGGAAGCGGGCCATCCCGGCGCGGATGAGGTCGCCACTGATCAGGTCCCGGCTCTCGACCGCCATGCGGTTGACGGTGGTCGAGCCCGACGGATCGAAGCGGTGGAAGCTGACGGTACCTCCGCGGCGCTCGACGGCAAAGCGCCTCCCCGAGGAACTGTGCAAGTCACCGGGCACCTGCAGATGACAGCCCGGGTCGCTTCCGCAGATGAGGATCTCGGACGTCAGAGGAATCGCCAGGCCGTTCTTCGGCCCACCGAGGATGACGAGCCGGGGTGCCCGCAGCCAACGGCCCAGGACGAGCCCGATCGAGAAGACCATGGCGGCCACGAGCGCACTGGCCAGACCCGGCACCGTCGCGGCCCCGGCGCGAGGCAACCTGGCCGGCACCCAGAGCACGTACTGGGAAGCCAGCCAATCCGAGATCGACGACAGGGAGCGGACCAGCGCGCCGGCGTCGGGCGCGTGGAAAGCCCGGCCGCCGGAATCGCGGGCCAGCGTCTCGACCGCGGTCCGGTCGGAGGGTTCGCCCACGGTGACCCCGAAGACGGGGAGGCAGGCGCTGCGCACGCGCATCGTGGCATCCGCGAGACGAGTCTTGCTGGCGGTGTCGTTGCCGTTGGTCACGAGCACCAGGGCCTTGCGGCAATCGCGGTCGAAGGCCCGATCGGCGGCGAACACGACGGCGTCGAAGAGCGCGGTCTCGCCCGAGGACGAGAGACGTTCCAGCGCCCGATCGAACCGCAGGAAGTCGGAGGTGAGGGTCTCCTCCACGCGCGGCAGGTTGTTGAACGAGACGAGCGCGACCTTTTCCGGGGCGAGCACGCGCAGCCACCCCACGAGCCCCTTCGCAGACGCCGTGAGCCGCCTGCCGACGGCCATCGAGCTGCCCGTGTCGACGGCCACGAAGAGGGCGAGCGGCGTCGAGGACGCGGCGCTGAGGGAGAACTCCGTGACCGGGCCGACCTCGTCGGTGAAGACCTCCAGGTCGCGCACGTCCAGACTGCGCACCGGCGCCCCCTCGGAGGTCGAGACGGTGAAGAAGAGGTGGAACCCGTCCGTGCCGGCCGGCAGGGTCTGCTGGACCGTGACGTCGCCGCGGGTCGAGCGGAGCAGGAACGACGTGGCGCTGGCCGGCGCGAGCATGGCCTGACGCGCGATCCACCATGCCAGCGGACAGCACACGGCCAGGGCGGCCAGGGTGCCCGCGAGGCACAGCCGCAACATCATGCGAGTCCGCGACTGGAGCCGGCACAGTTGCTCGCTGACCCGGGCGTCGATGGCAGACATCGTCGCCGGCAGCGTACCATGGCGCGGGTATCGC
This sequence comes from Candidatus Rifleibacteriota bacterium, assembly GCA_016213865.1. Next base: position 4,281 of record JACQZL010000151.1, read on the forward strand.
TCGCACGAACGAGGCAAAGCCGGGGAGCGATGCAGACAGATGGGAAACCGCATCACTGCGAAGGCACGAGGAGACCCACCCACGAAGGCACGAAGGACCCGAAGAGCGGCACAAAGGGCCTCATTCGATCAGGCTTTTTCTCGTGCAGTCCTTCGTGTCTTGGGGTCTTGGTGGTTCCTCTTCCCCAGGATCCGTCGTCGCACCCGAATCGACCCCGGGTTGTTGACCACGCCGGCCGGGGACAGTACCCTTTACCTAGACGCCACTGTGGCGCGAAGGAGACACGAATGCGCGTGGAAGTCCATGGCAAGAACTTCGACATTTCCGAAGCTCTGCGGGTACACGTGACGAAGCGGCTCGAGTACGCTCTGAACCGCTTCGACACCCGGATCAAGGTGGTCCGGGTCCGCCTGGAGGACATCAACGGTCCTCGGGGCGGCGTCGACAAGCAGTGCCGGATCGAAGTCACCGGAGTTCGAAACCTAACCAGCATCGTCGAGCAGAACGACCACGACCTGTACTTGGCCATCGACAAGGCCGCCGACCGCATCGGCCAGACCGTCGCCCGAGCGGTGGACAAGATCCGTGACGCCGAAGTCTCGGCTCGCGAAGCTTACTCCGGCGAACCGTTCGACAACGTACAGTAGCTTCCACTCCAATCGCGAACCGGGGAGGGCCTCGAGGAAGGGCCTTCCCCGTTCTCATTCTCGGGGCCCGAGCACCTGCGCGCGCGGGTCGCGCGTCGTTTCAGCCTTCGCCGTGCTCCCCGTTGTTGCGCGCGATGCCCCGCGTCGACCGCTCGAGAAAGGCCAGGAAGGTCTGGATCTCGGGGGTCATCTCGATCTCGCTGCGAATGACCTCGACCGCCTGACTGACGTTGTAGTCCGACCGAAAGATCAGGTTGTAGGCCTTGCGCAGCATGCGCCGCGATTCGGGCGAGACCTGCCGGCGGTCCAGACCCACGGTGTTGAGGCCGTAGACGCGCAGGGGACTGCCCTCGACCTTGACGAACGGGGGCACGTCCTTGACGACCTTGGACCAGCCGCCCACGAAGCTCATCGTGCCGATCTTGACGAACTGATGGACGCCGACGTAGCCCCCCAGCCCGGCGTAGTCGTCCAGTTCGCAGTGCCCCGCCAGCGTCGAGACGTTGCTGATGGTGATGTGGTTGCCCAGGATGCAGTCGTGAGCGACGTGACAGTAGGCGAGGATGGCGTTGTCGTTGCCCAGGCGGGTCGTCGCCTCGGGCGTGGTGGCCCGGTTGATGGTGACGTACTCGCGGATGGTGTTGTGGTCGCCGATACTGACGTAGCTGCGCTCGCCGTTGAACTTGCGGTCCTGGCTCTCGCTGCCGATGACTGCGCCGGTGAAGATCTTGTTGTTCCGGCCCAGGGTCGTCCATTGGTCGATCAGGACGTTGGGGCCGATCTGGGTGCCGTCCCCGATGACGACGTGATCCCCGATGACTGCATAGGGGCCGATCACGACGTCGTTGCCCAGTTCGGACTGGGGCGAGACGACGGCGGTCGGGTGGATCTTGCAGGCCATCGATCTTCCTTCCAGGCGCCGGGGGCCGGCACCGATCCTAGAGAACCGTGAACTTGAGCACGCCCTCGGCGGCCACCTGACCTTCGACCAGGGCTCGGCCGCGGACTCGGCCCATGTTACCACGGATCTTGTCGACCTCCACCTCGAGCCGGATCTGGTCTCCGGGGACGATGGGTTTGCGGAAGTGGACCGAGTCCATGCCCGTGAAGAACGGCGTGCGGCCCTTGTGGACCGGCATCGAGAGCGTGCAAACCGCGGCGACCTGAGCCAGGGCCTCCAGCACCAGGACCCCGGGCATGATCGGGCGCTCCGGGAAGTGGCCCTGGAAGAACGGCTCGTTGATCGTCACGTTCTTCATGCCCACGGCTCGCGTCCCGACCTCCAGCTCGATGATCTTGTCCACCAGCAAGAACGGGAAGCGGTGCGGGATCAGGTCCCAGATGCGCCGCACGTCGAACTGGGCGCCGCCCTCCCGGGGCACCTCCAGGTCGAGCGCCTTGTTCTGGAAGAGCTTCTTGACCAGCGAGACATTGTGCCGGTGGCCGCTGCGGTGCCCGATGAAGTGGCCGAGGATGCGCTTTCCGGCGATGAAGAGGTCGCCCACCAGGTCGAGCAGCTTGTGCCGCACGAACTCGTCGGGCCAGCGCAGCGAATCGTTGAGGACCCGGTCGTTGTCCACGACGACGGCGTTCTCGAGCGAGCCACCCAGCCCGAGGTTCCGCAAGCGCAGGCTCTCCACTTCTTCGAGCAGGCAGAACGTGCGGGCCGCCGCCAGCTCCTGGCAGAAGGACTCGGCCGTCAGCACCAGGTCCTTGAACTGGCACCCGATGACGGGATTGGAGTACTGCAGCGTGTACGAGATGCGCGTCACGTCGGCGGGCACGGCCGTGACCGAGCCCCGTTCGTCGCTGAAGTCGACCGCCTGACGCAAACGGTACACGCGCCGCGGGGCGTCCTGGCTGACCAGGCCCGCTTCCTGGAAGCGGGCGACGATCGGCTGCGCCGACCCGTCCAGGACGGGCAGCTCGGGCGCATCGAGCTCGATCAGGAGGTTGTCGATCCCCAGTCCGTGGCACGCGGCCAGGAGATGTTCCACCGTGTAGGTCGTGTGGCCGTGGACCTCGAGGTTCGTGCCACGAATCCCGCCGTCGGTGACGGTCTGCCAGGTAACCGGAAAGAGAGGTCCCCCGGGGATGTCGACGCGCTTGAACACGATGCCGTGGTCCGGCGGCGCCGGGTGGAACCGCAGGATGGCGTGCTGGCCGGTATGCAGACCGACGCCCTGCACGCTCGTCTCGCGGGCCAGAGTCGTCTGTTGGTCTGTCCTGTCCATCAGAACTGTCCCTGGATGCTCAATCCGATCACGTTGGAGGCCTTGCCCTGTCCGAACGCGTCTCGCACGTGGTCGAAGGCGTAGACGTTCGGCCGGATCTGGATCTGGGCGCCGAGGCTGGCCGAGCGCAGGCCCCAGTCGTACTCGCCCATCAGTCGAAGGACCTCCCCGAACGGCATCTCGGCCGCGGCGAACCCCGTCGCCGGCCCCTTCAGGAAGCCCTCGACTCGCCGCACGCCGCCGTGAAGGGCCGGGCCTCCTTCGCCCAGCGTTTTGGACATGACCCAGAAGTACTCGGTCGGCCCACCGTCGCGCATGAAGTCCCTGGCCCCCACGGCGAGCGCCGGCAGGGCTCCGCCTGCACCCAGCAACTGGACCTTGCCGTGGAAGGCGAACCGGTCGTTCTCGCGGGTCAAACCTCCTTCGAGCGCCTGGAGGAGCGGGTAAGTGAACCCGAATCCCAGCCCCGAGCCCCGGTAGTACGTGCTGGTCCCCAGCTCGACGAAAGCAGTGGGCGCACGGATGACGGAGCTGAGGCCCTCGGGCGCGGGCCCCGCGGCCGGAAGGCCGGCAGGCGCTGCTGCCAGGCAGAGTGTCAGCCAGAGGCCGGCGATGACCCGGCCGCGGACGCCCCGGTTCGCACTTGTTAGGGTCAAGCGGGGAGGTCTCCTGAGACTCGGGCTGGCGGCCTGTGGGTCGGCACGCTCACTTGCGTGACAGCTTCTGGAGCTCGCGCTCCAGGGCGGCCAGGCGACGGTTCAAGTCGGGCAGCTTGCGCATGAGCGCCAGGATGCGAAGCTCCTCACGGTGGGGCTTGGCGGGAAAGCCGGAGACGAAGGAGTCGGCCGGCAAGTCCTTGAAGACCACTCCGCGCGCGGCGATCGTCGAGCGGGCCCCGACCGTGAGGTGTCCCACGGTGGCCGCCTGGCCCGCGAACCGGCACTGGTCCCCGATCTTGGTGCTGCCGCTGATGCCCACCTGGGCCACCAGCAAGGCGTTCTCGCCGATCTCGACGTTGTGGCCGATCTGGACCAGGTTGTCGATCTTGCTGCCGGTGCCGATGATGGTCCGGCCAATCGTCGCCCGGTCGATCGTGACGTTGGCGCCGATCTCGACGCGGTCGCCGATGACCACGGAGCCGATCTGCGGGATCTTGTAGTGCTGGTTGTTCTTGCGGACGAACCCGTAGCCGTCACTGCCGACGACCGTCCCCGACTGGATGATCACGCCGTCGCCGATATGGCATCGTTCGCGAATGGTGACGTTCGGATAGACACGACAGCCGGCGCCGATGCGAGTGTTGGACCCGACGTGGACGCCGGAATCGATCCAGGTCCCGTCACCGATGACCGCGCCGTCTTCGACGACGGCGAAAGGCCGGATGACGACGTCCGTCCCGAGCCGGGCCTTGGGGCTGACCCAGGCCTGCGGATGGACGGCCGGATCAGGCCTGGGAGCCTGAGGGCTGAAGACCTCGAGGATCCGGGCAAAGGACCAGTAGGGGTTCTTGCTGCGGATGATGGGCCGGTCCAGCTTGGTGACGTCCATCGGGACGACCACCGCCGAGGCGCGGCAGCGCTTCAGGCCACGGACGTACTGCTTGTTGACCGCGTAGGTGATGTCCCCCGACTTGGCTTTGTCGAGCTCCGAAACGCCACTGATCAGCGTCTTCGAATCGCCCACCAGCTCGCCTTCGGCAATCTCGGCAAGAGCGCCCAGGGGGATCTGCAGGTTGACATTCGCCTTTGGGGCCATGGCTTCGCCACTCCAGGAGACGCTGCCTCCCGGTCAACTGCACGCTGTGGTAGGAATCACTCGCCTTCGGCGGCCCGGGCGGGCTTCTTGCCCTTGCCGGCCGGGGCGGCGGAACCAAGCGAGGCCAGCAGGTCTTCGGTCAGGTCCATGGCTGCGCCGTGGTACAGCCACTGCTTCTCGATGACGAGATCGACGCCCTTGGCCTGCGCCATCTTCTCGACCTGAGCGCGGATGCGGTCCTTGATCTGATCGAACTCCTCACCCTCGAGCCGGTCCAGCTTGTCGCGCAGCCCCTGGTACTTCTGCTGCAGGTCGAAGATCATCTTGCGCTTGCCGGACTCCTTGTCCTTGGTGTCGCGCCCCTTCTCCTTGTCCTGCTGGATCTGGTTGTTCAGCTCGCGGATCTTGTCCTGATCGGCGTCGATGACCTTCTGGTACTCGTCCTTCTTGTCCTTGATGTAGGCGACGGCCTTCTTCACGGCCTCGAAGTTGCGCAGCACCTTTGCCATGTCGATCGTGGCCACCACGGGACCCTTGGCTTGCGCGTGCAGCGCCCAGTTGCCGAGGGCGGGCAGCGCGAAAAGAAATGCGGTAGTTATGGCGACGCGGGATCGAAGCGACATCATCGACTCTGACCTCTTTGTTCGGGGCTGCAGGCCCCGTGTTGGTAAAGCGAGGAAAAGGCCGCCGCAAGGGGCGGGAAGCGAAGGCCGACTATAGCATCGAGGACTAACTTTGTCAACATTGGGGCCGGACCGGCCGGGTCCCGGGCGGTCAGACTCGCAGGTGTTTCTGCGGGTTGACGGCGCGGTTGTGCTTGCGGATCTCGAAGTGCAGATGCGGGCCCGTCGACGTCCCCGAGGACCCGATCCGGGCCAGGCGGTCGCCCGCCTTGACCTGCGTGCCGACCCGCGCCAGCAAGGCGGAGCAGTGGGCGTACCAGGTCTCGGTGCCGTCGGCATGCCCGACGACGATGCAGCGGCCGTAGCCTTGCCGGAACCCCGCGTACTTCACAAGACCGGCCTTGGCCGCCTTGATCGGCGTTCCGTACGGGGCCGCAAAGTCCAGGCCCCGGTGGAAATCGCGGATGCGATAGATCGGATGAGTCCTCATTCCGAAGCGGTCCGTGATCTGCGCGCCGACGACAGGGAGGCGGAACTTGCCCGAGTCGCTCTTGCGGCTCGCCACAGGGTGCCGGCTGCGCCAAAGACGGTCCAGGACGGCCGGGTCCTTGACAGGAATCCGGATGACCTGGCCCGGTTGGAGGTCCGCCAGCGCGAGGTTGTTCAGCTCGACCAGCGATGCCAGCGGGACCTCGTAAGTCTTCGAGACCTTCCAGAGACTCTCGCCGGCCGAGACCTTGTACTCGATCGTCGGCGGGACCCGCACTCGCAACTCCTGGCCGGCTTTCGGCTCGACACCCGAGTAGATGCGGTTCTCGGTGAGCAGCTCGCTTAGGTTCATGTGGAAGCGCTCGGCGATGGTGGCCAACGAGTCCCCGGCTTTGGCCCGGTACGAGATGAGGTGTTCGACGGCGGGCTGGGCCTGCGCGAGGACCGCCGCCGCAGACCGTCTGGGAACGCGCAGCACCGTCCCGGTCGGCGCCCACATCTTCACGAGACCGTTGGCATTGGCCAGGTCGCGGGCCGACATCCCGAACTGTCGGGCCACTCCGTAGAACGTGTCCCCGGCCTGGAGCGTGTAGGTCAGATCTTCCATGGAGAGGGCCGCCGGCGGCTGGAAAAAGAGCCCTTGCGAGCCCAGGGCCGCGGCGATCGCCTCCTCGTGCGTCGAGGGGGCCAGGCGAGCCACCGACGACGTGGCCGGCGCGGGTGGGCGGGCGCTGCTCGCCGAAGGACCCGCCGCCGTGGCTTCGAGCGAGAGGAGCAACGTCATGGCCGGCTTCTCGAGCCGGCTGGAGTCGTGCCCGATCGCCAGCGACTGGAAAAGGATGACGAGCCCGATGGAAAACAGGATGATTCCATAATGCCGCTCGTTCTTCTTTCCCAGCATCCGGCCTCCTCATGAGTCTGCGGTCCTATCTGGTATCGGCCGAAACCGCCGGGAGGCTGATAGGGGACGGCGCCGGGAGCGATGCCAACTCATGGGGAGATCGGGCTCCGTTCGTGCTCCTATGGCGGTACCCCGCCAATAAGACTGGGTGGCGGCGTCTTCCCCCTCCGTTCGTCCTGAGGAGCGC
>JACQZL010000152.1 GCA_016213865.1 Candidatus Rifleibacteriota bacterium
CCAGCTCACGCCGTAGACCGGATCGGGGAACCTGTCCTCGGCCAGGGAGCCGAAGACGATGCGCTCGGCGTACTGCGTGACCTCGGGGATGTTGGCCAGCTTGACGGCCTCCTCCGAGATGCGCGAATGGCCGTGACCGTCGTAGGCGATCCGGGGCGCGCCGGGGTTGTCGCTCGACGGTGCGAGGTACTGCTGCCACAGACCGTTGTTCGAGGTGTTCTCCTCGCCGGGGACCTGTTCGACATAGGCCCCGATGACGATGGTCGCGTCGCCCGCGTCATAGGTGGCGGTCCAGTCGACCGTCGCCAGCGTGCCGAGCACCGAGTTGCTCGAGGCGATGCGATCGACCTGACCGGTGTCGACGTAGCAATGGACCCGGAGGCTGCCGGTGTAGGCCTGCCTGCGAACCTTGGCCGAGAGGTGGACCAGGTCGCCCTTCCGGAAATCGTACCGATCGAGCATCACGTCCACGACCGACACATCGGGCGTCGGATCCATGTGGGCCGGGGCCGCGGCCGTCACGGGGCGCGTCATGGCCAACGCCAGAGCCAGGAAACCGAAAGCGGTGACTCCAACACTGGTCCGCATAGAAAACGACCTCCGCAGTTGCGACTACAATCACGACAACCGATGAAACTCGGCAAAAAGATAACATGCCCGAGGGCGAATGTCACCGGGCCCGGCACAAAAAGAACAACCGCGCAACGCACCGCCCCGGGCGACGCGGTCCATGATCGTTCCAGGTGCTCGCGGTCACACCCGAGCGGCCGACCTCACCGCAACTGCATCTTCGCCTCGTCCAGCGCCACACCCAGATACCGGTTGGCGTTGAACACCGGGTAAAGCTCGATGCCGCCGGCCCATGGCTGCGTCACGATCTGATCCAGCTTGTGGAACAGGCAGACCCGGCTGGCATCCTCGACGGAGATCCGCTCGATCTCGGTGTAGAGCTTCTCGCGCTTCGCCGTGTCGGTCTCGCGCCGCGCCTGGTCCAGCATCGCGTCGACCTTCGGATTGCGGTACCGCGGCCCGTTGCCGCCCGGCCCGGCCTGAGACGAGTGGAACAGCGGGTAGAGGAAGTTCTCGCCGTCGGCATAGTCGGCCCACCAGCTCAGGTAGAACGCCTGCGTCAGGCCGTCGTTGACGCGCGACTTGAAGGTCTGCCACTCGAAGGCGGCGATCTTGACGCGGATGCCGACCCGCGCCAGGTAGCTGGCGAGGATCTGCGTGACCTCGAGGTTGTCCTTGTTGTCGCCCTGCGCCAGCTCCAGCTCGATACCGCCGGAATGCCCGGCCTCGGCCAGCAGCTTCTTCGCGCCCTCCGGATCGAACGGGATGCCCTTGTAGGCCGCGTCGTAGCCGCCGATGCCGGGCGGGATGGGGCCGTGCGCCGCGATGCCCTGTCCCTTGCGGACCGATTGCAGGATGCCGTTGCGATCGATCGCCATCGCAATGGCCCGCCGGACCCGCAGATCGTTCGTGGGCGGCTTCTCGCAGTTGAGGCCCAGGTAGTAGACGTTGAGCCCGGGACGCTCCTGGATGCGCTTGCCCCAGACAGGATGGGAGGTGTAGAAGGTGCGCTCGCTCGGCGGGATGGCGGCCACGTCCAGGTTCCCCAGCTGGAACTCGGAAGAGCGCGTCAGAGGCTCCTTGATGATGCGGAAGCGCATGCCCGTGAGCTTCGGCGCGCCCAGGTGACAGGCCGGGTTCGCCGCCAGTTCGATCGCGGCGTCCTTGACCCAGCTCACGACCGAGTAGGGGCCGCACCCCACCGGCTTGCGCCCGAAGTCGTCGCCGAGCCGCTCGACCTCCTCGCGGGGGACGACGCCGGTCACCGGCATCGCCAGCAGCTCCAGGAACGGAGCAAACGGCTCCTTGAGTTCGATCTGCAGCGTCGATTCGTCGAGCGCCCTGAGCCCGCGGATGCTGTCGGCCTTGCCGTCCAGACGCTCCTTGGCCCCTGCGATCGGCTCGAGCACCCAGGTGCGCAGGGCCCGCGTCCTGGGGTTCATCACCCGATCGAACGAGAAGCGGACATCCTCGGCGGTCACCTTCCGCCCGTTGGTGAAGCGCGCTTTCGGGTTGATGTGGAACTTGTAGAGCTTTCCGGAAGGATCCAGCTCCCACTTGTCGGCGAGGTCCCCCACGATCTCCATGTTCTCGTCCGAACGCACCAGAGGGCTCGAGACGAGGCTGATGATGCGGCCGCTGGCCACATCGCTCCACAGGGCGGGGTCGAGGGTCAGCGGATTCTGCTCGAGAGCCTGTTCGAGGACGCCGGGCGTGCGGGCCGTGCTCGAGAACCCGCAGCCCGCCAGAAGCACCACGTAGAGAGCGAGACTGGCGATACGCATGACGTCGCGAGCGTATCACGTCGCGCCCCGCCCCGGCCAGAGCGAGGGGGGCCGGAAATCGCCCCCTCGGCCTGGGTACGTTCGCGGTTCGTGGGGGACGACGAGAACCGCGCTTTGCCTCTCGGGAGCGCTGCCCCCGAACCCTCGCCAGGGGAGAAGTTCTCCCCTGGACCCCCTGATGACTGGAGAGAGTCTTGCCCGCGCTCGCAGACCAGAGTCCTCGGGAGTGCCGAGCAAGCCTCGATTCCTCTTCTCATTGCCGCGTC
>JACQZL010000081.1 GCA_016213865.1 Candidatus Rifleibacteriota bacterium
CTGCCCCTTGAGCGACTTGTAGACGTCTCGAGAAGCGTTGACCGACTCGGGGTCGTTGTTGCGGGAGAGGACCTCTTCCAGGCTGGCCTTTGCCAGTTCCTGGTTGCCCTGGGACATGTAGCACCTGGCCAGCCCGTACCAGCCCTTGCTGACCAGCGACGACGTGTCCGGCGCGAGGTTGATCACGCGCTGGAAGTCTTGCAGTGCCGCATCGACGTATCCGGCGGCGAGCAGGGCGTTGCCCTCGGCGATGAGGAACTCGGCCGTGGCGCCCGCGGGCGGTCCGGGCTGGGGGGGCAGAGCACCCCCGCCGAGCACGCTGGCGGCCGCGGTGTTCGTCGCTGGCTGTTGCGTCTGGGCCTGCAGATTGACACTGCCGAGCACGGCCACTAGGATGGCCAACCCGATGATTGCCGTTCTCATGACTTCTCCTCCATGTATTCTCGTAGTCCGCGAATCCGGGTCGCGGCCATGATTATCTACGATCCGGTGCGGGAAATGTTTCAGGGTCCTTTGAAGCCGGTCTTACTGGCTCCCATGGCCGGTTTTACCGATCCGCCGTTTCGAGTCCTCTGCCGCCAGGCAGGCGCCGACTGCGTCATGACCGAAATGGTCAGCTCACGGGCCATCGTCTTGCGCCAGCCCAAGACGCTCGGAATGCTCAGGACGCACCCCGGAGAGCGGCCCGTCATCGTCCAGATCTTCGGCCGAGACGCGGGCGAGATGGCCGCGGCGGCCTCCTTCATCGAGGCGCAGGGAGAGGCGGACGGGATCGACCTCAACCTGGGATGTCCGATGCCCAAGGTCACCGGACCCGGGTCGGGCGCCGCTCTGCTAAAGGACGTGAACCTGACCGCGGCCATGATCGACCGCGTCGTCCGCGCGGTGCATCTGCCGGTCTCCGTCAAGATGCGCTCGGGCTGGGACGCGGGTTCGATCGTCGCCCCCGACCTGGCGGAGGCAGCCGCGGCGGCGGGTTGCGCTTTCGTCCAGATCCACGGCCGCACCGGAAAGCAGCTCTACTCGGGAAAGGCGGACCTTCGGGTGATCGCCGCCGTGAAGGCCCGATGCTCGGTCCCGGTGGTCGGCAACGGCGACATCCGGACACCTGACGACGCCGAACGCATGTTGGAGGCCACAGGGTGCGACGCGATCAGCGTGGGGCGCGGAGCGCTAGGCAATCCGTGGGTCTTCGGCCGCATCAAGCGACGGCTCGAATCCGGGCTGTCCGACCCCGAGCCCGGCTGGGCGGAACGAGTGCTCGGCGCCGAAAGGCACTTCTCGGCAGCCCTCGCCTACCACGAGAGCCACTCGGAAACGTGCGGTCCAACGAGGAGATGGTCGCGCTCATCCGGCACGCGGCGACCGTGGACGCGACCTGAAACTCGGCGGCGGGGCTCACTTGCCGGGAGGCTGCACCAGGCGCCGCTGACGAGGCTGAGAGAGGCGGGCCGTCAGGTCGTCGGGCGTTCCCCGAAGCCCGTCGGCCCCAAGCGAGAAGACGACGGAACCGGTCGTGTCGATCCCGTACGGCTGCCCCCAGGGGTCGAGCCAGTCCGGCCCTGCCAGCGCCGGAACTGCGGCAGGCGACGAGGGCAGCGGACCCACCCCATGGGTGGTCAAGCGGTAGGCCTCCACGCCGTCGCGGACCCGGTGGAGCTCCTCGAGGGCAACCGCTGTTTGCCGATCCCCCTTGAGCGGCGCGTAGTGCCAGGCGAGCAGCCCCACCAACAGCAGCCCCAGCATCAACGTGAGCAGCAACTCGATGAGGCTGAAGCCAGCGCACGGGGCGGAAAGACGCCCTCGAGCCGGTGCCCTCACGGGGCCGGTCTTTCGCGTCCCGGGAAGTCCAGGGCGTTCATCACGCGCATGATCTTGGCTTCGTCGAACGGCTTGACGATGAAGTTCTCGGCCCCGAGAGACAGGGCGTCCATCACGTTCTTGCGCTGTCCCATGGCACTGACCACGACGACCTTGATCGTCGGATCGAGCTGCTTGATCTGGCGCAGCGATTCGATGCCGTCCAGCCGGGGCATCAGGATGTCCATCGTCACGAGATCGGGCCGGGCCTTCGCACAGAAGTCGACCGCCTCCTGCCCGTCCGCGGCCTCTCCGATCACCTCGAAACCGTTCTTGCGCAGGATCTGACCCAACGCCACGCGCATGAACGCGCTGTCGTCGACCAACAACACTGTCGGCTTCTGGGCCACTCGATCCTCCTCCGCGAGCCGCGAGCATAGCAGCGGTCGCGGGGCGGGTCAAGGACGCGAGCCGGCCAGCAGCGTGTAGATCGAGTAGGCCCACGCCGCCGGGCGGCCGTACTTGCGTCCAAGGTACAACTTGCGCGATTCCCGGTAGCACCGCACGCGATCGGCCTCGCGGCCCGCGAACGATTCCCCACCGCGGTGCGTGTAACGCACCTCCGGCAACGCCAGAACCGGCAGTCCCCGGGCTGCCGCACGCTCGGACAGGTCCACGTCCTCGAAGTAGGCGAAGTACGCTTCGTCGAAGCCGCCCAGCGCCTCGAAGTCGGCACGCGGGATCGCCAGCAGGCTCCCGGCGACCCACTCCACCGCAAGGCTGCCGCCCGGGCCGCGCCCACGGCTCGGCCCGTGGGCCCGCGGTCCCGAGTCGCAGATCCCGCCCAGGACGGCCGGCCCGCGCCCGGCCGCTGCGAGCACCTCGTCGAGCGCTCGTGGCTCGACGTGAACGTCCGGGTTCAGGAAGAGCAGCCACCGGGCCGTTGCGGCGCGGCTGCCGGCGTTCGCGGCGTGCGCAAACCCGCGGTTCTCATCGAGCGCCAGGACCGGGACGCCCTCCAGCTCGCGACGGAAGGCGTCGAGCGAACCGTCACGGGAGGCGCTGTCCACCACCCACCGCGCGACCGAGCGCTCGAGGCACCAGCGTTCGAGGTGCCGGAGCAAGGTCACGACCGCGCTCGGCGTTCGGTAGTTGACGACCACGAGGTCCCACGAAGCCATCCTGAGCGAGGATAGCACGGTGCCCCGTGGGCCGGTCTTGCGGCTGGGAGGTCGGGAACCCGGGCACCGGTGCGCCTCCGGTTCAGCGGTCAACGACCGCAGGGAGCAACCCCGAGAAGATGGAGCCAGATCCGAGCTGCAGGTCAGGAGCTGCTCTGTTTGGTTTCCGTGGAGAGTCAGAGGTGAACCGCCGAGAACGCGGAGAACGCTGAGAGAAAGTGCGAGACGGTCCTCTCAGAGCCACTTCTGCCTCTCCTTCGCATCCTCGGCGGACTCGGCGGTTCCATCTGTTCGGGCTCGCGTCCACGACCGCAAGCGGCCTTGTAAGTGGGGTGGCTCGTGGGCTGACCCGGCTGCCGTCGGCTCAGGACCGGCACGAAGGCCGGTCCTGCTGCCCTCGCCTGCGGCTCGCGCTGACCGTCTTTCTCCACATGAACCAGTACATCCGAATTCACGCCACTGCCGTTCCCATTCGGGCTAGCAGAGTCTTCCGGGGCAACTTCTACGCAAGAGAGCAAAGAGCTGGAAGTGAGAACCGCGAGAAACTGCATCAAGCCAGCCGACCAACAACCAAGGACTACGGACCCAGGACTACGCGGCCGCCGGCTGGGATGGCGCGCTTGGTTGCGGCCAGCGGCCGCGCCAGGCAGTCACTTCCGGGACTTCGTGAGCAGCGAAGATCCTGTCCGTCGGGGGCCAGCTCGTGGGCACCGCGGACGCCTGTCTCGAGAGTGAGAGACTGACCGACCTGGCAAGCGCCCGGGGCTTCATCTCAGTCCAGAGATTGCTCTCGTGCAACGTGATTGGGGTTCGTCAAAAGAACGCCGCAGCCAGCCTGAAGCCGAAACTGTTGTCGTGATGGTGCGGGTCGTAGAAGTTGCGATACGCACACTGGAAGTCGTCCGGTGCGGCGTGGTGCCGTGCGGTGTACCAAGAACCACCGCGCAACACGCGACCGAGGCCTGTCTCGGGGGCAGCTAGGTCGCCCGCCTGGTATCGCGAGTAAGCGGTCCCGTCATACCAGTCCGAGCACCACTCCCACACGTTCCCCG
>JACQZL010000153.1 GCA_016213865.1 Candidatus Rifleibacteriota bacterium
CCTTGGGGCGGTGCGATTCCGCTTTGCGCTCGAACGGAGTCTGGCACCAGTATGGGACATCGAAGTGGATGCGTTGTTCGAGGCGGCCCTCGCAGGAAGGGCGACCCCAGACAAAGAGGGCGACTCGGCGGTGCCGGGCGATCCGACGCCACAATAGCGAGGTGTCGGCCAGCTGACACCTGCATGCACCTGACGGGCTGCCGACGTTCGAGACCTCCGTCGCGCTTACGAGCTACCTCTCGAGAGTCTCTGTTGATGCGTGGAGTCGCGGTCTTCGATGGTGCCCCGCAGCTGAGCGCTGATGTGACTCATCCCCAATTCGACGTCAGTACAGCCCCGCACAACGCCAACAGTGCCCACGTGAGGCTGCGGCGTGGAGACTGCAGGCCTTGACCCTGTGGGCCTCTCCACGTGGAGCCCGACCCCGACCCCGGCTTCGGACCCGACGCGTTGACCGCGGGACACAAGCGGCGACCGACGAAGACGGTCCGGTCCGCCGTGAGCCACAGACTGGTCGCGCGCGTGCCGCCGAGCTCTGCCGAGTACACGTCAATCTCGACGAACCCACGCCCGAGAGGGATCCTCCGCAGGCGCCTCGCGTGAAGGCAGCCATGCGGCAAACGTACCACAGCCTGACGCTCCGCTCTTGGGCTTCCAGCAGAGCCTGCGGATCGTCTTGATGATGGATGGGTAGCGGCCCGGCCGATCGCCTTGACGGTGACGCCGGTGTACTCGGCGGACTTCTGTGCCTGCAGGCGAGTGCGGTCCCCCAGCGGTAACCCCTTGTCCTCGTGGAGAGAGCGTCGCAGCCGCACGCCTTGCGTTTCGCGCCAGGTCGTGTATCCTTGGCCGAGAGAGACTCCATGCAACACGGGCACTTTCGATCCAACGCAAACCAACGATGGACCTTGCCTCAACGTATTCGCCTCTGACCGCGTGGGTCGCGTTGTTTTGGCCGCATTTACTCCGGCGGCTGACACCCGCGAATGAGCCCGTAGCGGAGAGCGGCTCGGGGTGCTTGTCCGCGCGCACCTCCGCGTCCCCCTCCGTCCCGTTGGGAAAACCGGTGTCATTCGAGATCAGTTGGTGCAGGCCGACGCTTCACGCGATAGGCCACGGCGAAGTCATCACCCTGGCAAACGCCGTGGTGCGTGGCTTCGATGAGCGCCGTGTTTCGGAGCATGCCGCCGTAGTTGTTGGTGTCTTGGCATTACCCTACTTCAGTCCGGGCAATGTGGTGACCAAGGTGGCGGCCATCGGTGCTCGTGCGGACTACTACGTCAACGGCAGTCATACCTGCATGCTTGAGTGTTCCGGCAGCAATGACCCGGGCAATCGAGTCGAGTCCATGCTGAAGCGCAAGCAGCGTCAGGTTCTCAAGGGCAAGGCCAGGACTGTCTGGGTGTCCGTCTCGAACTTCGCGTCTCGTCAGACGGCTCTGAAGCGGGTGCGATAGGCATGAAAGCTCAGTCATCCCTCTCTGCCGAATCGTGGCAGACCCTACCGGAGTTCGCTGCACACGTCGCAGCATCATCCCTTCACGTGATGCGGGCCATGTCGCTACCGGTCCCAAGTGATATGCCTCCTGAGGTGACCGTCTCGGACCAATTGCTCTGGGAGCGCGCGCTTGAGTGGCAGTTGGCAGCCAGGTCGGAAGAGTTGACTGCCAAGGAACTGGAGCGAACCGGCAGACTGGCTGACGCCGCGCTGACGTACTTGTACGCTGGCAACTACTGGTTGGAAAGCGGAGACCCGAACAGCGCGGACCTGTGTATGGCAAGGGTCCAGCGCCTTCCTGAAGGCGACCACGCGACCTTCGCAAGTGATGTCCGGCATGCGACAAGGAGGGTACAGCGGTCACTCAGGGACTTTCAGGTTCATTCTCGAGAGTGCTACAAGGCGATGACCAAGCGCTCCCACCGGATGCAGTTCTCGGACCTACCCCTTGAACTGGCTACTACTGGGGTCCGCAAGTTTCCTGGTGTGGGATTCACCTTTCTTGTGTTGCATCGCGTTCAGATGGAGGCCGGAGACGCCAGAGGGGCCTTGACTTCGATCCAATGGGCTGCACGGTTCCGACCAGACTACGCTGTCTTTGCTGCCCTCGAAGGCGCAATGAGATTACATCTCCGAGATCTAGACGAGGCAGAGCGCCTCCTGAGACACGCGTACCACACGCACCGTGATGACCCATGGATACGGTTCTTCCTTGCCCTGGCTCTTGTACGACGCTGGGAAGAGACTCCCGAAGTCGGCGCTCTCCTGGAACAGGCCTATGAGACACTTCCGCTGGACTCCCAAGTGGTCGGCATGCCACCCGACAGCGTCTTAGGAGTCCGGCTACTCAAGGTCTTTGTGGCTGTTCGCCTGCACAGAGTCGATGAGGCCGAACTCCAGTACCGGCGCCTCATGGCGGAAAGCCCTCCGGGGAGTCTCGCCCCCGTACTGGCGGCAAAGGCAGCGGAGGCATGGAAGTCAGAGAAGGTGTTGGAGGAGGCACGGAACCTCGTTGAGCAGGGAATACGTCCGTAGGCGCACGATAACAATGCGATCAAGCTGTTGGCCATTTGCCAGCGGAGTTGACGGGTCATTCGGAAGCCGAGAGTGCTGTTCGACTCTCGCAGACGATTGGATGGGCCGCAGCTTATCGCTGATGTTATCCGATGCGTGCGTGAACACACGGAGTGGCGCCTTTGTCGCGCCGAGTTTGCCGAGGCTGTCCGGATTGCTCGCCCGGGTTCTCGTCCCCTGGTGGGCAGTGGTTCGCCCCCCCCAGAGGGTATCGCGCAGATGAGCCGCAGGAGAGCCCTGGGGCGTGCCCGGGCGAAGACATGCAGGAGCAGAGCGTGCGCAGGCGGTACCGGCAGGGAGTGAGCAGAGGCCCTGTGCCGTAATAGGCCGGTGAACATGCTATTGGCTCTTTCGCGGACATGGTCTTTCACCGACGCTGCGCACTGCGGCGACGGCCCACTTTCCCGGGCTGGGCGCTGGTCGTGCTCCCGCAGGCCGACCATGTGAACGGAAGAAACCCAGCGGGAGCCTGACGTGGTCGGTCAGCGCGTCAGAGCGATCATGGATGGGTTATGGCGGGGCGCGCCCCGGATGGCTGGCCGGCCCGGAGGCTTCTGCGAAGGCCGGTGCCGGCCCAGGCTCCACAGGCTCCGGTTCCGTACGCTCGTCGTCGGTGGAAGGGCGCTCCAGCCGAAGAAAGCGTGGCGTGGAGGAGGAGGGTTGTCGAGGAAGCGAGTCCGCACCAGGTGCAGGAGATGGTGTCGGCGTGGCGGAGACGTCGACGTTTGGCCCGGTGACATCTGTCTCAGCGGGACCCGGTCCTGTCTGTTTCGGGGCTGGAGTTCCCGAACTGGCCCGAGCTTGTTCTCGAGCGGCTTCGGCCTGGCGAGTCGGTTGCTTGCCCATCATCTCTCCGAGTCGGTACACGATACCACAATTTTAGCTCTGGGATGCCGGGCACTGCCGTGAGCCACCGTCACGGCCACCCGCGGGAGGGGACCCTGCAAACCCGAACGGATTCACCCGGTCGCTGTCATGTCTGCCCGAGCGGACGGGAACTGTCCAGGGAGAAGGTCCAGATCGCCGAGAGGAGTTGTTCGCTTGGGCACAAGTCGGACCAAATCCGCCACACGTGGCCTACTGGTCCAAGTGGATCGGGTCATCTTTCTTGCCTCGCCGCCGTTCGCGGGACTCGAGCGCCTCCAACCCCTTCTCGATCAAGAGCGCTGCGCACTGAGCTGGAGAGATGCCGAGTTTCTTGCCCCGTGCAGCCAGTCTCTTCCAGTCTCGGGTTCGCAGGGGGATCGGACGCTTGATGTCCCATTCCGGCATCGTCGGACGCCCGCCACGCGAGGCCAGCCGTCGGCACACTTCCTCGCCCAGTTCCACCATCCCGAGCGGGCCCTGGGCTGAACGGGTCTCGATGCGATGCACTCGGCTTGCACCGAAAGCGGCCCGGTAGCGTTCCGTCTCGTTCTTCGTGAGCCTCTTCATCTCGATCGTCGCCTGCCTCTGGCCCCAGGGGCCCGTTCCTACCGCGAGATCCCGAGGACGCAGACGAACGCAGGAGCGTCGCGGACGATCCGCCAGACATCCTTCTCACCAACTTCATGATGCTCGAACTCCTCATGACGAGACAGGACGAGCTCGACCGCCGGGTCATCGGCAACTGCTCCGGGCTTCAGTTTCTCGTTCTCGATGAGTTCCACACTTACCGCGGCCGGCAGGGAGCGGACGTTGCCCTCCTGGTACGCCGGGTGCGTGAGCGGCTCCAGGCCGCGAGGATCTTGTGCATCGGTACCTCGGCCACCATGGCAAGCGAGGGCTCGTCCGAGGACAAGAACCGAGTCGTGGCGGCGGTGGCTTCGAAGCTCTTCGCGACCCAGATTGCCGAAAGCATCGTCATCGTCGAGACGCTCGAGCGCATCACCGCATCAACCGCTACCGCGGACTCGGTGAGGCCCCATCTTGGCAAGGCAATCGACGCCGGCCTTCGAGCGGACCTCAGCGACCCTGCGTTGCGCGAGCACCCGCTCGCGGTCTGGGTAGAGACCCGCCTCGGCATCACGTTCTCTGAAGCCGACCAACGCTGGGTCCGCGCGAAGCCCATGACCGTCACCGAGGCGGTATCTGCGCTTTCAGCCGAGGCCGGACGGCCTGCCGGCGTGTGCCGGAACGCTCTGCGAGAGCTGCTGCTCATTTCGAGCATTCCCGAGCGGACGAGGACCGGGGACCCGAGCGCGAGCGACAAGAGCTTCTTCGCGTTCAAGCTGCACCAGTTCATCTCCGGCGCCGGGAACGCCTACGCCACCTTCGAGCCTCCCGGCACGCGCAAGGTGACGACGGATGGACAGCAGTTCCTCCCTGGCCACCCCGACAAGCGCCTCTACGCCGTTCACTCCTGCCGCGACTGCGGCCATGAGTATCACCCGGTTCGCCTCTCCCAGCACGAGGGGACGCCCCTGTTCCGTGCACGCGACATCGACGATGCGCCCCCGACGAAGCAGGACGAGGCCGAGGAAGACGGACGGCAAGAAGAGCCCGAAGGCGAGGTCTTTGGCTTCCTGACGCCACATCCGCCGGACGACTCCTCCTTCACGTTCAACGACCGGGCCGAGGACTATCCGGAAACCTGGCTCGAGTTCGACGCAAGTGGCAACCCACGGCTCAAGCCGTACTACCGGGATGCGCGCGCACGACTGTTCGCGGTCGCTCCCGATGGGGGCGTCGGCTCGGGGACACGCGCGTGGTTCCTGCCCGGCAAGTTCCGCCTCTGCCTCCGTTGCGGCAGCACGCAGGGTGGCGCCGCCCGCGATCGAACGCGCCTCGCCTCGCTTTCCGCGGAAGGCCGCAGCTCGGCGACGACTGTGCTGGTGGCGAGCGCCCTCCGCTGGATGCACGGGACCGCGTCGGGTCTGGATCGCTACACGCGAAAGCTCCTTGGCTTCACCGATAATCGCCAGGACGCCGCCCTGCAAGCGGGTCACTTCAACGACTTCCTCTTCGTGAGCCTCCTTCGGGCGGGCTTCCTTGGCGCGCTCCAGGATGCGGCCTCGACGGGTCTTCGGAGTGACGAACTCGGCATCGCCCAGGAGCGTGCCCTTGGATTCGATCGGCCGGATCCCCAGATCCGAGCCGAGTGGCTGCTCGAACCCACGCTTCGCGGCTTCAACCTGCAAGAGGCCGAGGGAACGCTGCGCCAGGTGCTGGCCTACCGGGTCTGGTTCGATCAGCGGCGTGGCTGGCGGTATACGAATCCCAATCTGGAGCAGCTCGGCCTCGTCCAGGTCGACTACCTTGGCCTCGAAGAGCTCGCGGGCGACACGGGTCTGTTCGCAGGCTCGCATCGCCTGCTAAGGCAAGCGAGCCGCGCTGTGCGGATGACGGTCTACCGCGAGCTGCTCGACCACATGCGCAAGTGGATGGCGATTCGCAGCCAGGTCCTCGACGCCGCCGTCCTCGAGCAACTCATCGCGAAGTCGCACAGCCGGCTCCGCTTGCCATGGGGCTTCGGTACCGACGAGAAACCACGAGGCGCTCGCTGGCTGACGGTGATCGGGCCGACTCGTCGGGGCACCACGCTTCGTGACAAGGACCTGATCGTCCGCGGCGGTTCCCGAAGCGGTCTCGGACGAACGCTACGCTCCGCCGGTCTCTGGGGCGGCGACACCTCCATCCGCGACTTGAAGTCGAAGGAGTTCGATCAACTCGTCGAAGACCTGCTCCGTGCAGCAGCCACGCACGGCGCCGTGTTTGAAGAGAGTACTCCGTTCGACCAGCCCGGGTGGCGTCTCACCGACGCATGTGTCGTCTTCCGGCTTGGGAGTCCGGCGCTCGACGCTGGCCCATCCTCGCGGTCTATCGTCGCACGGGCGTGCTCTGGCGCGAGAACGCCCCCGACGGCAACCCGTAGGGACTGCGCTTCATGGCGATGTTCCACATGGCCTCCGACTCGGGCCTGTTTCGGACCCGGTCAGAGCTGGCGTCGGCCGGGTGGACGCTCGAGGGCAACCGCTTCGCGAAGAACGGCGACGTGATGCTGCCTCTATACGAGGCCAAGATGGTCCACCTATTCGACCACCGCTTCGGGACCTACGAGGGATAGTCGGAGGCCCAGGCAAATCAGGGGAAGCTCCCCGAACTGGACGACGCGGCGCACGCTGAGCCGCGGCGAGTCACGCTACCGCGATACTGGGTCCCGCATACCGAGGTCGAGGACCGTCTGGCCAGCGTGTGGAACCGCGGCTGGCTGCTTGGATGGCGGGATATCTGTCGCGCGTCGGACCAACGCACCGTCATCGCCTCGCTCCTCCCGCGAGTTGCGGTGGGCCATAAGATGCCACTCATGATGCCCGCGACCGCGCCATTCCTGGTCGCGTGTCTTTACGCGTGCCTCACGAGCTTCGCCCTGGACTATGCCGCGCGACAGAAGGTCGGGGGCACGCGTCTGACGCACTTCCTCCTCAAGCAGCTCCCAGTCCTTGGCCCTGCCGCTTTTCTGACGGACACCCTATGGGATCGCGGGCGGACACTGCGCGACTGGATCCTGCCTCAGCGAGCGAACCAGGCTGCAGAGGGCGTTCAAGGACCGGACGGCCTCCCGAGCCGAGCGCGACAGACAGCCTAACGAGCTCATCAGGCAAGACCCACTCCCGGCGTTCGTCAGCATCCGTGTTGCCTGGCTGCAGAAGAGACTGGGGCAAGGTCGCTGATGCTGCCGCCGGTCCTCATTACTCGCCTGGAGAAGGCCGCGATCGATAATGGCTTCGACCTCGACCTCGGCTGCACGGCGGACTGGCTCCACTTCGGCAGCAGCCAGACGTCGATGCGGATCTGGCTCACCGTCGCCGGCGAGTCCTCGTTCGTCCTCGCGATGTCGCGGATGGACGTCCTCGACGCACTTGCAGGGCTCGGCATCCGGATCGACCACAACCTCCCGAGCGGCGCAGCGGGCGCCCGGAGCGTCACGCCCATCGCCGCGCTCCATCACCTGTTGCGCCGGGCCTTCAGGCTTTCGCGCACGCTGCCGGACGAGTTGCTTCACACGTTCCAGGCGGCGACCGCAAGTCTGCCGCGGGCTACGGAGGTCGAACGCCTGGTCGTCCAGAGAGTGGGCCAGGACATCTTCCGCCGCGGCCTGCACCGCGCGCACGAGCGCTACTTGCCCTGGCACCGCCTCCAGGTGTTCCGCCAAGGCGGTCAGTGAGTTGGGGACAGGAGTTGGAGGCGAAGCGAGCAGACTCTTCGGCTGCAACTTCTCCGCTTTCGTGCAGGAAGTTGGAGTTGAGAACCGAGATATGCCGCTCTACGCCTGGCGACCAGGGACCAAGGACAAAGGGCCAGGGACAGCGCGGCCGCTCGACTCGACTTGTCCTTTGGTTGCGGCCAAGCGGCCGCGCTATGCTGACACTCGATGAAGCCGGACACGCAGCCAACGACGGCTCCTACCTCCGCGTCGTGCGAGTTGGACCACCAGGAACTGTTTCGCCTCCTGGCCGAAGAGGCCTTTCGGGATGGGGGGCTCGATGCCCTCGAAAAGGGCCTGCTGAGCCGGTTCGCGAAGTTCTTGAGGCTGTCCCCCGAGCAGGCCCGGGCCATTGCGCGCGAAGTGAGTTTCGGGCCTCCCCGAGGCATCGAGCGGGCCCTGGACCCGATCGTGGCCTATCGGACCGCCTGTGCCGCCGTCTGCCGCGATGGCCAGGTGAGCAAGCACGAACTGCAGTTGTTGAGCGGTCTGCAACGCCTGCTCGGGCTCCCGGACGATCGCGCGGCCGCCTTGCTGGAGGCCGCCAGGGAGGCGGACGCCGGCCAGCCACTCGTGCCGGCGATGGGAGCCACCCCGCCGGCCCTCCCGTCCGAGTTCCGAGGAGAGCCGCGATCCCGTCCCAGGACGGCAGACACGCGGAGAAGGCTCGAGGAGCGCGAGGAGCGACGCCGCTATCTCTGGGGGCTCTATGGTGGCAGCAGCCTGCTGGTGCTGGCGATCGTCTTCGCCTTGCCGGTGCTCGGCATCATCGAATCCCGGGAGGAGAGAGAGCATGCGAGGGCCCCGTTTCTGCACTCCGAGCATCAGCGCTCCGGCGGGGCCGACTTGAGGATCCCCGGAGCCATGGGCGCCGCCGGCCTGGTGATGCTCCTCGTCAGCCTGGAGGAGCTCTGGCGCGCCGGGGCCTTGTGCCTCGCGTTGCGGGAAGCCCTGGAGGACCTCCTCGCCTTGCTGCAGAGCTTGCTGCGAGGACTGCTGCGCCGCGACGGCTGACGTCCGGTGGACGCGCCCGGCAACCGAGCAAGTCCTTCCCCGCGCCGACGCCCGGCTGGCAGTTGAAGTCGATGACCCGGGAAGGTCGCTTCATGCCCGTCGCGCCACCGAAGGCGTAGGGCGTCCGCTCCTTGCTGGTAAACGGCCAGGGGACCCAGAGCAAGCGGGAGATTGAGCGTTGGCATGAGGGCGCCTCCACGGACAGACCACCGGTTTGCCCTTTGGCCTCGCCTCGTGGTCGTCGCGGTATACTGAGGTCGTGGACTTGACCGTGGAGTTCGAGCGAGAAACGGACGGCCGCTGGATCGCCGAGGTCCTCGAGTTGCCGGGTGTCATGTGCTACGGACGTACGCGGGACGAGGCCCTGCTGGCTGCCAAGGCACTGGCCTTGAGGGTCCTGGCCGATCGGCTGGAGCATGGCGAGGCTGACCCGGGCTTCTACGGGGTGCTGTTCAAGGCGAGCGCATGACCGACTGGGCGAGCACGAAGGCCCGGCGCGTCTTCGCCGCGCTCTTGCGCATCGGCTGGCAGGTGAAGCGTATGTGCGGCGGGTCGCACCGCGTGCTCTCGCGTGAAGGTTGGCCTGACTTCCCCTGGGCCTTCCACGACCGAGAGGAGATCGGCCCACGGATGCTCTCGCGTATCTCGAAGCACACCGGTCTCACCCCCGAGGATCTGGCAAGCAAGCTGCGCGTGGTGCGGTGAACGAGTTGCCCGTCGAGCTGCTCGCTTCCTTTTCTCGAACCTCCCCGCCCCGCCGGCGTCTTGGTTCGAGGACGGGTGTTCACTGACCCGTCCTCGACGCGGGAGAATGGAATGCTGTCGCTGCTCCCAGGACTCGCGAGGCGACCGGTTCGCTTGGCCGCCACGGTCCGCCTCTACCTCTGGGTGACGTTGCCGGCCCTGGGAGCCGAGCTTCGCGAGCTGGAGATCCCGCTCGACGAGAAGCAGGCGGCCGAAAGGGCTTTCACCGACGATCCGCTGTTGCGCATCGAGCCGGAGCGGCTGCGGGACCTGATGGACCGCTACCGCAAGGCCGTCAAGGCCTCATGCCCTTCGACACCAGGCCCAACCCAGCCGCTGCGTGGCCCCTCTCGAGGCCCTCAGTTCGGGCCTGCAGTCACCGTGCGCCGCCACTCCAGGACCGCACAAACGTCGGCGCTCGCTCATGACCCCCGGGTTGAACTTCCTATGCTCCTGGACTCCAGGGCCTCTCCGCGGGCCGAGCGCTCCTGCTGGTGGCGCGTGCCGAGGGCCCCCAGGTCGCTGTAGGGAAGGAGATGCACCGCAACGAACCGGCCGCTGGCGGCCTCGTCCTCGTCGAAGAGATAGACGAGCTTGGTGAAGCCGGTCAGCAGGACTCCGCCGGCGTTTACTGATTCCCGACCACGATCCCAACAAGCCGCACGTCTACGAGAAGATCGAGGGACTGCCTCCACATCTCAGCATCGTTCGAAGGGAATACGGCACGGGTTTCGTGGTCACGAGCCATCCACCGACCTCGCAGGAGAGGGTCGACGGGGAGGTCATGTAGCGGCGAGGGGAGAGCCCATGGCAACTGTGAAGGTGGGCACCGACCCTTTTGGCCGCAATTCTCCACACACTTGGCTCCAAGGAATGTAGGGGCGGGGCTTGCCCGGCTGGGCCGGACAAGGGCCGGCAGGGACGCCGGCCCTACTGCCCTCGCTTGGCTCGGGCTGGCCCCCGCCCGCTCTGGGCCAGGTTTCGGGCGGGGACAAGCCCAATGGCATTAAATCCCTCATCGGGAGAGGCATGACAGAAGCCGGTAGGGTAGAAGCGGCATCTTGCCGCTTTCTCGGAGCCGGACGTGCGCCCGGCCGCCCAAAAAAGCGGCTGGAAGCCGCTTCTACCTTCTGGCGTGGCCATCGTTGCGGCCTCGCCGGCAAACCCATGGCAGGAGATGGGAACCATCACGATTCAATGCCATTGGGATAAGCCCCGCCCCTACGGCGCGAACTGTGCGGCCCAGCCGCGCGGACCGGCCGGACCCAGGGGTCGATCCAGGTTCTCGGTCTCAGGAGCCCCTGCGGGAAGGCCGAGGCGGTTCTTCGAGAGAGCTTTGCCGGGAGGCACCGGCGGCGTCACGCGCGGGATCAGGATGACGTCCTGGCGCTGTCTCACGTCGCCGACGGAGATCACGGCGAAGAAAGGCGCATACCCCGCCAGCTCCACGCGCATCCAGTGACGACCGACGTCCAGCCCCGCAAAGGAGAAGGCTCCGCGGGCATCGGCCGTGGCCCGGAGAACGGGAGGCGCGGCCATACACGAGGCGGCCCCGCCCGAGCCGGCGCCCGCGGTCGAGGACTGAGCGCGGCTAGCCGTGGCGAGCGGGTCGGGCAGGTCGTAGAAACCGGGCAACTGGTGCCCCGCGGAGCAGAGCATCACGCGAGCTCCGGGCGCCGCCTGCGTCCCGGTGGTGCCGGTCAGCAGTCTGGAGACGGTTCCAAAGAGCGTTCGCCTGGTCGACAGATAGATGTCCCGGATGCCGTCTCCGCGCTTCGGAACGTCGACGGAGCCGTACCAGGCCGAAAGGCCATCCCTCGAGGCGATCAGCCCATAGTTGCCGGGGACTACCCGACCGAACCGAAAGCGGCCCTGGCGATCGGAGCTCACCGACATACTGGTCGCCTCGAAGGGCCAGACACGGCGAAGGGTGTCGCCAACCGTCTCGAACGAGTCCCCGGGTGAAAGCAGCACGTGGGCGCCCTCGACCGGCTTGCCTTGCCGCAGCACACGGGACGGCAGCACCTGGCTCAGCTCGATCCACTCGGGTCCGGAGCGAGAACGATCGGGCTGACTGACACGAGGGCCCGGCAGGGGCAGGTCGCCATCCAGCACGAGCACTCGGCCCGTGATCGCTTGCTCGGCGGGCCGTTCCCACTTCCGGGCCGCGTCCAGGACAGCCGTGTAGCGGGCCTGGGCCCTCGTGTAGGCATAGTAGGCGGCGATCAGCCGGCCGAAGTTACCGGGGGCCAGCCGCGCGGCCTCCACGAGACTCTTATGGGCCTTCACGGCTGCCTCGTAAGCCTGCTTGGCACCGGCTCGATAGGGGTTCGCCTGGCTGAGGGGTGACGATGCGACCGCTTGCGCCTTGCCCTGAGACGCGGCCCGCGAAGGCACGGACGTCGAGGCGCAGAGCGCAACGGCCACGAGGGCGGCGCGGATGAAGGTTCGCTTCACGAGGGCCTCCTGAGAGGGACGGCGGCGGGTTGTCCGTGGGGCGGGTCATCCACGTCTACACTCGCGGTGGTCCGGAGGTTTGAATTCGTCTCGCGCCGTAGGGGCGGCCCTGGGCCCGCTGGTTTGCGGCCGCCTCAGGGCAGCTCTTCGTTTGCCGGTGTGGTCTGCGGCTGGACATGGACCGCGCCCTTGCAGGTCGGGGCCTTGTGGCAAACGACGTCGGGGTCGCCGTCGCACCGAACGGCTCCCTTGCAGGTCGGCGCCTTCTGGCAGGTCTTGGCGACCGAGCAAGCGTCTGCGACGGGACAGGCGGCGGCAGGGGCACCCTGGCCGCCCGTCAACTCGAGGTCCGGCCTGAAGAAACCCATGATCTCGACGTGGCTCAGGACCTTGTCCCCGTTGGCGTCGACGCCGCGGAACTCGGCCAGCAACGAGAAGAGCTGGGTGCGAGTGAAGCCGAGCTGCCCGGCTGCGGCGTGGGCGCTGGCGTCCCGGGGCATCTCCGCCGGCAACTGCCAGTGGAATCGCTGGCCCAGCTCATCGTGCGTCAGCTTGCCATCGTGGTTGGTGTCGACTGCCTGGAACTCGCGGATCAGGGCCGTGATGTCCGTGACTTTCAGCCCGGCGGGGGCGTCGTCGGTGGCCCGAGTTGCGGCCGGAATCAGCAGCGCTGCTGCCAGCGCGATCATGAAGAAACCAGAAATGATGCGTCTCATCGTTCACTCCTTCTCTTTGGGCACCCGGGGGCCGCCGTCCGCCTCGGACGGAGGGTCCTCGACCAGGGCGCGTCAGCGTATAGCCGCGACGCGCCTCGCTTGTCAAGCGGAACGGCTCCTGGCAGGTGCATGTCTCGTAGGTGGTCCCACGCCTGTTCGGGAAGGTCCTGGCTTGACTCCTCGACCCAGAGACACGGAGCCACTGAGCCACTGAGAAAGAGAGACCGTGAGTGGCGACGTCCATCGGATGACAAGACGAGGGAGACTCGAGGGGTCGCGGCGCCTGCGAGCGAGGCAGAGGAAGATCCCTCTGTGCCTCTGTGTCTCTGCGTCTCTGTGTTTCTCGTGCAAGTGGGGGGCCACC
>JACQZL010000154.1 GCA_016213865.1 Candidatus Rifleibacteriota bacterium
CCCGGCGGGCTGCTGGTCGAGCGCGGCGAGGGCGACGCCACCCGCGCGTCGTTCCGGGCGCTGACCGGCGGCGACGAGGAGTACGACGCCTGGCGGCACTTCTACAACGACGTCGCCCGCCTCGCCTGGGCGACCGCGCCGACGATGACCGAGCCGCTGCCGGTCGAGTGTCCCTCGGGCGGAACGATGGGGTCGTTGAACTGATCCGGCGGCACGTCGATGTCGGGGTCGCCACCCGTCTCGGCGAACGAGTAGCTGAACCCCTGGAGTTGAACGCCCGTGATCCCGCCGCAACTGATGCTCGGATCCGACCCGGCGAAGACGTAACGGACTCGGTTGGTCGAGATCCAGGTGCCGTCAGACGAGGTGATGTTCGTCGTGACCGGCCCGTCGAGGCGATACACCTCGAAGGTCGACAGCCACGGCGGGTCGGCATCGAGCGAAAGCCCCGTCATGTACCGGTAGGGCCCCAGGTTGGTCAGCCTGTCACGCCCGGCCAGGTAGAGCATGTTGCACCGGGCGCCCGGCGGCAGCGGCAGGTCGACGTGGTCGACGCTGCGGTTCTGAGGAGCGTTCGAGGCCGTCGAGTCCCACGTGTAGCTCCAACGGTCCGTCTGACTGTCCGCCAGGCCGATGCCCGAGCCGTCGGTGAAGGACGTCTGGATGGGATTCCAGGAGACCCGCAGGACCAGCGCATTGGTCGGCGGCAGGGTCTGCCCCACGCCGACCGCGATGCCGCCCGGCGGGCCGAAGGTCGGTGAGGAGGGGACCTCCCCGTCGAACTGGAGTACCGGCGCGACTGCGCTCGGGCCGGTGTTCTTGACGTCGTAGTAGAGCTTGTCGGCGTAGACCGACGGTGGAGTGACGGTCTGCGGCAGGTTCACGTAGCTGGAGAGCCCTTCGTAGTCGTTGGCGCCGTTGCTCACCACCCGCAGGCGGAGGCTCTGCACCTGCAAAGCTGCGTCGCCGGTGACGGTGATGCGCTTGACCACCATCAACGGGAACGTCAGCAACCGGTTCGTGTCGGTGGCCCCCGCGGCGACCGTGGCCCCCGTGACGGTCTGCGTCCCCGCGGCGAGACCCTGGTCGAAGCTGCCCTTGACGTTCAGCGTGTAACTGGGTGTGAGGGTCCCCGGCAGGTACGGGGCCTGGTGCTCCCAGGCCACACTGTCGGCCATGATGGCCGCGCGCGTCGAGTACCTGGCCGAGTTGGTGGAGGAATGGCCGTACCGCGTGCCGTCGACCTGAACGGCGTAGTCCGTATCGCAGTTGACGCAGGGCAAGAACGAGTACTGGTCTTGCCGTTCGTACACCAGATACGCAGCCTGGGTCCCGGGCACCGAGAACGACTGGGTCGTCCCGATGCCCGACATCTCCGTCTCGGCCGCTTGCACCATCACGTCGGCGCCGCTCGCCGGCCGGAGGGCGACGTTGCGGAACTTGATGTGAGCCGGGTTGGCGCCGGTGTTGGAGAGCGTGAACGCGATCCTGGACACGTCGTACGAGCCATTGAGCGGGGTGACCACCGTCTGCCACGCCAGGTCGAGGACCTGGGCCATCGTATCGCTCGTCTCGTTCGTCCGGAACGGCGTCGTGTCGGTCAGATCGCCGAGGGTAGCCACCAGCACTCCTGCCTTGTACAGCTTGAACTTGCGCAGGTCGGCGATCCCGGCTGTCGCCTTCAGCGAGACCGTCAGATCCGTGAACGCCATCGTCAGGGGAAAGGTCCGACTGATGGCTGCGAAGGGCTGCGCCTTGACGCTGGTGCCCTGGTTCCACGAGATCGGCGTCCCGTTGAAGAACGCCATCCGCAGCCCCGTCGCGGTCGGGAGATTCACCGGACCCGTCGTGTCCAGATAGAACTGAGTCGAGACGATCGAGCCGGCGAAGGAGAGCCGGTCGACGGCCCGGGCGCTGAACGTCTTTGGCCCGTCGCGGTCCAGGGGAGCGGGCGAGCGCGCCGGCAACTGCACGACGAAATCCGAGGTCGTCGGTCCCTGATATCCCCACGACCTCATGCTCGGCGCCGCCGTGGTCAGCACCGCCGAACGTTGCGAGGTGACGGCGGCCGGGACCAGTCCGTCGACGAGCCAGCAATCCGCCCGCTCCACGCCCGAACCCGCGGACCTGGGCGACACGGTCGAGCCGACGGCCAGGTCCTCGGAGCGCCAGTGGAACCTGGGCAGGGGCTCGTTGGTCCAGGTCACGCCGTTCGTCGCGGTCGTCATCCGGGTCGTCTGCAGCGTGCCCAGGGGCGGCGCGCTGGGCCATTGCCAGTCCAGCCGGCTGCAGAGCGGAGCGGTGGTGTCGAAGAGGATGGGGATCGTGGCGTTGCCCTGGGTCTGCTCGTTGCCGATCTTGTCGACCGGCTGGATGCGGTAGTAGTAGACCGAGTCGTCCTCACCGGGGTCTCCGGCCCCGACCCCGGCCAGAGAACTGATCAGCGTCGAGAGCGGCCTCGTGCCCCAGTAGCGGTTGACCCCCGCCTCGAAGGGCGACGTGGAACGGGTCGTCGCGACCAGGCCCGGGCTGGCGTGGTTGACGGTCGCCGGCATCGGGTCCAGGGCGCTGCGGTAGATCCGGAACGTCCCGAGCTGCGTCCCCGCCGCGCCGTTGTCCGGCACGTTCTGCCACGTGGCGACGACGTTGGAGGTAGGCGTGGGCAGCGTGACCGAGATGAGGGCGTTCGGTGGCTGGTTGTCCCGCTGCACGTCCAGAATTCGAACGGGCGTGCCGATGTTGGTCAGCCGGTCCAGGGCCGACATCCAGAGGGAAGCGCTGGCCACGGGCTTGGCCGCCTGCGATTCGGCCAGGCGCTCGAGCGGCAGCACGACCTGCGTTGCCCCCGTGGTCACGGTCGTAGACTCCGCCGTTCCGGAGGGCTCGTTGAGGCCCTGGGCCAGGGTCTGGTCCAGCGCGAAGGTGTAACGCCACTCCTGGGCATCGGCCGTCGCAAAGCCGCGGTCGGAGCGGTGGACCCCGACGCCCGAACCGTCCCTGGCGCAGGCCTCGATCTCGGCCCAGCGCACCGTGACCTCCGCGGCGCTCGTGATCGTCGTGACCGGAAGGGTGGTCCCCGGGCGGATCGTCTGGCGGTTGTCGAAGTACGCCAGGTCGAGCCGCGTCGTGAGGATCGTCGGGCCCGTGCCGTCGAAGTGGAAGGTCGTCGTACGCCGGGTCGAGAAGTGGGAGACGTGGTCGACCGCCTGGACCGTGAAGGCCTTGACCCCGTCCGCGCCCTCGATCGTGACCTTCTGCGTGTCCGTGCCGACCTTGGACGGACTGGCGGCCTCATGGACGGGTTCGACCGACAGGCCTGCTTCACTAAACGTGGTGTTGATCCCGCGCACGCGGCTCCCCGGGTCGGTCGGATCGATCCACGAGAAGCGAGCGAAGTCGGTCGACTTCCAGTTGAAGTCGACGTTGCGGTAGTTGGTCCAGTCCAGCGCGTCGACCCCGGCCGGTCCGGTGTTGAGGCGGGACGGGAGGACAGCCAGGTCGGCCGGCGGCTCGTCCGGCGTCACCGTCCACGCGAGCACGTCGACCGTCGGCGTCGTCCGGTCATAGACGAGCTGCCGTTGCCGGTTGCCCAGCCACTGCCAGTTGTGGACGGCGTCCTCCGGCACGACCGTGTAGTAGAACGTCCCGTCCGAGGTGCCGTTCGTGGCCAGGGCCGAGTCGGCGTACGTCGGCGTCGCGGCGGCAGTCGAGCCAATCTCCACACCCAGTTGACCTCGCAGCGC
This sequence comes from Candidatus Rifleibacteriota bacterium, assembly GCA_016213865.1. The sequence continues at coordinate 3,744 of JACQZL010000154.1, forward strand.
CGCGGCCTGGATGCGGTGGCTGCGGAAGACGTGGTACTGCAAGACGCCCGCGGAGGCAGGGGACGGTCCGGGATCGGTGGGCGGATTCCAGGTCAACACGACTCGGGTCGTCGGGTCCTGGGCCGTGATGGACCGGCCCGCGTCGACGGGGTCCGGCGACAGCAGGTCGCTCGAGGCCGTGAACTGGCGCCGGCGGGGTCCGATGTTCGTCAGGCGGTCCAGCGCCGAGAGGAGGAAATCGCGCGACTCGTTGCGGTCCAGGAAGTCCCGGCAGTCCGTCAAGCCCAGGGTCGAGATCGGCTCCGCGGTGCGGAATTGCGTCCGGTACTCGTACTGCCACTCGGCCGCGTTCGCGAGGCCCTGGGCGGTCAGGACGTTGTTCACGCCGACCCCGTGCCCGTCGTCGGCGGCGCGACCCACGCCGTCGTTGGCGCTGCCGTTGATCTCGTTCCAGAGCACCTCGAGGCCGATCGCACTGGTGACGTAGTTCGCGGCGAGCGTGCTCGTCGAGGCCCAGGTGCCGGGCCCGGACGCCGTCTGCCGCAGGCCCTCGACGACGACCAGGTAGTCGCCCGTGTTCGACTGGACGCCGCCATCGGCGTGAGTCCAGCGGAGGCTGTCGGCCACGGGCGTCAGCGGATCCGAGACCTCCTGCAGGTCGTTGAACGTGGTCGCGGCCGCGACCTCGGACGTGAGCGACGCAGGCGGGACCGCCCCGCCGATCACGTCGGTGCCGCCCAGGCGCAGGGTCGCGTCCGAGATGCCGACGGCCCCGTTGAGGCAGTAGAAGGCGACCCGGGAGACCGCGACGGTGGTCCCGAAGTCGGCGGACTGGGACTGCGGCGCGGCGGTCGCCGTTCGGTTCGGGAAGGAGAGGCGCACCAGCTCTCGAGGGGTCCTGCGGACTCGCGTCCCCAGATTGGCCGTGATCCGGGGGCCGGACGTGTCGAGCTGATAACTGGTCGTGTACAGGCTGGAGCGGTTCCCGACCAGGTCGAAGGCCTGGACCGTGAAGGTCTTCTTGCCGTCCTTGCCTGTAGCAAGCGGGTCGGCCGCCTGCTCGTCGCGCGTGGTGAGCTGGCCGGAGGCCGAGGGGAGCGCGGGCGGGAAAGAGAGCGGGGGCTGGACCACGGCGCCGTTCTCGGCAAACGAGGTGTTGTAGCCCTTGATGCCGCTTCCCTCCTCGGTGTGGGGCCGGTAGACCGAGAACCGGGACAGGTCGCGGCCTGTCCAGAAGAAGCGGACGGGCATGACGTTGGTCCATCGGACCTGGTCGCCGGTGGTGAGCCGCAGGTTGGCCGTCGACCGCGTGAGGTCGAGGGGCTGGGGCCGCACGTCCCACGCGACGACGTCGGTCACTGTCGGCTCCAGGTGGAACGGGTCGACCGTCGGCGTCGTGTGGTCGAAGTGGATCGAGAGCTCGTTGTTCGCGTGCCCCTGTTCGGTGCCGAAGCTGTCCACCGGCCGCATCTGGTAGGTGTAGATGTCGTCGTCACGTCCCAGCGGAAGGAGCGGGTGGGTCGTCTCGCAGACGTGCGACGGGTCTCCGACCACGGTGTCGTTCACCTGGGTAGTCAGCAGGGTGCCTTCCATCGTCGCCGTCAGCACGAACGTCTGGGAGGCCGGCGCCGAGTGGTGGAAATAGAGCCGATAGTACTTTTGGGTCGTGGGATCGGGGACGTCGTCCACGTCGTTCCACAGCATGGTCATCACCGACGTGTAGTGCGTCGGCGGGACGGGCACCGCGGGCGGGACCTTCGGACGCAGCGTCAGGACAGGGACGGGCTCCGAGACGTCGCTCCGGAACGTGTACAGCAGGGCGAACGCGCCGAGGTTGGTCAGCCGGTCGCGGGCCGCCAGCCAGAACTGCCGGCTCGTGTTGGCGGGTAGCGCCAGGCCGAGCTTCGAGGGCGTCGAGAGGTCCGCCGCCTCGGTCGACAACGCTCCGGTCCCGCCCGTCAGGCCGCCGGTCCCGCCCGACCACTGGTAGCGCCACTCGAGCGCGTCGGCCACGCCGCCGGCGGTGTACGTGTGGTTCACTCCGACGCCGATGGCGGCGTCGGTCGCGACCTGCTCGACCTCGCGCCATCTCAGGTCCAGCGCGGGCCAAGAGGTCGACGCCGTCGTCAACGACGTGGCGGCCACCCAGGCCCCGGGGCCGCCGGTCGCGTCGTACCCGCTCACCTGGATGTAGAACCGGGCGTCGGGCTGACCGTCCGGCCGGTACGAGTCGTACTGCAGTCCGCTGGCCAGAGGGTGCCGGCCGTCGGCCCCCGCGGGTACCTGCCAGACGAACGGGGTGAAGGTCGTCAGCGCCGCCGACTGGGACGACTGGAGCGTCTCGGCCAGCGCCACCCCAGAGGCGTTCTTGAGGACCAGGTTGCCGACCACGAGCCGGCCCGCCACGACCTGGAAGCGCACGTCGGTCACGCGCATCGCCGGAAGGAGGGCCAGGTCGGGGTTCGACTTGAGCCCCGGGCCGCGGGCCTCGGTCAGGGTCCCGCTGGTCGGGTTGCGGATGACGCGTCGCGTCAGACCCATGTTGCGCACCTCGAGCTGAGCAGCCGGCGCGGAGACCACCGGACCCCTGGTGTCGACGTAGACCCAGGTCGTGACCGGGCTGGCGACGTTGGCCAGGGCGTCCCAGGCCTGCAGCGTCAGGCACTTCTTGCCGTCGGGCGTACAACTGGTGATCCGGGACGACGGGTGCGAGACGTCGACGTCGACCCCGAAGGCGCCCGCCTGGTGCTGCGTCGGCCAGAGCGCCGGGACCGGCGGCACCGCGCCCACCTGCGACAACGTCATGTTGACGCCCTTGACGCCGATGCCGCTGTCGGTCGTCTTGCCCTTGCAGCCGGGGTCGCTGAACTTCCACTGGAACCGGGGTTGCGTGTCGTTCGTCCAGAAGACCGTCGCCGGGTTCGCCTCGGTCGCGAGCCTGAGCTTGCGCAGCGAGTTGGCGTACTTGGGCGAGACCGGGCTGGTGGTGTATCGGAAGGTGTCCAGCGCCGGCGGCGTGGTATCCAGGTAGACCGTCGTCAGGTAGGTGGGCGCCGCGGGCGGACCGGGGTCCGGGGACGAGAGCGGGGCCGGCGTCACGTTGAAATTGGTGTCCCGGAACCGGAAGTTGAACTCCTTGGGTCCGTCTGCCGCTGACAGCGTGAACGCCTCCGTCATGAGCTGGGTCTTCGGAGTGCCCTTCGGTTTGATGAGTCTCCAGCGCTTGAGACGGGCGGGGCGGCCCGCGTCGTCCGGACCCGCGTTGGCCGGGCCGTCGTGCTCCGCGTCGACGGCCGTGGCGTGGCTCTGGCCCGAGTAGAAGCCCTCGAGCGAGTTCGAGTGCTCGCGGTAGATGTCGCCGTCATCCGCGGCGTCGTAGGTGACCTGGACGTCCAGGCAACTGGTCCAGCGCGTCCGTCCGGCGCTCAGCCACCCCGAGGTCGCCGGCCAGTAGAGCCAGCTCTGAGCATCGGCCGCCCGATCGACGTGGTTCTTGGGCAGGAGCGTCTCGAGGAAGAGGCCCGGCAATCCGGTCCCGGCGGTGTTCGTCGGCAGCGCGGTGTCGACCGCAACTGACGCTTCGACCGGCGCCAGGAGCTCCAGCTTCTCGTCCCGGTACCAGACCCGCGCGGTCAGGGTGCCGACCTTGCCGTCCAGGAAGGGCCAGGTGAGGTCCGGGCTGAAGACCCGCGGAGCCCCGCGGACGTCGATGAGCTGCATGAACTGGAACGTCGACGGCTTGAGCTTGCGGCCGTCGACCTCCGTGAAATCGTAGTCCGGGGCGGAGGTGCGCAGCGTCTGGCTGGTCCCGGCGGGCAGGTACAGGCTGCCGTCCGAGGCGACGTAGGCGAAGCTCGAGACGACGGTCGTGCCCTGGGACCCCGTGAAGTTCAAGCGGACGGCGGCAAAGACCGTGCCCGTCGTCATCATCTCGAAGGCGTTCGAGTAGTTGGCGAACTCCACCTTGAAGACCGTTCCGGCGACGGTTCCCGTCGTCAGGTCAGGCGTGCCGACCGCGGCCCGATCGGGCACGTCCACCAGGGCGGTGAAGGGAGCATCGGGATGGACCCCCGCAAGGCCCGGGCTGGTGGGCTCGGTCTGCATCGCCAGCACGCGCGGTTTGTTGTCGTTGCCCTTGAGGAAACGTGCCGACGGGGCCAGGATGTCGCTCAGGCTGTAGGCCGTCTGCGACGCCACGAAGCCGACGCGGACCCGGAAGCGGTTGCTGGAGAGGTGGTAGTCCTTCGCCGCCACCAGGCCCGAGTTGAAGCCCTTGATGACGCCCTTGTACGGGTAGGTGGCGAAGTCGCTGGGGTTCGTGCTGATCAGCAGGTTCTCGCTCTTGTCCCAGACCTCGGTCGCCAGGTAGAGCTTGTTCGTGCCGTGGAGGTCCTTCGTGCGGAAGCCGGCCTGGCCGCTCGCGACCTGGTCGGGCAAGACCAGGATGCCCTCGTTGACGCGCCCGGCCTCGAAGTTGGGGTCGGCCACGCGGTTGACGCGCGCCAGGATCGGGTGACGATCGAGTTGAGTCACGTCCCCGGGCGCGATCGTGACCGTGCGTGGCACCTCGTAGACGCGGTACTCGACCTCGGCGGCTCCCTTGACCAGCGCCAGGTAATAGCGGTGCTGGTTGTCGACCGCGAAGCTGTCCTCGTTGTCGTTGGTGCTCGAGTTGGGCCGGCGAGAGTAAAGGAACCCCAGGCGATCGTCGGGGTTGGGGAAGTTGTCGATGGTGAGGAAGTCCGGCCCGTCCGAGACGAACGCGTCCTCGAACGTGGTCGAGGCCGGCAGCTTCACGGCGTTGCGGCGCCACTGCTCGACGAACGGGAAGGCCGAGTCGATGTCTGACAGGCCCAGGATCACCGGCGTCCTGTCCTTCGTCTGGAAGTAGGTCAGGTTGCCCGAGCCGATGATCGTCCAGGTGAAGCTGGTCAAGGCGGCGCTCGCCTGGCTGAAGTTGGTGGTCGTCTGCGCCGTCAGCTTCTGACTGGTATTGGCCAGGTTGTCCTGGAACTGGACGTAGGACTGGATGATGCCGGTGGCCGGCAGCTTGGCCAGCGGGCCGAAGTTGTGCGTGAAGGAGGTTGCGTACGGCTTGTAGGTGGGCACGACCTGGTCCGGGGTCGTGATGAGCACCTTGCCGCGCGGCACCAGACCGCTCCCCCGGTCGGTCGCCGTCACCTCGAGCGTACCGATGATGCTCTGGGTCCGCGTGTCCACCTGGACCTTCACGATCCGCGTCGGCGACATGACCTCCGGCGGCGTCGCGTCGTAGAAGATCGAAACCGAAGTGACGCCTCGCGTGAACGGCAACGACGGGAAGTTGTCCAGTTCGGTCGAGATGAACGGGCCGGCACTGCGGAAGATGGCGTGGACCCAGTGCGCCCCGTCGGCGGCCAGAGAGAGGCCACCCTGCGAGTCCCAGCCCAGGCCGGTGCGTGGGTCTCCGGGAACGAACGGTTTGGCCTGGGTCGGGAAGGCCGGGAAATTGTGTCGCTCCGCGCCGGAGAGCAGCGGCCAGTCCCGGAAGTTGAGGTTCGCGTCGGTCAGCGGAATCCACCCCGTGCTGCCGTCCGACTTGTCGAAGGTCGCCCCGTCCGCCAGCGTCCAGTTCATGAAGACGTAGCCACCTGGTGTCTCGGTCGTGACTCGGGTGGCCGGGAGGTAGCTGGGATGCAGTTTCGTGTCGGGAGTGGAACCTGCTGGCTGGAAGCCGCGCAGATCCAGCGGGTAGTTGGAGATCCACAGGTCGCGCGTGTTCGTCGTGACCGGCCGATCGATCGCCAGGTCCACCGCCGGACTGTTCGTGAAGTCCGGGGTGCCGTCGTTGTTGGCGTCGAAGAGCTGGGGAGAGTACGGGTCGCCCCGGACACTCACGATCCGGATGCGTCCCGGCTGCGGGGCACCGTTGAACACCTGGACGAGGCTGGTGGCCACCGTCGTCGCGGCGGTCTCGTCGACCGAGAACGCGTCCTTGTACTCCAGGACGACCTTGTGCGCGAAGTTCGAGTCCTTGGCATCCAGGACGCTTCCGGGGAAGGCCACCACCACCCGGGCGGTGCCCGTCACGTCGGTCGGATTGTCCTTGAGCGTGTTGTCGCGGCCCGTCCAAGGGACGCGGAACGAGTTACTCGCAGCCTTGTTCCACGTCACGCCGTGCGGAGCATCCCGGTCCAACTCCAGGGCGGTGTTGTTGAACCCGTCGGCGTTGACGTCCTTCTCGTCCTTGTTGTGGTACCAGACGCGGCCTTCCCGGCTGCCCAGCACCTTGAGCCGCCACTCGCCCAGGAACTTGCCGTCGATCCGGATGTTGAACCAGGTCTTCGTCGCGGTCGAGGCGTCGATATAGGCGTCCGGGTCCTTGGTGTACCTGAAGGCGAACGGGTCGGCCTTGACGCTGATGCGCGGGATCTCCGACTCGGTGCCCACGTAGACCGGGATGAGCTTGCTCGAGCCCATGCCGCGCGCGTCCTTGATGTTGAGGAGCGCGTTGAACGTCCCGGTCGTCAGGTAGGCGTGCTGCGCCCCGGTCGTCTTGGGGTCGGCGCCCGCGCTGACCAGCGCACCCAGGCGGTCGCGGATGCCCTTCTGCTGCTGGCCGTCGGCGAAGTCCCACACGTAGTCGAACGGCGCCGTGCCCCGGTCGACCTTGAAGTAGAACGTGACGGCCTTGTTCGGCTCGGTCGTCGTCGGCTCGGCCCAGGCCGAGAAGGCAACCGCGTCTTCCGGATGGTTGTAGACGTACACCAGCGTCGGCAGCCACCCCGAGGAGGCCTGGCTGCTAGACCCCAGCGTCTCTCCGCCCTGCTTGGTCCGCACGGCCCGCACCCAGATCGTCGACGACGTGATCCGCGAGGCGCCGCTGCCGCCGCCCACGCTGACCTTCGCGAACGAGAAGTGGCCGGCGTCGTCGGTGTACGCCGTCTTCTTGTCAGTCGACTGGGGCCCCGACGTTCGCGGTCCGCCCGGGTCGACGACCAACTCGATCTGGGTCTCGCGCACCCCGCTCTGCGTGGGGTCGGAGCTTCCCAGCACGTCCAGTTCCACGGTGTCGACCGAGGCCGAGTCGAGGTCGTCCGAGGTCGTGACGGTCGTCCCGTAGCGAGGCTGCAGGATCGTGAGCGACGGGGGCGACTTGTCCTCGACCTTGAACGTCCAGTTCTCGGTCTTCTCGTGCTCGGCGTTCAGCGCCGTCACCCGGGGCCGTTCACTCGCGATGGTCTTGTCCGGATCTTGCCAGAGGCCGTCGGCCACGCGCAGGCTCGCCGTGTACGTGCCGTCCCGCATGACCCCGGGAGGCGGGGTGAACCGCACCGACTGCTGCGAGAGCTGGAAGTAGCGCAGCTCGTCCGAGGTGTCCGGCACGCCCTCCAGGCTGCGGACGGATGCGGTCAGGCCGGGGCCCGTGATGCTGAACCTCGTGGCCTTGAGGTTGATGCCGCTCGGGTCGTTGAGGAGCGCCGACACGAAGAGCGGTCCGACCCCGAGCGTCGTGTTCGGACCCGGGGTCATCGAGAAGATGACCGGCTTCTGCGTATCGACCGTGAACTTCCACGCCGCCCGCGCCGGCTTCTTCTCGGCGTCGAGGATCTCCACGCGCACGGTGTGAGAGCCGTCCATCAGGCGCGTCGTCACCTGATGGCTCACGCGCCACTTGTCGCGGTCCCCGGCCGCATCGTGGATCGAGCCGGGCAGTTGCACGACCGTCGCCGCGCCCCCGGCCTTGTTGTTGTCGACGTAGAAGGTCACATCCGCGGCCCGCAACTCGTTGCCCGTGGTGGTCTTCCCCATCCGGGTCGCCAGCCCCCAGTCCGCATACAGCAGAGGAAGTGCCGTGCCGGTCGTCGAGTTGGGCGACGGCGAACGGTCAGCCACCGCGGCCGTCGGCGGCCGGTAGTAGACGACGATGTCGTCACCCTTGCCGCCCTCGTCCACGCCGTTCGGCCCGAAGCTGTAGACGAATCCGCCCCCGTAGTTGTTCACTCCAGGTGGAGCCTGGCGGCGCTCTCGCGGTGTGGCTCGGGCGAGAAGACGGTGACGGCGACCATCGTCGTCAGCCCCAGGATCGCCATCGCGATCAGGAGCTCGATCAGCGAGAAACCCGCGAATCGAGACGGCAGGGGAGGCAGCTCGGCGGCGGGGGGCTCGCAGGGCGTCCGGGTCGGGTCCTTTTTTCGCAGCATGCGCTTGGGGGGCCGTGAAACAGTGAGGCCCGGAAGGAGTCACCTCCCGGACGGGTTCAAAGGCCTGGGCGCGGTGGGCTGCGAAAGACTTCGAAGAAAAAGAGGGAGCGAGTGGTGTCGAGACCGGCCCGTCTTGAAGGCATTAGTGCACTCCGAGGGGAGCGGCAACCAAAAGCGAAAAAAACCTACTCATGTCGAGATGGGAGCGACGACGGATCATGGGGAAACGGGGATCCGTTCGTGCTGAGCCGGAGGCGAGTTTGCGAGCCTCCGAGTCGAAGCACGGCTAGCAGAGCCAGTTCTCCCGCCCCCCTTCGACACAAGCTCAGGACATGCCTTCGACTCGCCTCGCTACGCTCGGCGGCTCAGACTGGATGGCTTCCCCCTCCGTCCGTCCTTCGAGACGCGCTCCTGACACTGAGGAGCTCTGGTCAGCTCCTGCGGAGCGCTCCTCAGGACGAACGGAGGGGGAAGCCCGAGCCAAGCGAGGGCAGTAGGACCGGCGTCCCTGCCGGTCCTGACCCGGCGCCAGCCGGGTCAGCCCCCGCCATCCAGTCTTGTTGGCGGAGGCCCGCCATAGTAGGACGAACGGAGGGGAAGACCCAACCACCCCCCCCCATCAACCCGGCTGGTAGCTGCAGAACGGATCGGCCGCCTTCATGTCGCCCGCGGCGGCCTTCGCGAGCGCCCGGCAGCCCCCGCAGAGGTCGGCGTACTTGCAGATGCCGCACTTGCCCCCCAGGCGGCGCGTGTCGCGCAGGGCCTCGAAGACCGGCGAGGACTGCCAGATCGAGGCGAAGCTCTCCTCGAGGATGCTGCCCGCGGGCTCCAGGAGGTAGAGACACGGATAGACGACCCCGGCGTTGGCGATCAAACAGAACTGCGTGGCCGCCAGGCAACCGAATCGCCCCGCCAGGTGCTCCTGGCCGGGCCGGGTCGGATCGAGCTCGGCCGGCACTTCGGCGGCTCTTTCGCGGCAGACGCGCTCGTACTGGGGCGAGCAAACGACCTCTACCGGGAAGTGATGCAGGAATTGCTGCTCGAAGATCCAGTTGAGCCAC
>JACQZL010000155.1 GCA_016213865.1 Candidatus Rifleibacteriota bacterium
AGCCTTCCCGCGGTCTGCGGCCGGGACCCGGCAGCCGGCCAATCACGAACTGGCCGCGCGGCCTGGCCGAGCGAGACGCAATTCTAGACCATGATAGCGGCCGATTTCCAGCACTTTTGTCCAGACAGGACGCTTGCCGGGGTGGCGTCCTGGATCTCCTCGCAAACTCGGCCACCAGAGGGGCATTGACGCGCTTATCCACAAATGTCCGCAACCCCCGAATCCGCTTGCGTACGCTGCCCGGAGGCGTCAAGATACCTCGACCTGGAGGCCCCATGAGACTGCTCACGTACAACATCAAGGACGGTGCCACCGACGAGGCCCAAGACCGCCTCGAGCTGGTGGCCCAACTGGTCGCCGGGGCGCACCCCGACGTCCTCTTCCTGCAAGAGGCCAACGGATTCCACGCGGTCGGGCGCTCCGGCCAGCCCTCGGATCGGTGCTGCCGCTTCGAGCGGGCGACAGGCCTGCGCGGTCACGTCTTGCCGACCCCGAGCGGCTCCTTCGTCGCCGTCTACCTCGCTCCCGAGGTCCATCCCGTACGGGTCGAAGCGCTGAAGGGTCCGTGGTTTCACGGCGCCCTCTCAGTGGAGGTGCAGCGGGAGCCGGCACCCAACCTCGTGCTGGTCGCGACCCACCTTCACCCGTTCGGTGCCTCGCAGCGGTCAGTCGAGGCGCAGACCCTGGCCTGGTACGGGGCACGTCGAGCGACACGAGCCCTGGTGGCCATCGCGGGCGACTTCAACAGCGTCGCGCCCGCGGACGTCGACCTGGAGCTCCGCGGCCTGGCTCCGCGCCAGGAGTGGAACGTTCGGCTTCTGGACGAGGAGGGGCGGCCCGACACGATGCCCTGGCGGTGGATGGACCGGGCCGGGCTCGTCGACTGCTTCCGTCGCGCCAACCCCTCCGATCCGGGGCTCACGGACCCCACGCCGGCCTTCGAGGACGAGGGTGCCCGCACTCGCCTCGACTACCTCTTCGTTGGCCCATCGCTGGCCGAGCGGCTGACCTCGTGCCGCGTCGTCCGGGAAGACCCAGCGCCTCGGGCATCCGATCACTACCCCGTGCTGGCCGAGTTCGAGCTGGGGCCGTGAAACCGGTTGGGGGCGAGGGGGCTGAAGGGGCCGAAGGGGCTGGATGGTTGGATGCACGGCTGCATGGTCCATAGAGCCACTGAGCCATGGCCGCGAGCGGAGGGCCGAAGAAAAGCCGCTCCCCACGCGCTGAGCGCATGAGGAGCGGCGTTGAACCGTGCCGTGAGGGAGCGGGTTACTTCGTGGCGGGCAGGGACAGGGTTACGTGCGGGTCGCCGAACACGACGTACCGCAGCGTCTCATCGACGCCCTGAGAACCCGTCGGGAAGATGTCCGAGCACTCGGCGTAGGCGATACCGACCGACTGGGCGATCGAGTCGCCCTTGGCAAGCTGCTCGCAGCAGCGGACGCCCCACCAGCCGGCCCCGTCGAAGCTGACCGAGATGTAGGATGCGACCACCGCGCCCGCTCCGTGCCGCAGCAGGACCGGACCGCAATTGCCGTTGGCCACGAGGCACGCGTTGAAGATCGGCACGCAGCCCCAGAGGTCCTGGAACTTGGCGTCGATATCCGCCGACGTCATGTCGGAGCCCATCGTCGTCAATCGGCCGCGGCGGCAGGGCCACTTCGGGTCGCCGTAGTTGCAGTCCGCATTGATGTTGGTGTCGACGGAGAACGGGAAGAAGCAGTCGTCGTCACCGTGGCTGCTGGAGTAGAAGAGCGTGGCGCCCTTGTTGAGCTGCGAGATGAAGCCCACGCCGTCCGTCTTCTCGAGCGGGTCCTGGCGCGGCTTGGTCGACGGGTCCCATCCGTTGTTGAACAGGATGCGGAAGCCCGCCTTCTTCATCTCGGGGTAGACGCCCGTGTCCTTCTTGTCGGGTACGCCGACCAGCTCGTTGATCCAGTGCGCCTTGCCGAAGTTGTCCTTCCAGGGACCGTAGCTGCCGCCCTTGTCGTGGTTCCCCTCGAAGGCGACGAACGAGAGCTGCACGGTCCCGGTCGCGGGCGAGACCTTGAAGAACTCGCGTTGCAGGGTCGAGCGGTTCAGGACCGCCAGGTTCTCGATCGGCTTGAGGGGCAGACGGCCGACCAGGGCTCCGGCCTTGTCCGGTGCGAGCGGCGAGCCGACCAGGTGCCGGTCAAAGGTCAGCGGCAGCGAGCCCTTGCGGCCGTGCTGGGCGAAGACCATCACTGTTTCGAGCGATCCCGGGCGATCCAGGTTCTTGGAGGCGAGCCACTCGAAGAACGCCTTGGCGTCCTGCGACTCGGCGTCGAACAGGCCGGGCTCTCGCGGAGGCAGCGTCTCCAGCTTGGTGATCGAGTGGACGGCCTTGCGGCCCATGACCCGGTTGTGCAGCGAGCTGGCGCGGGCCAGCACCTCGCGCGGGACCTTGGTGACGACCGCGCGGTAGTGCGCCGCGGCCAACGCCGCCGGGAGGGCCTGCGTCGCATCCTCGATCACGCAGACGGAGGTGGCCTTGGTGCCTTCCAGGATGCGGGTGTACAGGCTCTCCACCGTGACGGCCTTGGCGCCCTTCTTGGCCTTCGTGTACCGGAGCACGGCGCCCTCGGTCACGGCAGCGGCAGCCGCGTTGGCGGCCAGGATGACGTCCTCGTCGCCGACCGTCTCGGGGATGGGCAGCGGTTCGAACGACGCCTTGACGCCGGCCTTGCGGCTGAGGGCGGCCAGGCCCTCGGAGATCTCGACCGGACCGCCCGTCAGGACGGTTTCGGCCGGGTTGCCGAGACCCGCGGAGATGGTCTTGCGGACACCCTCGGCGACCTCGCCGACGAAGACGACCCGCGTGACCTGCTTGCCGGCCATGAGCTTCTTCCAGGCTTCCAGCAGGCGGGCGTTGACTGGCAAGTCGATGTCGTCGGCCACCACGAGCGCCTGCTCGACACCCTGGTCGGTGCGCCGGACAGCCGCGCTGACCGCGGCGATCGCCGATAGCTGGGCGGCGTTCTCTTTGGCCGCATGGATGACGAAGACTTCCGGCAGCGCTTTCACCTGCGCCGGAACGTCGGCAAGAGCCGAGGCAGCAAGAAGCGGAACCAGGAGTAGCACTACCAGAGCGGTACGGATCACACCTGCCATCCTTTGCGCCCTCGAGGCCGCCGGCCGTCGCCATGACTCCGTTCGTCTCGGCTGGGAGCGACACAGTATAGGTCCCCGACCGGCAGACGACAAGTGGGCATGAAAGCCCGGGGAGCACGTTCCGCAGGTGGCTCTGTGGCCAAGTGCAATACCCTGACTTGAGACTCTCCTGGTTGTACCCTTTTTGCCAATCGGGAGCTTCGCCCCCGAACCCCGCCCAAGGGATTGCATCCCTTGGGACCCGCAATGATTGCGGGTTCCAGGGGCGAGCATCGCCCTTGGTGAGGTCTGGAGAGAAGCTCCAGTAGGGAAACTGGGCACCGCTGATTCAGTGGTACTGTGGCTCCGTGGCGGGCGTCCCTTCCTGCCGCCTGCAGTCATGCGCCTTCCCATTTCTCTGCGTCGCTCCCCCACCGCCGGAAGGCATGGAACCGCGCCCGGAGACCTGGTAAAGTCGCGCACATGAAGCGTCTAACAAGACTCTCGATGGTCGGCAGCAGGCGGATCGTCGGTCTGATGTCCGGAACGTCGGCCGACGGCGTCGATGCCTGCGTCGCCGAGATCGAGGGCACGGGCCCCGGCCTCAAGTGGAAGCTCGTGGCCTTCGAGTCGTCGCCTTACCCCTCCGACCTCAAGAAGGCCGTCCTCGAAGCCAGCGAGGTCGAGACCGCCCGGGTCGACGTCATTTGCGCCCTCAACTTCGTCCTGGGGGAGTTCTTCGCCGAGGCGGCGTTGAAGGTCGTTCGCGCGGCGGGGCTCAAACCCGCCCAGGTGGACCTCGTTGCCTCCCACGGCCAGACCATCCACCATCTGCCCAACAACCGGGTCATCGCGGGGTACTCCTCGCGTTCGACGCTCCAGATCGGCGAGCCGTCGGTGATTGCCGAGCGCCTCGGAGTGCCCGTCGTGGCCGATCTGCGCGTGCGCGACATCGCGGCGGGAGGCCTGGGGGCGCCGCTCGTGCCCCACGCCGATCGCATCTTGTTCCAGCAGACCGGGCGCGCCGTGGCCGTCCAGAACCTCGGAGGCATCGGAAACGTGACGCTCCTGCCGCCGTCGACCAGCGCCAAGGACCTCCTGGCCTTCGATACCGGACCGGGCAACATGATCATCGACGCCGTGGTCCACGACACCACGCTGGGCAAGCAGGAGTACGACGAGGGCGGGGCCATGGCCGCCGCCGGCCAGGCCGACCGTGCGCTCGTCGAACGCCTGATGGAGGACCCGTTCCTCGCTCAGCCGCCGCCCAAGACCGCCGGCCGCGAGAACTTCGGCCGCGAGTTCTTCCGGACGCTCTCGACGCTGGCGCTCTTCGGACGGGTCAAGGGCAACGACCTGGTGGCGACCGTGACGGCCTTCACCGCTGCCTCGGTGGGCGAGGCGTACCGCCGGTTCGTCTTCCCTTACTGGCGACCCGACGAGGTCATCCTCTGCGGAGGCGGCAGCAGGAATGCGACGCTGCGGGCCATGATCCAGGCCGAACTGGGCAACATCCCCGTCGTTCCCGTCGACGAGAAGGGCATCCCCAGCCAGGCCAAGGAGGCCCTCTCCTTCGCCATCCTGGGCAACGAGACGATCTGCGGCACTCCTTCGAGCGTGCCGGCGGCGACCGGTGCCCCTCGCGCCGTGCTGCTCGGCAAGCTGATTCCGTGAGGCGCCGAGGGTGGCGGCCTCCCGGGCTCAACTCACCATCTCGCGGGGGCTGCCGCTTCCAGCCGCCACTTTGCGAGAATGGGCTCGTCGGCGGGCGGGAACTCCAGGCCGCCGGCTTCGGCGACCGTGGCCCATCGCACCTCGGCGCACTCCAGCGGCCGCGGTTCGCCCGAGACGACCTCGCACTCGTAGACGAGCATCAGGAGGTCGAACGGCTCGTAACGATGAAAGACGATGGTGTATGGCTCGAGCACCCGGACCGCCAGCCCGACCTCCTCGGCCAGTTCCCTCACCAGGCAGTCCTGGGGCGACTCGCCCGGCTCCAGCTTCCCGCCCGGAAACTCCCAGAGCCCCGCAAGGTGAGAACCCGCGGCGCGGCGGGCCAGCAAGACGCGGTCCCCGAGACGTACCAGCCCGGCAGCAACCAGCTTGAGGCTGCGGGGTAAGGAGGCCGGCGGCGCCAGCGGAACTGGACGCGGTGCGCCGAGACCGCCGTCCGTGGTAGCATTGACGCGCCGTCCGGCTGTCCGGGAGGGCCTGACTTTTCGTCCGATGTCCATCGCGTTGAACCAAATCCTGCTTTTTGCCGACCTCGAGGAGGCCGAGCTCGAGAAGCTCCGGGAGATCGCCAAGGAAGAATATCTGCCCGCGGATTTCACCATCTTCCGCGAGGGTGACGCCTCGGATGCCTTCTACGTCGTGGAGAGCGGTTCGATCAAGATTGTCAAGGAAGCTCCGGGCAAGATCCACAAGGTTCTGGCGTATCTGCACGAGGGGGAGTTCTTCGGCGAGATGGGAATCATGAAGGGCTCGCCCCGATCGGCGGCGGCCATCACCCTGGAGCGCACGTCTCTGCTGAAGTTCCGCAAGGTCCCGTTCATCGCCTTCCTGGACGCCAACCCGATCATCGCCATGAAGATCCGCTCGGCGATGGTGCGGCGCTACAACGACAACGTCTTCGCTTTCGCCAAGCCCGGGCGCTGAGTCTCCGGGCCGGCGGCTCGCCGATCTCGGCACCGAGCAAGCCTGAGAGTCTGCGAGTCTATCGGAGACGGTGTCTGAAAAGAGGAGTGGGGCAGGCGTCGCCAGGGTCCCGGCAAAGTCCTCGACGAGGACTTCGGCAACCCGATTTCGTCACCCCCGCGAAAGCGAGGGTCCAGGATCGATGCGGCCCCTGGATTCCCGCTCTCGCGGGAACGACGACTTTGTCCGTGGTCCTGCAGGCGTCCCGCCCGGCATCCTGGCTGCTTGGCGGGCAGGGTGCCTGGCCCGCTACCTCTCGGTCGGACCCACTCGCTTTGTCGGGATCCCAGCCACCAGCGACGCGATTATCAAAGAACGCGCCGGATTGCGTTGCTTGCGTGACTCGGGCCATCATCATGCAGACCCTGCGATCTCCCCCCGGTCCTTCCCATTACCCAGGCTGATGCCAGTACGTCTCGGACCTTGCTCACGCCGGCAGCACCCGTTACCACGGGTCCCTGGCGCGTGGAGCTCGGCTGCAGCATGGTGGCGGACAGTTGTCCGTGGCATCGCGTACGAACGGAGATCCCCGGGTCTTTCCCAGGTCCCCACACCCAGTTGACCCTCCTCCCGTGCCCAAGAGAGGAGGCGGAGTTCACGGCGAGGTTCCCGCGATGCCTCCGGGCTTGACATGGGCCCAGCACTGCTCCGGGCGTCCTGTTTCGCACCGTATCTCCTGAACCCTGAAGGAGTCTCCCAATGTCCCACAACCTGCTCACTACGCCGACCACCAGTCGTCCCGAGTCTCAGGCCGAACCGGAGAGCGCGGACGAGGACCTGCGCTGCATAGGCATTTCTGCCTCGGGCCAGATCCTCTACGAACGGGTGTACCGACCTGCCCTCACCGAGTCGGACCGAGAAACGACGTCCTCTGCTCGGTCAGGAGCGGCACCTGCCAGCCCGAGCGAAGCGAGGGCAGTAGGGCGGGCGTCCTTGCCGGTCCTGGCTCGCGCCCTTCGATACGCGGCCCAGGGGGCCGCTACTCAGGGTGAGCGGAACCCGGGCCAGCTCGCCCCCTCGATACCGGCTCCGCCATACCCACATCGTCCCCGTCAGCCCCTGGCCAGCCCTCC
>JACQZL010000156.1:0-2722 GCA_016213865.1 Candidatus Rifleibacteriota bacterium
GCCGCCGGGGAGCGGGCAGAGCTTGACCGAGCCGTTGCTTAGCCCCAATACCGCTGAATTAAGGAGCTGACCGGACCATGGCAACTCTGCCGCGCCACATCAATACTGGGAGGCGAGGACTCCCAAGGGAGACCATGGTACTTCTGCCGCAACCAGCCGAGAAGCATGTCCACGACAGGCGTGAGGGCGCTTGTCCACAGAACGGCAAGATCGTCTAATTCATGGGTATTGTGCTTAGCCCGGTCGCCCACGCCGACCGGATGCGGGCACTGGCCCCGTATCTCGAGCGGGTGGAGCAGGTGCCGGGCCCGCCGCCACCCGAAGGTTGGTCGGAGGCCATCGATGCGGTGTGGCCACGCACCTGGCGCCTGTACGCCACGAATGGTCTCATCGGGTTCGTCTACTTCGAGAACCAGCGGTACCGGCACAGCATTCGGACCATCAAGGCCCTGCTCTGGACGCTCTCCATACGGGTCGAACACTTTCTGCAGGTCCTCTCGGCGGTCAAGACCGAGCGCGGCTCGGTGCGGCCGTGAGCCCGGCCAGGTCGTCGCCGCCGGCGACCGCCGGCAGACGCGAGCTGGCGATCGCCGAGAGCCTGCAGGTCGAGCGACCGCGGCCCCGGTGAAGTCGGACCAGGTGCTCTCCCGTGCCGGTTCCGGCCGGACCGCGCCTTGCCCGCGGCCGGGCCAGTGATGTACTCTTGTAGTGGAGAGGCCGCGAGTCGATTGCCCGCGCCGAGGCGTGGGCGGCGGCCGCCGGAGGTCAAGTCATGGAGATCAGGGTCTCGCGGTTGGACGTGTTCCCGAAGGACTTCGTGGGGCACGTCCTGTTCAAGCGCGCCCGCGACGGGTCGGTAGCCGGCGTAGCCCTGGACCACGGCATCATCATCGGGGCCGATACCATCGAAGAGGCCCAGAGGATGATGGGGCAGGCGATCGAGCATTGGGTCGAGCGCTGCATCACCAAGAACAAGCTGGACGAGCTCTTTCACCGCTCGCCTCAATCCCTCTGGGACGAACTGGACCAGGGAGAGCGCCTGGGCGTCTACGACGTCGTCAATCGGCCGCCAAAGGGCCCTGTGATGTCGCCCTTGTGGCCGATGTACCAGGCGAGGGTGGAGTTCTTTGGCACTCCTCGTCGTTGAGCGCAGGGTCTTCTTGTCGGCGCTCTCGGAGCTGGGTGTCATCATCACTCCGCCGACGCGAGAGGACCCGTACTACCACTTTGTTCGGCGCGGCCGCCCCGAGCTTTCGGCCCTGATGTACTACCTGGATGTGAGCTGGGAGCCCGAGGTCAAGCTGTCGGTGCTGGAAACGACGCTCAAGCAGCTCGAGCTGACGATCCACCAGTTCAAGGCGGCCGTCCGCGAAACCAAGGAGCGACGCCGGGCCCGCTGACGCGGCCGCGGGCCCGATCCGGAGGGCCGCGAGTGGCCCGAAACCTGGCAAGCAGTTGGCAAGCTTCGCCCGCTATGGCAGGAGTGTGAAGGCATCACTACTGGAGAAGTCGTGGGTCCTGACGTCTCCTTTCCTCTAGGTCCCTCGAAACGCCCGAAAAAGGAGCGCTTTCCATCAGAAAACTGGACAGGAACAGGACAGGGTGGGACCACGCCCCCAGGAGCCCTCGAGGCCGGCGCCAGCCGGTTCAGCCTGGACCGCGCCGAGGGTGGTCCTTTGTGTCCAGAACTCGCCTCTGCCGGCCAGCCTCCGGCCGTGGTTCAGCATGCCGCCTGCGCCGAGGCAACTCCGACGGATTTGCCACCCTTCGCGGAGGCTTGCGGTTCGGACTTGCACCTGCCATTCTCTGAATGGTCTTCATTGTGAGTTGAGATTTCCACGGGAGTAGGTGCGCCATGAAGAAACTCCTCATCGCCTGCCTGATACTGATCGTGCTCGTTCCGGTGGGGTTGTACGTCCGTCGGTCGACTCTTCAAAACGCACCGGCACTCTGGTACTTCCGGCCGGACAAAGAACCGCTCCAGAAGGCGATCCCGCTCGATCAGTTCGCCGCCAACCTGGGCTCGGCCCTGGGCGGGACGACCAACCCGTACGAGTTCAAGGCGGGGAAGGTCCCCAAGCAGATCATCACCAGGGCACTCGCTGTCGGTATCGTGCCGACCGTGTGGCTGATCGACAGCGCCGCCGCCCTGGGACTCAAGCCTCTTTATTGGCTTCCCCCGGACAAGACAGACGTTCTGGCCGTGGTCGTGATGGCCGAGTCTCCGGCGCAGTCGCTCAAGGACCTCCAGGGTAAGCGCGGGGCGATGCCCGCGCGCCTGTCGCGGTTCGCCGATCTGATGTTCCAGGCGGCCGGCGTCGATCCGAAGACGGCCTATCAGAGCCTGGAGCCCGTGCAACCCGGCGGCGCAGAAGGCGGGCCCGAGGGAAGCGGCGGCGGACGGCAGCCCCCCAGGCAAGGCGAACCAGGGCAGGCTCCGATGCGCGAGGTCTTCCAGAAGTTGAAGACCGGCGGCTGCGATTTTCTCGTGATCCGGGCGCACCTGCTGGATCGCAACGCCGATCAGCTCAACTTCCTGCGAATCGTCCACCGGGGGCCGCCCCTGCCGCCGGCCCATGCGGTCGTCGTTGCCACGGACGCCAAACCCGAGCTCGTGGCAGCAGTAGACAAGGCGCTTCCTCCCGAGATCACCTCGAGTTGGAAGGTGAAGTCCGCTCCCGGCGACTTCTCCAAGGAGCTGCTGGCTCTGGGAGCGCAGGCC
>JACQZL010000156.1:2759-6130 GCA_016213865.1 Candidatus Rifleibacteriota bacterium
GATAGCAGGCCGGCTCCGGGGGGCGCAAGCAGTCCCGCGCTCCTCGACTTCCTGCTATGCTTCGTCGCTGGGATGACGGAGCAACCCCAACGCATCGGGCAGTACTTGCTGCTGGGCAAGCTGGGACAAGGCGGGATGGGCATCGTCTACCGGGCGACCCAGGGGGAACTGGGCCGCGAGGTGGCGCTCAAGGTGCTGCCCGAGGAGAAGCTGGCCCGCGGCCCCGAGGCGCTGCGGCGTTTCAACAAGGAGGTCAGCGTCTGCGCCCGACTGTCGCACCCGAACATCGTCAAGATCTACGACTACGGGTACGAGGCCGGTGTCTACTACTACGCGATGGAACTGCTGCGAGCGACCAGCCTCGAGGAACGCCTGCAGGCCGAACCGGTGCCGCCGCTCGACTTCACGATGAAAGTGGCACGCGACCTCCTCGCGGCCTTCGCGTACTACCACCCGATGGGCATCGTCCACCGCGACCTCAAGCCCGCCAACCTGATGATGGACGAATCGGGCAAGGCGATTCTGACCGATTTCGGGCTGGTCAAGGAGCTGGGCGCTACCGCCATCACGCGGGCCGGTAGCGCGGTGGGGACGCCGTACTACATGGCGCCCGAGATGATCCGAGGCCGCCAGATCGACGCCCGGGCCGACCTGTGGCAGTTCGGCGTGATCCTCTACCGGATGACCACCGGGCAGTTCCCGTTCGCGGCCCCCACTTCTCCGGAGGTGCTGATGCGGGTGCTGCACGCCGAGCCGCAGGTGCCGACCGCCTTCAATTCGAAGCTCTCTCCAGGACTGGAGACCGTGATCCTGAACTGCCTCGAGAAGGACCCCGCCCTGCGCTATCGCGACGCGACCGAGCTGGCCACCGACTTCGACGCCATCCGCAAGAGGAGCGGGGCAGTCCAGCGTCGAGCCAGCTCTTCACGGCTCGAACAACCGGAGCCGAACGCTCCAGTAGCTCCATCGCCTGCACCGGATGTTCCGAGTCCACAGGTAATCGCGGGGCCCTCCGGCGTGCGCCCGGCCTCCGGCAGGGCAGCCGTTGCCACGAGCGCGCGGCCGGACCGACCCTCGATGCGAGCGCCGGCGGCCCGGGTCCCGGAGCCGCCCTCCTCGTGGAAGCGCCTGGCACTGCCGGTCGCCGCGATGCCGCTTCTCCTTGGTCTGGCCTGGCTGCTGGGCTGGGGGCGGGACTACTCGCCAGCGGACGTCCGGGTGCGCGTCGGCCTGCGCAGGGCGTCGGTCGAGTGGCGGAGTCCGGCGGCCTACGCGGCCAGCGTGGAGTGGGCCCTGGTGGAAGCAGGCCCGGCCGCCACGGTCCGCCGCTCGGGCCCCGAGGCAGTTGCGAGCCAGCAGCACGGAGTCACCCTCGAGCCCCTCACGCCCGGCGCCGAGTATCGGTTGGGCATCCTGCTGCCGGGCGGAAAGCGGGTGTCCGAGACCCGGTTCCAGGTCCCGGCCCACGCCCTCGAGCCGGTCGCGCTCGAAGTGGCCGATGGCCGGTTGGCCCTGGAGTTCACGACGCCGTCGCCGACGATCGCCCGACTGCAGGCAGGGACGCTGTCCGACGCGGCGAAGGTCCCCACGGTGCGCCATCGCTTGACGCTAAAGGGCTGGCGCCCCGGGTCCGGTCCCGCCTCGTTGACCTTGACCGACGGGGCGGGCGATCCCGTTCGTCTGGAAGGAAAGCAACTGGTCGAGTTGCTAGGTCGAGCACTCCTCCCTCGCCTGGCCGTCCGGCTCGCGGAGCACCTGGAACGGTTGGACGTCTCCAGGCTCCTGGCGGCGCTCGTCGACCGTCACCTGCCCTCGTCCGTGTGCACGGGGGCCTGGTCCAGCATCGCCCGGACCGACCTGTCCGCCCTGCTGGTCGGCGACAAGCCCCCGGAGGTGTCCTACTACGTCCCCTTCCCGGCAGGCGATCCGCTGGCCGCTCGTCTCGCCGGGGCCCTGCGCGACCGCCTCCGGCTCGAGCCCTACCAGCAGGACCTGGAGGCGCTCAGCTTCCTCGGGCCTGCGGTCTTCGAAGACCGGACGGCATCCCCGGAGACCCTGGAGACTGTCCTGGCAACCCTGCGCAAGCTGCGAGACATCGACTACTACTGCGCCTTTGTGGCAGTCCCCTACTCCACGGGGGTCGAACAGCTCTTCCGCTCGGAGTTCCGGCCCGGCTACACGGCCCATCTGGGCAAGAAGGCGGCGTGCACCGAGGAACGCCTCTCCATGAAGGCAGCGTGGGCCCATCCGATGAAGGAGTTCAGGACCCTCCTGGGCGCAGGGTTCTCCGCGGCCGGGGTCATCCCGGTCGACCGCCACGAGTGGCATCCGGTCTTGCCGCAGACCTCGACCTGGAAGCGGGCCGAGCTTTCCCTGATCAGCGTCAAGCTCGATTCGGAGCTGGTCTTCCGGGTGACGGTCAACCGGCGCGTCGTGCTCGACTTCCGTCACGAGCCGAACAAGGCCCTAGGCAAGCGCGCGTCAATCTTGCCGGTTCTCGCGATGCAGGTCGATCCGCGCATCTTCCACGCGGGGCCGAACGACCTGGTCGTCGAGCTCGTCGCCACACCGGGCAGCCGCGGGCTGGGCTTCAAGAAGAACATGCGGCTGGGGGGCCTTCGCCTGGCGTGGGACTGAAGCGGGGTTCGCGCTGGGGTAGGGGGGGCCTTCAGAGGCTCTTCGGCGGTCCAGCGCTGAGGGCCCCGCGGCTCTACCCCGGCTCCTGCAACATCCCCTCGAAGGGCTTGAAGCTGGTGAACTCCTTGAGGAAGGTCACCCGGATGGTGCCGAGCGGGCCGTTGCGCTGTTTGCCGATGATGAGCTCGCCGGTCCCCTTGTCCTCGCTGTTCTTGTTGTAGACCTCGTCGCGGTAGAGGAAGAGGACCAGGTCGGCGTCCTGCTCGATGGCGCCCGACTCTCGCAGGTCGGAGAGGATGGGTCTTCTGTCTTCGCGGCTCTCGACCTTTCGCGAAAGCTGCGAGAGGGTGATGATCGGGCAGTCGATCTCGCGGGCGAGGCTCTTGAGAGAGCGGGAGATGTTGCTGATCTCTATCTGGCGGCTCTCGAGGCGCTGGTGCGGATCGGTGATGAGCTGCAGGTAGTCGATGAAGACGATGCCGATGTTCTGCTCTTTCTTGAGGCGGCGCGCCTTGGAGCGGATCTCGCGGATGCTGATGCCGGGCGTGTCGTCGATGAAGATGGGCGCCGCGGAGAGGATTCCGGCGACGTTGGTGAGCGGCGTCCAGTCGTGGGCGCTCAGGTACCCGCCGCGGACCAGGTTCGAGTCTATGCGGGCCTCGCTGCAGAGCATTCGGATGACGAGCTGGCGGGCCGACATCTCCAGGCTGAAGAAGGCCGCCGGGGCCGGGTCC
>JACQZL010000125.1:0-15083 GCA_016213865.1 Candidatus Rifleibacteriota bacterium
CGCGTCCGAGGTCTTCCTGGATCGCGCGGTGGACTGTCCCGGAAGCGCCCGACCCGAGCCGGCCGGTGAGCCGATACCCGGGAATTGCGATCACTTCAAGGAGCTTATCCGATCCTCTGCCCGCGCGCACGGCCTCGAACGCCGGGTCCACGTCAGGGGAACGGACAAAGTCGTCAGTCCCGCGATAGCGGGAATCCAGGGGTCGCATCGATCCTGGACCCCCGCTTGCGCGGGGGTGACGAGACCGGGTTGCCGATGTCCTTCTCGAGGACTTTGCCGGAACCCTGGGGCACACGTCCCTGGCGTTGCCGTGGGCATCGGGGCAGGGTAAGCTGGGACGTCGGAACCGCTGGTTTCCTGGGAGAGGCCCAGCGGTTCATCGGTGTTGCAGCGGTCGCGCTGTCCGGGAGGTTGCCCCATGACGAGACGGATCGGTGAAAGGGTGAGGCCGGGCCCTCGAGCTTCGGGCGGAGGCCTCCTGCTGGCACTGACGTTGCTTGCCGGGATCGCGGCAGCCTCCGCCCAGGAGTCGACTGATACCCTCGCCGATGTGCCGTTCTCGGACCCGGATGCCACCTGCATCGCGGCCTCCATCATGGTCAAGATCCTGCAACCCAGCGACGGCTGCTTTCACCCCGACAAGACCGTCAACCGCTACCAGTGGGCCGTGATCCTGGCGCGGCTCGGCGATGAGCTGAAAGCCCCCGTGGCCACGCGCGGAGCCTTGCCCCTGGCTTCGGGAGAGGACTCGCTGGCCGGTCCGGTCCCGCCGGCCTCGGAGCTGCTTCCTCCGGACGTACCGAAGGACCACTGGGCCGCTCTCGCCGTGCGGGTCAGTGCGGCGAGAACAGGCTGGGACCTCCATCGACCCTTCGACGGGCAGGCGCTCCTGACGGAGGCCCAGACAAGGGCGGATCTGACCAGCTTGCTCCGGCGTCTGGGTTCGACAGCCGGGGGGTTCCCGGAGACGTCAGACGGGCGTGCGCGCGTGACCCGGCGGCGACTGGCGCGACTCGGCATGGAGGCCTTGGGCCGGCGGCTCGGCCCCCTGGAAACGTACGTCGTCATGGCCAGCGACTGCCTGGCCCTCATGAACGTGATGGTCGCGAAACTCGAGGATTCGAGTGCAGCCCCTGGTGGACCGACGACGCAGGCCCAGGCCACGTGGCAGGACGAGCTGCAGAACCTCGACAGCCGTCTCCTGGGGCTGGTGTCGGACAGCGAGCAACTGAGCCGGCTGGCGGCATTACACGAGCGGACCGCTTCCTCGGGAAACGCGCCCGATGCCCAGTACTCCAAGGACGTCGAGAACCTCGGGCTTCTGGTGGCCGAGTTCGGCGACGAGGTCAAGTTGCTGGGCGGCAAGCTGCAGAAACTGAAGCTGGCCGGCACGAGGTGACCCGACCCGGCTCCGGCAGTCAGTGCTCGTGGCGGAACGGGAGTGGCGGCGCGAACTCGAGTCAGCCAAAGGGTGCGTCGCGCCTCGCCACCTCGAACACCGCGGCACCAGTCATCCTCCCTGGATCTGGCCGCACCATTCACAACGTACGGGCGGGGCTGGCCAGGCTACCGACATGCTTCCGTCTGCTGGCGCAGACTTGACAATATGACCACGTTACCATACGATTGAGGACGCTTTGGAGTGGAGTCTTTGTCCGCCCCGCCGAGGCCGCCCGGCCTTTCGCCGTGCGGTCCTTCTTCTCGGAGGTTGACCAGAGATGTCGCAGCAAGAAGCTGGCGTTGCCGGCAAGCTATCGTTCCTGGACCGGTATCTGACCCTGTGGATTTTCCTCGCGATGGGGGTAGGCGTGGGCGTGGGGTATCTCGTGCCCGGGGTGGTCTCCTTGATCGAGAGGATGAGCCTTGGGACGACGTCGATTCCGATCGCCGCCGGACTGATCCTGATGATGTATCCACCTCTGGCCAAGGTCCGCTACGAAGAACTGGGCAAGGTCCTCCGCAACACCCGGGTGCTGGGATTGTCGCTGGCGCAGAACTGGATCGTGGGGCCCATCCTGATGTTCGTGCTGGCTGTCATCTTCCTGCGCGACAAGCCGGAGTACATGGTCGGTCTGTTCATGATCGGCCTCGCGCGGTGCATCGCCATGGTCATCGTCTGGAACGAGCTGGCCGGGGGCGACACCGAGTACTGCGCCGGGCTGGTGGCCTTCAACTCGATCTTCCAGGTGCTCTTCTTCTCGGTCTACGCCTGGGTCTTCATCACGATCCTCCCTGGCTGGCTGGGGCTCTCGGGGGCGGTGGTGAACATCACCATCGGGCAGATCGCCCAGAGCGTTTTCATTTACCTGGGGATCCCGTTCCTGGCGGGTCTCATCACTCGGTTGCTCCTGAGAGGCGCCAAGGGAGACCACTGGTATCACAACCAGTTCATTCCCAAGATCAGCCCGATCACGCTCGTCGCGTTGTTGTTCACGATCGTCGTGATGTTCAGCATCAAGGGCGAGAAGATCGTGCAACTACCCTTCGACGTGGTCCGCATCGCCATCCCGCTGCTCCTCTACTTCGTGGTGATGTTCCTCGCCTCCTTCTGGTTCAGCGGCAAGGCCGGCGCGAGCTACGGCCAGTCGGCCCCGCTGTCGTTCACGGCCGCCTCGAACAATTTCGAGCTGGCCATCGCCGTCGCGGTGGCGACCTTCGGCATCCATCACGGGGCGGCCTTTGCCGCGGTCATAGGCCCCCTCGTCGAGGTGCCGGCGCTGATCGGCCTGGTGAACGTCTCGCTCTGGATCCGGCGGAGGTACTTTCAAGGCGCAACCTGCTGCGGCGCGCAGGCGAGTGCGCAGGAAGCCTGATATCACCGGACTGCACCGGACAATCGAGCGCCGGCTCTCAGGACCCATCACGAACAGATTCGTTGACGCAATGGCCATATGGGCATACACTTGCAGCCATGGATGAACTTGCCCTCTTGAAGCAGCAGGCTGCCGTGTTCAAGGCGCTGTCCAATGTCGCTCGCCTGCGAATCGTCGTGCAGCTCAGTCGCGGCGAGCAGACGGTCACTCAACTCACCAAGATGTCGGGCCTGGACCAGTCGACGGTTTCCAAGCACCTGTCCGTGCTGAGATCGCAAGGGATTGTGGACGACACCAGGCATGGCAACAATGTCTATTACCGGCTGACGATGCCGTGCGTGATGGACTTCTTCGGCTGCGCACGCCAGGTGATCGACGAGCGTCGGGGATAGGGCACCTACCAACTCGAGGCCACTTTCCAGACGGTCTATTCTGTCACCCAAGCGAAGCGTGACACCGTATTGAGGTTCAGCAACGGAAGGCCGCCGATGCCCGTGCGCTCGCTGCCTCGAGGGGCTCGCATGGTGGAAAGAG
This sequence comes from Candidatus Rifleibacteriota bacterium, assembly GCA_016213865.1. The sequence goes on from JACQZL010000125.1 coordinate 3,348, forward strand.
AATCCCTGGGGCCCTTTCTAGCTGGAAGCACGGCCGGCGGGCCCGTGGGCTGCCGGGGTATACTGCGGCCGGGTCAGGTCTGTCGCAGGCCGCTCGGCCGCGACGCGGACGAGAGGAGAATACTGTGAACCCGGCTGACAACGGCACTGGACGACGGCTCTCCTGGGTGGGCCTTGCCGCGCTGGCAGGTGCGGTGCTCCTGAGTTCCGGCTGCCTCGGGGGCAAGCCGCAAGCCCTGCCCAAGACAGGCGAAGTCTCGGCAGCCAATCCCGTCAAGCCCGCGCGGGTCGTTTCCACGAACGACCCGGCGGCCGCGGACGCTTCGATTGGTACCACCGCCGCGGCGGGGGCCCAACGGCTGGTGCCCGAGGGCCCGGCGAAGGCGCTCGAGGCGGCCGGGCGGGCCGAGCGAACGGCTCGCATGGAACTGGACAACATCGGGCAGCGGTGCAGCCAGCTCCAGGTGACGATCGATACCGCCCTGCACGAGAACCCTCCCAACAAGGAGGAGGCTGCGAACCTTCAGCGCGAGCTCGCGGAGCTCAAGTCGCAGCTCGAAGCGGCCGGGCAGAGGCTGGCTGCGGCCCAGGCCGAGACGGCGCGGCTGAAGGGTGAGCTACAGAAGCTCCCGGGTGGCGGCACCCTGGGCACGAGCCCGAAGTGAACTCTCTGCCTCACCGCCCGTCGAGGTGCTCACTGGACGGGGCAAACGTCGTGACGCGACCCGCTGGCTCGCCGGGCTGGAAGGCGTACTCCTGTCCGCTACTTCAGTGGTATGGGGGTCAACAACTGCAACTGGCCTCCTGAGTGGCGGTGCGCGGGTCTTGCCCGGCCTGCGCCGGCCAAGATCCGGCGGGGACGCCGGCCCTACTGCCCTCGCGTGGCTCGACCCCCTCCCCACCCTCCCCCTCCGGGGGAGGGCAAGGGTGGGGGGAATTCGGGCTTGTCCGCGGGACGGCCCCGAGGATCCGAGTCTCAGGGACGCGGCGGTAGGTCGTGGGACCTCCCGCGAGCGTTTCGGATGAGCGAGACCACGAAGAGCGAGACGGCCAGGGCCGGCAGCGTCGCGACGGTCAGGTTGGTTTCGGACAGGTACTCCAGACAGTTGCAGGTGCGGTGCCAGGGGTACCAGAGCGGCAGGATCATCCCGAGCCAGAGCACGGTCGCCAGGCGGGTCGTCTCGTGCAGGACCCAGAGCGAGAGTCGGGACAGGAACCTGCGTTCGAGCTGGACATACGTGAGCACCGCCGCGGGCAAGACCAGCCACCACGACCACCAGAGCCAGTCCGAGGCGTGAAAGACCAGTTCCGCCGCCGCGGATCTCGGAATCGCGACCGTGCGATCCAGACAGACACGGAACACCACCAGGTGCAGCCCCAAGCCCGCGACGAGAATCCAACGCAGCTCCGCCAGCGCCGCCTCGCGATGAGTCTGGAGGGAGCCTGCCGGCAGGTCCGGCTTGATACCTGTGTCGGTCAAAGGTCCCATCAGAAGCTGGCCAGGACGAGAACGAGCGGCACGTTCAGGGCGAGGGCGAACGCCGTCGAGATCACGACCACGACCCTGCCGCAAGCCAGGAGAGGGCCTCGGGACAACCGGCAGAGGCAGAGACGTTCCACAAGACCGTAGCCCACGATCGCCGCCGCGAGCGGCCAGAGGCCCAGAGTTGCCAGGTGTTCTCCGAGGGTGACGAAACCGATCACGGGGAGCGCAAGGCAGGCCGGCACCCCGAGGCTCCCTTCGCTCAGGAGCTCCGCGTGCGGGTGGCTTCCCGCGAAAATGAAGACCAGAGCAAGGCCCACGAAGAGCCTCCACCGAAGCCCCGAGAGGGCGGAGAGCCGAAGCTCTTCGGCCAGGTCGCGGACGGTCGAGACGCTCCCGGATAGTGCGGGACTCTGCACGGTGATTCAGCCCACGGTGTCCACGGAGCTCAGTCTAGCAGCAGTGTGCCTGGCAGACAGGTCGGATGGGTGCAGCGGGAGCGACGCTAACTCATGGGGAGATCAGGATCCGTTCGTGCTGAGCCGGAGGCTCGTTTACGAACCTCCGAGTCGAAGCACAGCTCGCAGAGCCAGTTCTCCCGCCCCCCCTTCGACAGGCTCAGGACATGCCTTCGACAGGCTCAGGACATGCCTTCGACACGCCTCGCTACGCTCGGCGGCTCAGACCGTATGGCGGCCCCCTCCGTCCGTCCTTCGAGATGCGCTCCTGACCCTGAGGAGCTCTGGTCAGCTCCTGCGGAGCGCTCCTCAGGACGAACGGAGGAGGAAGACGCCGCGGCACCGGTCAAGTCCGACCTCACTGGCCGCACAGTCCGCGACGTAGGGGCGGGGCTTGTCCCCGCCCGCAAGGTGCGCCCAGAGCGGGCGGGGACGAGCCCCGCCCCTACCTCCTCCCGAGCGAAGTGTGCGGATAATCCACACCGGAATGGTCGGTGCCCCATTTCTCTGCGTCGCTCCCGGTGCAGCCGGGCCCACCTTTCTCGGGAGCGGCCCCGCGCGCAGCACCAGGCGCTCCTCACGCGCCGGCGCAGCAGCAGGTCGGCGAGGAGGTCCTCCCGGGGGCAGTCGGGCCTGGGCAACCCGCCGGGAGAGAGGCTCCGGCCGCTACTGGCGCGAGCGAGCCGTGAGCGACTGGTAGACCAGCCGCACGAACTGGTCCCCCGTGAGGAAGGCCTTGCCCCACCGCTCGTCGAACTCCCGGCTGGGTTTGGTCGCGACGACCTCGTCGGCGGTCTTGCCCTTGCGGATCAGGGCCCGGACTCGATCCCTGATTGCGACGAGCATGTCGAGGTACTCCTCGACGTCCGCCTTCGTGCCGACCGGCCCGTGGCCCGGGATCAGCTTGGCGGCGGCGTCGGCGTGCTTTCGCAATTGCTCGGCGACGACGATCATCCCGTTGATGTTGCCTCCGGTGGAGAAATCGACGAAGGGATATCCTGCGGTCTGGAAGTTGTCCCCTGCGTGGTAGACGTTGGCCTTGCGGAAGTAGACGATGACGTCGCCTCCGGTATGAGCGGGCAGCGTGCGAAAGACGCGCAACTCCTCGCCCCCGAAGTGGAGCGTGATGGCCTCCTCGAACGTGACCTCCGGCAGCGCGCCGGCCGGCGAGGGCGGGAGGTCCTGTCGAAGGGCCTCGACGCGATGCCTCACGGTCATGGCCCGGCGGGTGCCGTGATGGGCGATGATCGCGGCGCCGGCCTTTCGGAGGCTCTCGTTGCCGCCCACGTGATCGGGATGCCAGTGGGTGTTGATGACATAACGCACGGGTTTTGAGGAGAGGTTCGCCACGGCCTCCTTGAGCTTGTCCGCCATCTCGGCGACGTCGTCGTCAACCAGGGCGACCCCCTCGTCGCAGGCGAACGCGCCGATGTTCCCTCCGCTGCCCGTCAGCATCCACAGGTTTTCGGCGACCTTCGTCGAGGAGAACTCCGTCCTGGCGGGATTGGGCTCCGCCGCCGGCACGGGAGCGCTCGACGCGACGGCGAAGAGGCCGGCGCCGAGTGCCGCAGCGAGAACGCGTTGCCAGAGAACCATGGGCTCCTCCGATTCGGTCGGATCGAACGACGACCTGGCCGCGCGCAGGCGTGGCCCGTCACCTTGGTTACTACTACTCGAACCGCAACCGGTCAACTGCCGGTGGCCGGTGCCCGCAGCCCCTCGCCGGCCTCGGACACGATCTGGGTGGCGGCGTCCATGGCCTTTCCCAGCAGCTCGGCCTGGGCCCCGACGCCGCGCAGCCACGCGATCCGGGCGCTTGTCTCGGGGCGCAGGAGGCCGGGAGCGACGAGGTGCCGTTCGATGGCGGCCAGGTCTCCGGGAGCGGCACCCGCGGGCGCGCCGTGGAAGACGAGCAACGCCTTGAGCGCCGCGTCGACCGCCTGGCCCAGGGGCGCGAAGGCGTCCGCCGCGAAGCCGTTCTCCGACATCAGGCGAGCCAGGCGCATGCGGGCTCCGGCCTCCTCGAGCGCCTTGCCGGCCTCGACGCGCCGCTGGTCCTGGACCGGCTCCGTAAGGCGGGGCAGCGAGGGCGCCCGCCACAGTTCCTCCTGGGCCGTCTCCATCCCCGGTCCCAGCAGCCCGACCAGCGAGCGGTAGGTCTGGCGATCGAAGAGATGGAGCGGGGGCGGCGTCTCCGCGCCGGTCAGGGCCACCAGCGCTGCTTCCGCGGTCGGGCGCAGGGACTCGGCCTCGCCGTCGACGATCAGCAGCAGGCTGGGCGTCCGGTCGCCCGGTCGGGTCCACCTCCGCATCATCAGGAGATGCCCGCCCAGGCGATCGGCCAGGGCTGCCGCGAGCAGCCTCGGCGCCTCGGCGGACGGCTGCTCGGGCCGCGGGGCCCCGGGGGCGGTCTCGGCCGGCGGAGCGGCCGGCAGAGCGAGCAACCCGCCCGGACCCGCCGCGGCCGCTACGGACCCGGCCTCTCCGGCAGGCAAGGCAGGGGCCTCGGGCACGGCCACGACCTCCGCGTCCACGACGGGCGGAACCGCGGGTGCCAGCATCTCGCGCACGCGCGCCAGCAATCCTCGGGTGCGATCGAAGCGGAGCTCGTCGACGTCCGTCGTCCCGTCGAAGACGGCCGCGAAGAGCTGCCGCTTGTTGGCGATGCCGTCGAGCATGCGCTCCTCGATGCTGGCGCTGGTGACCAGGTTGACCACCTGAACGGAGCGTTTCTGTCCAAGCCGGTGGGCGCGGCCGATGCGCTGTTCGAGCACCGCCGGGTTCCACGGCACGTCCAGATTGATGACCAGGCTGGCTTCCTGCAGGTTGAGGCCGACGCCGCCCGCGTCCGTCGAGAAGAGCACCTTGCACGCCGGGTCCTCTCGGAACCGCTCCAGCAGCTTCGAACGCTTCTGGGTGGGGACCGAGCCGGCCAGCTTCTCGTGGCCGAGCTTCAGGTCGCCGATCACGTGGCGGATCGCCAGGTCGATCATCCCCTCGAAGCTGGAGAAGACCAGGGCCTTGCGGTCGGTCCCGACGACCAGCTCTCCGAGGATCCGTCCCAGTTCGCCCAGCTTGGGGCTCGTGGCCAGGATGTCGGCCTTCGACAGTCGGGCATCGTGCAAGGCGAGCGCATCGCTGATAATACGCATCTTCTGAAGGCACATCAGCAGCCGCTTGACCTCGTCGGGGGTCAAGGGACGCTTCTCGGCCAGATGGACGAGCCGCGACACCGACGAGAGGTAGTCGGAGTAGGGCTCGAGCTGCCGTTTCGTGAGCTCGACGAAGTACGTGTTGTCGGTCCGGTCCGGGAGCTGGTCCAATACCTCGTCGCGAGTCCGGCGCATCACCACCGGTGAGATCCGCTCGCGCAGGAGCCTGAGGTTCTGATGCCCCAGGACCTTGAAGTGACCGCTCTTGCGCTTCTCGAGGACATAGAACTGGCTGTTGAACTTCCAGAGCGGGCCCAGCAGCCGCGGGTCGAGGAACTGCATCACCGAGTAGAGCTCGTCGAGGTTGTTCTCCAGTGGCGTCCCCGACAGGACGAAGGCGTACGGACTGGTCAGCTCCTTGACCGCCTGGGCCGTCTTGGTGCGCCAGTTCTTGATGCGCTGCGCCTCGTCCAGGATGACCAGGTCGGGCCCCAGCTTCTGGTAGACCCAGCGTTCCCGCAGGAGCAGCTCGTAGTTGACGACCGTGAAGAAGGCCGGCTGAGCGTAGATCAGGTCACGCCGGTCCTCTGCCGACCGGATGACCTGCACGGGGAGCGACGTGAACCGTTTCAGCTCGCGCTCCCACTGGTGTTTGAGCGACGCGGGCGTCACCACCAGCGCCTTCTGGATGCCCTTCAGCTCCCGGAGCAGCGTGGCCGCCGCGATGGCCTGAACGGTCTTGCCCAGGCCCATGTCGTCCGCCAGCAGCGCCCTACCGCCGAGGGCGAGGTGGAGCATCCCCTGCTGCTGGTAGTCGTAGAGGCGGGCCGAGATAACGTCGAGCGAGCGCCGGCCGGCCTGCACCTCCTCGAGGAACCACGTCCGGCGCCGTTCGCGGTTTCGGCGCTCGCGCAACTCCGCCATCACGGGAGCGATCTCGTCTTCGGTCACCGCGCCCTTGCTGGCGGCCCCTGGCAACAGCTCCAGCTCCCTGGCGAGCAGCTCGAACCGCTCCAGAGGGTCGCCGAGGAGGACGCCGTCCGCATCGAAGAAGCGGGCCAAAAGCTGCCCCAGGACCCCGGCGGGAGGCACGGTGGGCGTGAGGCGGACCTTGGGCTCGTCGACATCCCACAGGAAGATGCGCGCCCGGTCTTCCTCGGCCGCGGCCAGGGACGCGAGGCGCGAGCGATGCCTGGTGCGGAGCTTTTCCAGCACGGCCTCCACGTGCTTGCACGTGCCCAGCAGGTTCGTGCGGAAGTCGGGGCACGTGCACCCGTTGGTCCTTTCCTTGACGGAGCGGATGCGGACCCGGTACGAGCGCCCGCTGGGGGACGCGACGTCGAAGTCCGTCAGGACCTGACGCTGGCCGGTCTTCGAGATCTTGAACGACTCGAGCAGGGCCCGTTCCCTGCGGCGCTCGATCTGTTCCTGGATGGCCTGGGATTCTGCGGTCATGCCGTCACCGTGCCTTCGAAGAGCCGCGGCAGGTGTCTCCCGCCTCGCGGGTCGAGCGACAGACTAGCACTACTCCGCCCAACCCTCCAGCAGCCCCGCCAGGTAACGGCCCGTGTGCGAGACCTTCCCCTTCGCGGCGAGCTGCTCCGGGGTGCCCGTCGCGACGACCCGACCGCCGTCCTCACCCCCTTCGGGGCCGAGGTCGACGAGGTAGTCGGCCGACAGCATGACGGAGGGGTTGTGCTCGATGACGACCAGCGTATGGCCGCGGTCGACCAGCGTGTGCAGGACGCCCAGCAGGTTGCGCACGTCGCTCGAGTGGAGGCCCGTGGTGGGCTCGTCCAGGACGAAGAGCGTGTGGCCCGTTCCCTTCTTGCCCAGCTCCTCGGCCAGCTTGATGCGCTGCGCCTCGCCGCCCGAGAGGGTGTTGCTGGGCTGGCCCAGGGCCAGGTAGCCCAGGCCGCTCGCCTCGACGAACTCCAGCAGCCTTCGAACCGCGGGGACGTTGCGGAAGAAGTCGAGCGCCTCCGAGACGGTCATCGCCAGGACGTCGGCGATCGTCTTGCCGTCCTTGACGACGGCGAGCGTCTCGCGGTCGAACCGCAGACCGTTGCACTCCTCGCACGGCACGTGGACGTCCGGGAGGAAGTTCATGCGCACGCGAAGCTCACCTGCGCCCTCGCAGGCCGCGCAGCGTCCCTCCTTCGTATTGAAGCTGAAGCGGCCCGGGCCGTAGCCGCGCGCCCGGGCCTCGGTCACGGACGCGAAGAGCTGCCGGATGTGGTCGTAGGCGCCGACATAGGTCGCCGGGACCGAGCGAGGCGTGCGGCCGATGGGGCTCTGGTCGACCTCGACGACGCGCTCGATCGGCTCGTGGCCCAGGATGCGGTCGTGCAGGCCCGGCAGTTGGCCCGACCCGACCTTGAGGCGGTGCAGCGCCCGGAAGAGGACGTCGCGGACCAGCGTCGATTTGCCCGAGCCGCTGACGCCCGTGACGCAGGAGAACCGGCCCAGCGGCAACTTGACGTCGACGTTGGCCAGGTTGTGCTCGCGGCCTCCGCGCAGCTCCAGCCAGCGGACCGAGCCGTCGAGGCTGCGCCTGGGGCTCGGAACCCCCTCGAGCGGCCCTTGACGCAGGCACGTGCCCGTGGGGCTCGCGGGGTCGCGCGCGACCTGGGCCGGCGTGCCGCGGGCCACGAGCTTGCCTCCGTGCCTGCCGGCGCCCGGCCCCAGATCGAGCACTTCGTCGGCCCATCGGATGGTCTGCTCGTCGTGCTCCACGACCAGCGTGGTGTTGCCGGCCTGCGTCAAGGACGCGAGCGTGTCGAGGAGGCGGGCGGTGTCCCGCGGGTGGAGGCCAATCGTCGGCTCGTCGAGGACGTAGAGGACACCCGTGAGGCCCGCGCCGAGTTGCGCCGCCAGGCGCACGCGCTGCATCTCGCCGCCCGAGAGCGTATCGGCCGGCCGGTCCAGCGACAGGTACCCCACGCCGACGCGCTCCAGGAAGGCGAGCCTCGACTGCAGCTCTGTCAGGACGGCAGCGGCGATGACGCGGTCGCGTCCACCCGGCTCGAGGTGCGTCAAACGCTCTCGGGCCCGCGTCACGCTGAGGGCCGTCACATCGGCAATCCCCAGGCCGTCGACCCGGACCGCCAGCGACTCGGGCCTCAGGCGACGGCCCCCGCAATCGGCGCACGTCCGTTGCCGGAGGAAGCCGTACGACAGATAGCGAAGCTCTTCTTCTCCTTCTTCCTCTGATTCGCTGTAGCGACGCAACCGCTCCAGAAGGCCCTCGAGCCGATGGCGCCCTCGCGCGCCCCCGTGCAGGATCAGGTCCCGATCGCGCGCGGGCAGGCGCGAGAAGGGCAAAGCCGTATCGATCCCGAAGTCGTGCTCGAGGTGGTGCAGGTAGCGGACCCGTTCGTGACGCGCCAAGGGTCCTCGCTCGAACGGCGCCAGCGCTCCGCCCGAAAGCGTGCGGTCCGGATCGGGAACGACCAGGGTCGCGTCCGGTTCCAGGGTCGCGCCGAAACCGCGGCACGCCGGACACGAGCCGTGGACGCTGTTGAACGAGAATTGACGCGGGTCCAGCTCCGGGAGGCCCAGGCCGCAGCGGGCGCAGAAGAGCCGGGTGCTGTAGATGCGGCTCTCACCGTCGCACTCGGCCAGCACGCTGCCCCGCCCCAACGCCAGGCCACGTTCCAGCCACTTCGCGAGCGTCGTCCGGGCCGCCGCGGCCGCACGGCCCCTGGCCCGGGAGAGGTCGAGCGAGCCGAGGTCGGCCTCGAGCGTGTGCTCGTGGAAGCGGTCCAGCAGCGGGGGGCGGGCCGGGTCGACATCGTGGCCGTCGGCGCGGACGCGCTCGATCCCGGCGCGCGCGGCGGCCTTGAACGCGTCCTTGTGATGGCCCTTGCGGCCCCGCACCAGCGGCGCCAGCAGACGGACGGTGCGGCCGGCGAACTGCTCGCGGATACGGACGGCCAGCTCGGCGGGCGCCAGCGTGCCGATGGCGTCGTCGCACTGCGGACAGTGCCGCACCCCGGCGCGCGCGTAGAGCAGGCGCAGGAAGTGGTAGATCTCCGTCACGGTCGCCACCGTCGACTTGGCTCCGCTGCGGGTCGTCCGCTGCTCCAGGGCGACCGTCGGCGGGAGACCGGCCAGCAGGTCCACCTCGGGGCGGGCGGTCTGGCGCAGGTACTGGCGCGCGTAGGTCGACAGCGCGTCGAGGTACCGGCGGCGCCCTTCGGAGTGCAGGATGTCGAACGCCAGAGTGGACTTGCCGGAGCCGCTGACTCCGGTGACGACGACCTTGCGGCCGAGCGGCACGTCCAGGTCGAGGCCCTGCAGGTTGTGGACTCGCGCTCCTCGCAACAGGATGTGACGGCCGGCGAACTCCGCGGCCGGCGGACGCACGACGGGCGTGGGAGACGCAGCGGAGGTGGGTCCCTCGTCGCCGCCGTCACCCGGAACCGAAGGCCGGGAGCCGGGAGCCAGGGGGCGAGGTCCGGGCCCACCGGCCAGCACCTCGGCGAGGATGCGGCCGGTGTGGGACGCCGCGTCACGGGCCACGGCCTCCGGGGTCCCGGCAGCAACGAGGCGTCCACCCTGGTTGCCTCCCTCGGGGCCGAGGTCGAGGATCCAGTCGGCGCACTTGATGACGTCCATGTGGTGCTCGATGACCAGGACCGAGTCGCCGCGGTCCACGAGGTCGGAGAGGACGCGCAGGAGCACTCGGACGTCGTCCAGGTGAAGGCCCGTCGTCGGCTCGTCCAGGAGGAAGAGCAGTCCCGCTTCGCCCCGGGCGCCCGCGCGCAGGTGGGCGGCCAGCTTCAGGCGCTGGGCCTCGCCCCCCGAGAGGGTGTTGAGGGGTTGCCCCAGCCGCATGTAGCCCAGGCCGACTGTCCTCAAAGGCTCCAGGGCCTCTTTTATATCCTCGTCGTCCGGGAACAGCTCCCAGGCCTCGTCGGCGGTCGTCGTGAGGAGCTCGGCGACGTTCTTCCCTCGCAGGCGCACGGCCAGGACGTCCGGGCCGAAGCGCGTTCCCCCGCAGGTGTCGCACGGCACGAAGACGTCCGGTAGAAACTGCATCTCGACCTTCTCGGCGCCCTCGCCGCGGCAGGCCTCGCACCGGCCGCCCGGGACGTTGAACGAGAAGGCCGCGGCCGTCAGACCCGTCTCGCGCGCCTGGTCCGTCGCCGCCAGGCGCGCGCGCAGCACGTCGTAGACGCCGACGTAGGTCGCGGGCACCGCGCGGGAAGAGCGCCCCAGCGGCGCCTGGTCGACCAGGACGACGTCGTCGAGCAGTTCGGCCCCCTCCAGACCGTCCCAGGTCCCCTCGCCCGAAGAGGGCAGGCGGCCCATGACGCGTTCGAGGGCGGGGTGCAGGATATCCAGCATCAGGCTGCTCTTGCCGCTGCCGCTGACGCCCGTCAGGGCCACCAGGCAGCCGAGCGGCAGGTCGACGTCGAGCCCGTCCAGGTTGTGGACTCGCGCCCCCCGGATCCGCAGCATCCTCGCCCGGTTGACCCGGCGGCGTCGCTCGGGGACCCGGATCGTCTCGAGACCGCACAGGAACCGCGCGGTCAGGCTGCGCTCGGTGGCCGTTTCGAGCGATTCGAGCGGCCCGTTGAAGAGGAGCTGGCCCGTTGGATTTTCGGCGGGAGCTGCCCTCCGGCCGCACCCGCGCCCGGTCCGAGGTCGACGAGGTGATCCGCCCCGCGGATCAGGTCCGGGTCGTGCTCCACGACCAGCAGCGTGTTCGAGAGCGAGCGCAACTCCTGGAGGATGCCCAGGAGCCGCCGGTTGTCCCGGGCGTGAAGGCCCGCGCTGGGTTCGTCCAGGACGTAGAGCGTGTTGACCAGCGAGCTGCCCAGGGCCGCGGTCAGGTTGACGCGCTGCACCTCGCCTCCGGACAGGGTCCTCGACTGGCGGTCGAGCGTGAGGTATTCCAGACCCACTTCTTCGAGGTAGCGGAGACGACCGGCGACCTCGCCGGCGATCAGGGCCACGGCCGGGTTGCGGCCCAGCTCTTGCGAGAGGCGCCCGAAGACCTCGCGAAGCCGGCCCACGGGCAGCGCGTTCATCTGGGCGATGCTCATCCCCATGACGCGCGTCAAGAGTGCGTCAGGCTTGAGCCGGGCGCCGCCGCACGCCGAGCAGGTCTGGTAGCGGCGGTAGCGGCTCAGGAACACCCGCACGTGCATCTTGTACGTACGGGTTTCCAGCCACGCGAACCACCCGCGGATGCCAAAGAACTTCTCGTCCCCGTCGACGATCGAACGGCGGGCGTCCGCGGGCAGCCGCCCGTATGGGACGTCCATCCGGATCCGCCGCCGGCGGCAGTGGGCGGCCAGCTCTCCCCGCTCGGATTCGGTGGAATCCGTCGTCCACGGCTTGATGGCGCCCTCTTCGAGCGAGAGGCTCTGATCCGGGATTATCAGGTCCAGGTCGAGGTCGATCGTCCGGCCGAAGCCCCGGCAGGTCTCGCATGCGCCCAGCGGGCTGTTGAAGGAGAAGTGGTTGGGCGTCGATTCGCGGTAGTCGAGGTCGCAGTCGGGACACCGCAGCCGGCCCGTAACGCGCTGCGGCGGGCGTCCCTCCACGCGGAGCGTGGCGGCGTCCTCGCCGTGGCGGTAGGCCTGCTCCAGCGCCTCCTGGAGACGCGAGAGCTTCCCCTGGGCCCACACCAG